>NZ_JBYIVZ010000049.1:0-73674 GCF_057710365.1 Streptomyces sp. bgisy027
TAGGCACTGTGCATGAGCCCTCCCGTAGAAGGGCTTGCAATTCATTCCAAACTACAGGCGGCCTGCTGCCTTGAGGGCCAGGTACGCGTCTGCCAGAGCCGGCGCCAAGTCTTCCGGTGTTCCGTCGACGACTGTGACGCCGTGTCGGCGGAGTTGGTCTGCTGTGCGGTGGCGTTCGTTCTGGGCCTGGGCGGCGGCTGCGGCCTCGTAGACGGCGTCCGTGTTTCCGCGGGCCGTTGCCATGCCGGCGATATGGGGATCCGACACTGATGCGAGCAGGACTGTGTGGCGTTGGGTGAGCTGGGAGAGGACGGGGAGCAGGCCTTCCTCGATCGGGGTCGCGTCCAGGGTGGTGAGCAGCACGATCAGGGAGTGGCGGGGGGCCGTACGGAGAGCTGTGGCTGTGAGGCCTCGGGCGTCCGTCTCGATCAGTTCCGGTTCGAGTGTGGCCATCGCGTTGACCAGGGACGGCAGGACGTCGCCGGCTGTGCGGCCTTGGACCAGGGCGCGTACGCGGCGGTCGTAGGCGAGGAGGTCGACACGGTCGCCGGCTCGGGAAGCGAGGGCGGCCAGGAGCAGAGCTGCGTCCATGGAGGCGTCGAGGCGCGGGGCATCGCCGACTCGTCCTGCTGACGTTCGGCCCGTGTCCAGGACGAGGAGGATGTGGCGGTCGCGTTCGGGGCGCCAGGTGCGTACCGCGACCGTGGACTGTCGGGCTGTAGCACGCCAGTCGATGGAGCGGGTGTCGTCGCCGGGGACGTACTCGCGCAGGCTGTCGAATTCTGTGCCTTCGCCGCGGGTGAGGACGCTGGTGCGGCCGTCGAGTTCGCGCAGGCGGGCCAGTTTGGAGGGCAGGTGCTTGCGGCTCGTGAACGGGGGGAGGACGCGTACCGTCCAGGGGACATTGTGGGTGCCCTGGCGGGAGAAGAGGCCAAGGGGGCCGTAGGAGCGGATCGTCACGCGGTCAGCCTGGCGGTCGCCTCTGCGGGTGGGGCGTAGACGAGTGGTGATGCGGCGGCGTTCGCCGGGCGGGATCGTCACGCGGTGGCGGGAGGCCGCCATTTCCGTGCCGGGCTCCCAGCTGCTGGGGGGCCAGGCGTCGCGGAGGTGGGCGCGGAGTGGGCGGCTGGACGGGTTGGTGATCATGAGGGTCACGTCGGCCGTTTCGACCAGGCGTGCGGAGGTGTCGCCGGAGCGGGTCAGGCGCAGTCGGCGTACCGGTGCGGCGAGTGCGAAGTCGCAGGCGCAGGCTGCCAGCAAGGGGGCGTTGACCGCGAGGATGCCTGTCCAGCTGGGGTCCCAGATGCCTACGGGGAGGGAGCCCAGGGCCGCCAGGAGGGCGGCGCGTCCGGTGAGTGCCATCAGCGGGGGACGGGGACGTGGGCGAGGATCGCGTTGATCACGGAGTCTGCGGTGACGCCTTCCATCTCGGCTTCCGGGCGGAGCTGTACGCGGTGGCGGAGGGTGGGCAGGGCCAGGGCCTTCACGTCGTCGGGGATGACGTAGTCGCGGCCGGTCAGCCAGGCCCAGGCGCGGGCGGTGGCGAGGAGCGCCGTGGCGCCGCGTGGGGAGACGCCCAGGGTCAGAGACGGAGACTCGCGGGTGGCTCGGCAGATGTCGACGACGTAGGCCGTGATCTCGGGGGAGATCGTCGTCTTGGCCACTGCCGCGCGAGCGGCTTCCAGGTCGGCGGGGCCTGCTACGGGGCGGACGCCGGCGGAGCGGAGGTCGCGCGGGTTGAAGCCCTCGGCGTGGCGGGTGAGGACGTCGATCTCGTCCTGGCGGGAGGGGAGCGGGATCGTGAGCTTGAGGAGGAAACGGTCCAGCTGGGCCTCGGGGAGGGGATAGGTGCCCTCGTACTCGACCGGGTTCTGGGTCGCCGCGACGAGGAAGGGGTCCGGGAGCGGGCGGGGCGTGCCGTCGACCGTGACCTGTCGTTCCTCCATGGCTTCCAGCAGGGACGACTGAGTCTTCGGCGGGGTGCGGTTGATCTCGTCCGCGAGGAGGAGGTTGGTGAAGACCGGGCCGGGCTGGAAGGAGAACTCGGCGGAGCGGGTGTCGTAGACGAGGGAGCCCGTCACGTCGCTCGGCATGAGGTCGGGGGTGAACTGGACGCGCTTGGTGTCGAGTTCGAGTGCGGATGCGAGGGCGCGCACGAGCAACGTTTTGGCGACCCCGGGGACTCCTTCTAGTAGGACGTGTCCGCGGCAGAGGAGGGCGACGACGAGGCCGGTCACGGCGGGGTCCTGGCCGACCACGGCTTTGGCGATCTCGGCGCGCAGGGCTTCCAGGGATGCGCGGGCGGTGCCCGGGTCCCCGGTGGTCCCGGCGTTGTCAGTGGTCGGGTCCATCATGGACGGCGTACCTCTCTTTCGAGGGCGTCGAGTTGGTCGGCGAGGGAGATGAGTGCCGCGTCGTCGCCGGGCGGCGGGCCGAAGAGGAGAGTCTGCAGGGCCTGTCCGTCTCCGTGGTTGTGGAGGTGAGCGGACAGGGCGGGGAGCAGGGCCTCGGGCGCGTGCGCCTGGGAGACGGGGACACCGACAAGGGGGGCGAGGCGCGTGCGGGTTGTGGAGCGAAGAGCGCCGGCCGCGCGGTCGCGGGCGTTCGCCTTGCGGTAGAGGCGGGCGCGGCCTTCGACGGTTTCGGAGGCGCGGATCGCCACGGGGAGTTTTTCGGGCACGAGGGGGCCCAGTCGGCGTGCCCGCCAGAGGGCGGCCAGCGCTGCGGCGATGAAGAGCTGGAGTGTGCCCCAGAGCCAGCCAGAGGGGAGCAGGTCGAAGAAGCTGCGTTCGTCGTCCTCGTCGGCGGCGGACATGTCGGAGAGCGAAGGGAGGTACCAGACCAAATGGGGGCGGGAGCCGAGGAGTTGGAGGGCGAGGGAGGCGTTGCCCTGCTCGTCGAGGCGTTCGTTGTAGAAGATGTCGGGCGAGCCGAGGACGACGGTGTCGCCGTTTTCGGTGGTCTCCGGGACGCGCAGGAGGGTGGCCAGGCGCTCGCTGGGGTAGCACTCGTCGGCGTTGAGGTGGGTCGTGGTGTAGCGGACGCCGCCGAGGTCGGCGGTGCCGGCGCGCTGGGCGGCGGGCAGGGCGCAGTCGGGGGCGAGCTCGGAGTCGAGGCTGGTGGCGGGGTCGGCGGTGACCCCGGGGACGAGGCGTTCGACGGACCAGCTGCCGGGGGCGACGAGGACGGTTCGACCGCCGGTGCCTGCGGTGGCCGAGCGCAGCTCGGACTGTTGACGGTGCGTCAACAGGTCGGGGTCGGCGACCAGGAGAGTGGTGTCCTCGGCGGACGCGGCGCGTGCCTCGTCCAGGGTGGCGACGACGCGCGTGTCCACGCCGCGGTCGGCGAGCAGCTCGGCGACGGCCCGGCTGCCCTTGGGGTCGGCGGAGCGTGGGTCGAGGGCGCCGTGCCGGGCGTCGGAGCGGATCGTGGCGATCACGACGGCCGCCGTCAGCAGGAGCACGACGGCGAGCGCGACACCTCGCGCGCGGGTCCACAGCTGGCGGGCGGTGGGCGAGGCCGAGGTGGAGGGGAGCGTGGCCTCGGTGGTCATTCGGCGGCTCCCTGGCGGGCGTTGTGCGCTGTGTTGGGGGCGCTGCTCGCGAGTTGGGGCTTGGTGTTCTCCAGGTCGCGGTCGAGTTCCGCGATGTGCTGGTACGCCTGCCGGGTCGCGGTCCGGCCACCGTATGTCACGTCGTCGAAGTCACCGGCGGCGGCGCGCAGTCGGTCCGTGTGGGTGGGGAGGGAGCGGCCCGCTTCGGCGGCGGCCTCGTCCGCGGTGCGGCCGGGGCGGACGTCGAGGAGTGCGCGTTCCTCCAGGGAGCGGACGATGGCGCGCATGCGCTCCTGGACTGCCTGGTTCCAGTGGGCCTGGGCGGCGTGTGCCTCGGCGGCGGCGCGGTGTTCGGCGGCGCTGCGGGGGCGGTCGTCGAACAGGGCGGCGGAGGAGGTGGGTTGGCGGCGTGGGGTGCCCAGGCGCCACCACAGGGCGCCGATCACCGCCACGACGACCAGGATGACGACGACCAGGCCGAGCGGTCCTCCGGGGGTCACGGTCGAGGCGCTGTTGAACAGGGCCTCGACCCAGTCCCAGAAGGCGTCCAGGGCGCGCTGGAACCAGCTGGGGTCGTTCTCGTGGTACATGCCCTTGGACAGCTCGCGCCGGGCCGCTTCCCGCGCGGGGTCGCGCGGGATCGTCAGGGGCGGCTCGTCGTCGGAGCGGGCGAGCAGCGACAGCACGGATGTGTCGGCAGAGCGCGACAGCGCTCGCACGGATGCGTCGCGGACGCCGAGCACGGGCTGTACCGATGCGTCGCCCGCGCCGAGCAGGGCGCGTGCGGCTGTGTCCGGCAGTGCTGACGCCGTTGTGAGAACTCCCCCCGTGAAGCCCACCCGTTCAGCTCCCCGGAGTGTGGGTGCCGTGGTCCTGGATGCCGGCCGCACGGGCCAGTTCGAGGTCGAGGGCCTCGTGGCGGATGCGCTGGTCGATGTAGAGCAGGACGGTGACGCCGGCCGTGATCGGGAAGGTGATCATGGAGCCGATCACCGAGCCGACGCCGCTGACGATGAGGAACGTCCAGCCGAGGTCGGTGGTGCCGTCCAGGATGTTGGCGCCCGCGTCGCCGCTGAGGGCGGCGGCGAGGAAGGTGAACGGGATGACGACGATCGCCGCGACGATGTTCGCGATGATCGTGGCCAGCAACTGGATGCCGAAGACCCGCCACCAGGAGCCGCGGACCAGCTTGGCGGAACGGCTCAGGGATTTGACGATGCCCTGCTTCTCCAGCATGAGCGCGGGGGAGGCGAGGGAGAAGCGGAACCACAGCCACAGCGCGACGACGAAGCCGCCGATGATGCCGAGGATGGTGAGTGCCACGCCCGCGCCGCTGGAGCCGGCGGCGGTCACGAGGATGCCGGGCAGGGCGCCCGCGAAGACCACGCCGAAGGTCATGAGCAGCAGCAGGAAGAGCAGGCCGAAGAGGCGCGGTACCTGAGGGCGGGCGTCGCTCCAGGCCTCGCGGGTGGTCACAGACTTGCCCAGCACCGCGCGGCTGGTGACCGTCGTCAGCAGGGCGGTTGCCACGATCGCGCCGATCATCGAGATCAGGAAGATCACGCTGGAGCTGAGCATGGCGTCGCCCATGGCGCGGGTCAGCTCGTCGAGGCTGGCGTTCGGGTCGTTGAGGGCGTCGGTGCTGGTGCGGTCGTTCAGGACGAAGCCCTGAAGGAGGATGACGAGGATCTCCGTCACGATGGCGACGGTCAGGGAGATGCCGAGGACCGTGCGCCAGTAGGTGCGCATGGTGGAGACCGCGCCGTCGAGGATCTCGCCGACGCCGAGCGGGCGCAGGGGGATCACGCCGGGCTTGGCCGCGGGCGGAGGTCCGCCCCAGCCGCCTCCCCAGCCGCCCTGTCCGCCGGGACCGTAGCCCGGGTGGCCGCCGCCGTATCCGCCAGGGCCGCCGGGGCCGGCGGGCGGGGCGCCCCAGCCCGGGCCGGGCGGTGGGGGTGGTGGGGCCTGGCCGGGCGCGGATGCGCCGGTCGGGGCGGACCACTGGCCGGGTGGCGGCTGCTCCTTGGACCACTTCGGGCCGGGGCCCTGTGGGTCCGCTCCCGGCTGCTGCGCGGGGTCGGGGCGGTCTGCGGGCTCGGCAGGACCGGTCGCGCCGGGTTCCTGGCCGTCGGACGGGGCGGATCCGGGCGAGGCCCAGCCCGGAGTGTCTTTCATCGTCGCTCCTTCACGGTGCCCGTCCGCGGTCGCGGCGGCAGGTTGGCAGCCATCGTGCCATGGGGTGGTCGGATGGGTACCGGCCGCGGTATGGGCTGCGCACCTTCAATTGTCCGCCGTCCAAGGGGCAGACTGACGGTATGGCTGATCAGCACGCGCAATCCGGCGAGGACAGCAGGCCGATCGAGATTCCGGCGATCCGATGGGACGAACCGCCAGAAGGCCCCGTACTGGTTCTTCTCGACCAGACGAGGCTGCCGGCCGAGGAGGTCGAGCTGGTCTGTACGGACGCGCCCGCGCTCGTGGAGGCGATCCGTTCGCTCGCCGTGCGCGGGGCGCCGCTGCTCGGGATCGCCGGGGCGTACGGCGTCGCGCTCGCCGCCGCGCGAGGGTTCGACGTGGACGCCGCCGCGGAGTCGCTGGCGGGTGCCCGGCCGACGGCGGTGAACCTCGCTGTCGGTGTGCGGCGGGCCCAGGACGCGTACCGGGCCGAGCTTGCCGGCAGTGGGGACATGGAGCAGGCGGCGGGCGCGGCGTTGGGTGCGGCGCGGGCGCTGCACAAGGAGGACGCCGAGGCAAGCGCTCGGATGGCCGAGCGCGGGCTGGCGGTGCTGGACGAGCTGCTCCCCGGTGGGGGGCATCGCATCCTCACGCACTGCAACTCCGGAGCGCTGGTGTCGGGCGGTGAGGGCACGGCGTTCGCGGTGGCGCTCGCGGCGCAGCGGGTCGGGCGGCTCAGGCGGCTGTGGGTGGACGAGACGCGGCCGCTGTTGCAAGGGGCGCGGCTGACGGCGTACGAGGCGGCGCGCAACGGGATGGCGTACACCCTGCTCACCGACAACGCGGCGGGTTCGCTGTTCGCTGCCGGTGAGGTGGACGCGGTGCTGATCGGGGCGGATCGGATCGCGGCCGACGGGTCGGTGGCGAACAAGGTGGGGAGTTATCCGCTCGCGGTGCTCGCGCGGTATCACCATGTGCCGTTCATCGTGGTGGCGCCGCTGACGACGGTGGATGTGGAGACGCCGGATGGGGCGTCCATCGAGGTCGAGCAGCGGCCCGGGTTCGAGGTGACCGAGTTCGCTGCGCCTCAGGCGCCGGTGGCCGGCGGGGAGCCGGGCGGTGGGATTCCGGTGGCGCCGCTGGGGACGCAGGCGTACAACCCGGCGTTCGATGTGACGCCGCCGGAGCTGGTGACGGCGATCGTCACGGAGGAGGGCGTCGTGTCCCCGGTGACGGCCGAGGCGCTGGCCGAGCTGTGCGCCCGGTCGCGGCAGGTGACGCAGTCGTTGTGAGATAGCGACTGGAACCAGTCGGGCGGGCAGAGTGGGACAGACTCCCACAAAGGTCACGCCCTGTAGTGAAAGCCAGGGCAGACAGTGGCGACCGCCTACGACTAAGGTCACTGGCCGGTGACCTATCTCACCACTGCCTTCGCCACTGTTATGAGAATGGGATGATGTCGTTTATGAAGGGACGAGTCCTTGTCGTCGACGACGACACCGCACTGGCCGAGATGCTCGGCATCGTGCTGCGTGGTGAAGGTTTTGAGCCGTCTTTCGTAGCCGACGGCGACAAGGCGCTGGCTGCATTCCGGGAGACCAAGCCTGATCTGGTGCTGCTGGATCTGATGCTGCCCGGGCGGGACGGCATCGAGGTGTGCCGCCTGATCAGGGCGGAGTCCGGAGTGCCGATCGTGATGCTCACGGCGAAGAGCGACACCGTCGATGTCGTCGTGGGTCTGGAGTCCGGCGCCGACGACTACATCGTGAAGCCGTTCAAGCCGAAGGAGCTCGTGGCCCGGATCCGGGCGCGGCTCAGGAGGTCCGAGGAGCCCGCGCCGGAGCAGCTCGCCATCGGTGACCTGGTCATCGACGTGGCCGGGCACTCCGTGAAGCGAGACGGGCAGTCCATCGCGCTGACGCCGCTGGAGTTCGACCTGCTGGTCGCGCTGGCGCGCAAGCCGTGGCAGGTGTTCACGCGTGAGGTGCTCCTCGAGCAGGTGTGGGGCTACCGGCACGCGGCCGACACCCGGCTGGTCAACGTGCATGTACAGCGGCTGCGCTCCAAGGTCGAGAGGGACCCGGAGCGGCCGGAGATCGTCGTGACCGTCCGTGGTGTCGGCTACAAGGCAGGGCCGAGCTGACATGTCCCGGGACAGTGCCGCTGCGGCCCCCGGTTCGACCGGGTCCCGACCGGAGCGGCCTGTCGGTCGGAAGCCGGCGGGCTCCCGCTGGGGACGGCTTCTCGAGGGCGGGCTGCTTCAGGGCGGAGTCCAGGGCAGCCCGGTCCTTCGGCTCGTGCTGCGCTGGATGCGCCGTCCGCTGCTGCCCGTGATGCGGCTGTGGCGGCGCAACATCCAGCTCAAGGTCGTCGTCACGACGCTGCTGATGTCGCTCGGCGTCGTGCTGCTGCTGGGCTTCGTGGTCATCGGGCAGGTGCGCAACGGCCTCCTGGACGCCAAGGTGAAGGCTTCACAGAGCCAGGCCGCGGGCGGGTTCGCGGCGGCCAAGAAGAGCTCCGACGAGGCCGCGGCCGGGACCGCCGAGGACGGTGCGGCGACGGGCGAGCGCTCCGAGCAGAACGTCATCCAGTGGATGAGCGACCTCGTCTCCTCGCTCTCCAGCGGCGGCCAGAGCGCCTTCGACGTGGTGACCCTGCCGGCCTCCGCGGGCGGCGACACCGGTGGACGCGGACCGCGGGCTTCTGGTGACGTCAACCCGACGGGCAGCGTGCCCGAGGATCTGCGTGAGCGGATCGACAGCAGTACGGGGGCGTTCCAGAGCTACACCCGCATCAACTACAACTCCACCGCCGACAAGGAGTCCCAGCCGGCGCTGGTCATCGGCAAGCAGGTCAACGACCCCAACGGCGACCCGTTCCAGCTGTACTACCTCTTCCCGCTCACGCAGGAGGAGAAGTCGCTGAGCCTGGTCAAGGGGACGCTGGCCACCGCAGGGCTCTTCGTCGTCGTACTGCTCGGGGCCATCGCCTGGCTCGTGGTGCGTCAGGTCGTCACGCCGGTTCGGATGGCGGCCGGGATCGCCGAGCGGCTGTCGGCCGGGCGGCTCCAGGAGCGGATGAAGGTCACCGGCGAGGACGACATCGCGCGGCTCGGCGAGGCCTTCAACAAGATGGCGCAGAACCTTCAGCTGAAGATCCAGCAGCTGGAGGACCTGTCGCGGATGCAGCGACGGTTCGTGTCCGACGTGTCGCACGAGCTGCGGACACCGCTGACGACCGTACGCATGGCCGCCGACGTCATTCACGAGGCGCGCGAGGACTTCGACCCGGTGACCGCGCGGTCGGCGGAGCTGCTGGCCGACCAGCTGGACCGGTTCGAGTCGCTGCTCGCCGATCTGCTGGAGATCAGCCGCTTCGACGCGGGCGCCGCGGCGCTGGAGGCGGAGCCGATCGACCTCAGGGAGGTCGTGCGGCGGGTTGTCAGCGGGGCTGAGCCGCTCGCCGAGCGCAAGGGCACCCACATACGCATCGTCGGTGACCAGCAGCCCATCGTCGCCGAGGCCGACGCCAGGCGCGTCGAGCGTGTGCTGCGCAACCTCGTCGTCAACGCCGTCGAGCACGGTGAGGGCAAGGACGTGGTGGTCAAGCTCGCGTCGGCGGGCGGGGCGGTCGCGGTCGCGGTGCGCGACTACGGCGTCGGCCTCAAGCCCGGCGAGGCGACGCGAGTCTTCAGCCGCTTCTGGCGGGCCGACCCGGCACGCGCGCGTACCACCGGCGGTACCGGTCTGGGGCTGTCCATCGCGCTGGAGGACGCACGGCTGCACGGCGGCTGGCTCCAGGCGTGGGGCGAGCCGGGAGGCGGTTCGCAGTTCCGGCTGACACTGCCGCGGACCGCGGACGAGCCGCTGCGGGGCTCGCCGATACCCCTGGAGCCCAAGGACTCGCGCCGCAATCGCGGACTTAATGACGCCGGCCTGCCGCGCGGCGGCGGGGAGAAGGCCGCCACGGTGCCGGCCCAGCACAACGGCGACCAGACGGCGGCGATGCCGTCGAGGGACCCGATAGCCCATCGCCTGGGAGCCTCCGCGGTCCCCAAGGCCGATCCGACGGCACTGCCCGGCAACGGCGCACGTGTGGTCCCCCGGCCGTCGTCGGGCGCACGGCGCCAGGACGACGAGCCCGAGACGCAAGAGCCGTCGAGCGAGGAAGCCGGGCATGCCGGCGAGTCGAGCAAGCATGGGGAGGCATCTCGTGGGCGCTGATCGCGAGGGGGGTGCCCGGCGCAGGCCGGGGCGCGCGGCGGCGTACGTCGCCTGTGGCGCCGTACTGCTGGCGGGGTGCGCCTCGATGCCCGACAGCGGTGATCTGCGGGGCGTGGAGTCCACGCCGCGGCAGGAGACGCAGGTGCGGGTCTTCGCGATGCAGCCGCACGAGGACGCCTCGTCGTCGGAGATCGTGTCGGGCTTCCTGGAGGCCCTGACCAGCGACGATCCGGACTACGAGATCGCGCGCAAGTACCTGACGAAGGAGGCGTCGGACAACTGGCGGCCCCTGCGGTCCACGACGGTGCTCGCCGACGCACCGGCCGCCGACGTGGATCGTGTGGGAGGCCGGGAGGAGACCGACAACCTCTCGTACCGGCTGACCGGCGCCAAGGTCGCCACGGTCGACTCGCAGCAGTCGTACGCGCCCGCCGGCGGCGGCTACAGCGAGACGATGCACCTCACACGGGACAAGAAGACCAAGCAGTGGCGCATCGACGTGCCACCGCGCGGTGTCGTCATGGGCAAGTCGGACTTCCAGCGCAACTACATGTCCGTCGACAAGTACTACTTCGCCACGAACACCACGCTGGGGACCTCGCCGCACACAGCGGCCGTCGCCGACCCGGTCTATGTGCGCCGCAATGTCGACCCCATGACGCAGACCGTGCGCTCCCTGCTGAAGGGGCCGACCAGCTGGCTCAATCCGGTGGTCAGGTCGAGCTTCCCGACCGGTACGGCGTTGAAGACGGCCGCCACCACGCTGACGAGCGACGACCGGAACCGGCTGACCGTGCCGCTGAACGACAAGGCGGCACGCGTCGGGCCGACCAAGTGCAACGAGATGGCGGCCCAGTTGCTGTTCACCCTCCAGAACATCACGCCCACCGTGGACGAGGTCGCGCTGCGGGCGGGCGGCCGCCAGCTGTGCGTGCTGTCCGAGGAGGATGCGGAGGGCGTCGCCACGCGCGGGTCGGTGGAGCGAGCCGACTACCTGTACTTCCTCGACGACAAGCACCGGCTGGTACGGCTGGCCGCGGCGGGCAACGACACGGACTCCGGCCTCGTGCCGGGTGCGCTGGGCGAGGGCGACGCGCAGCTGAGGTCGGTGGGTGTGTCGCGCGACGAGGACATGGCGGCCGGCGTCGGACTCGACGGCAAGAACCTCTACGTCGGGGCACTGGTGTCCGGCGGTCCGCTCGGCGACCCCGAGCTGACCAGTGCGGGCAAGACGGTGGACGAGCGGCTCTCGGCGCCCAGCTGGGACGCCCAGGGCGATCTGTGGATCGCCGACCGCGATCCCGACAACTCCCGGCTGCTCCTGCTGAAGGAGGGCGTCGGCGACCCGGTGGCCGTCAACATGCCGACGGGCCTCGAGGGACGTATCGAGTCCGTACGGGTGGCCGCCGACGGCGTCCGGATCGCGCTCGTGGTGAAGCAGGGCGAGAAGTCGTCGCTGCTGATCGGGCGGATCGAGCGGAGCGAGGACGGCAAGGCGGACGACGGCACCGCCGTCTCGGTGCGCGAACTGCGTTCCGCCACTCCCGCGTTGGAGGAGGTCTCGGCCATGTCGTGGGCCGGTGACAGTCGGCTCGTCGTGGTCGGGCGGGAGAAGGGCGGTGTGCAGACCATTGGGTACGTGCAGGTTGACGGTTCCACTCCGGAGGGGCCGGCGCCCGCGGCGCTCAGCGGGGTGAAGGAGATCACCGCGTCCGAGGACGCGGGGCTGCCGCTGGTCGGTTACTCGGAGGACGGGATCGTACGGCTGCCGTCCGGGGCGCAGTGGAAGCAGGTCGTGACGGACGGGACGGCGCCGGTCTATCCGGGGTGAGGTCCGGGGGCGGGCCGTCCGGCATGAGGTCTGGAGCCGGTCTCGCTGGGGAGGGTCTCGCCGGGGCCGGTCTTTCCGGGTGAGGTTTCGTCCGGGCCGGCTGTCGGGTGAGACGGCGGCGAGCGTGCCGACGGCGTGTGTGGCGGCGACGAGCGTGCCGACGGCGTGTGCGGCGGCGACGAGCGTACCGACGGCGTGTGTGGCGGCCGCTTTCGGCCGGAGGGGACTCCGGCCGAAAGCGGCTGTTTTTCTTGTCCGGCGTATTCGGTGGCATTCGGTGCCAGCCCGTGGCATTCGGCGGTGCGGAAATCCTGGGTGGCTCCGGTCCGGGGCGGGAATGGGCGCTCACGCAAGGGCCGGGAGTTTTCCACAGGGAGTTATCCACAGGGGTGGCCGGTCGGCGCGGGCGTTGGCACAGTGGTGGGCATGCGGGGGTGGTGGCAGGACCTCACCGATCTGGTGCTGCCGGCCGAGTGCGGAGGCTGTGGGAGGCCTCGCACGGTGCTCTGCCCGGAGTGCCGTGCCGTCCTGAGCGGGACCGCACCGAGCCGGGTGCGACCGGTGCCGGAGCCGTCCGGGCTGCCGGTCGTGCACGCGGCGGCGAGGTACGAGGACGAGGCGAGGGCCGTGCTGCTGGCCCACAAGGAACGCGGCGCGCTGGCACTGGCCGCGCCGCTCGGGACGGCGCTGGCCGGGGCTGTGCGGGCGGGGCTGCTGGAGGCCTGCGCGGATGGCGCTGGCAGGAGCGGGCGGGCCGTGCGGTCCCCGGGCGGACGGGCGGGTGTCTTTGAGGCGGGGGGTTCGACCGTGAGTGTTGGTGCGCCGGTGCTGCTCGTGCCTGTGCCGTCGGCACGGAGTGCCGTGCGGGCACGAGGGCATGATCCGGCCCGGCGGATCGCGCTCGCGGCGGCGAGTGAGCTGCGGCGGGCCGGGACGCCGGCCCGTGTGCTCGCCGTGCTGCGGCAAAGGCGTGCGGTGGCCGACCAGTCGGGGCTCAACTCCCGGCAGCGGCTGGACAATCTCGCGGGCGCGCTGACGCTGGCTCCCGGGGGAGGGCGGCTGCTCGCGGGCTGTGGTCCGGTCGTGCTCGTCGACGACCTGATGACGACGGGTGCGTCCCTGACGGAAGCGGCGCGGGCCCTGCGGGCGGCCATGGCCACGGGGGCCGTGGCGGCGGGTTCTCGCGCACTGGAACGGTTGGAGCGGGCCGGTGCGGAGGGGGAGCCGGTCGGTGCGGGGGCGGCGGGCGGGCCCGGCCTGGAAGGACGGAGCGTGTACGGCGGAACGGTGAGCGAGGTGGACGCGTATAGATGGGGGACCGTGGAGCCCGCGGGGTGTGGAGACGGGGCAACCCCTGTGTATCGAGCGAGAAGTCGGGAAAGCACAGGGGAACGGAAGGCCGGATCGACGGAGGGCGCTGTGCGGCGGACGCGTGAGGTGCCGGGAATCATGGGTACCGGACGGCCTGATGACCTGATCCGCGCGGCCGTGGTAGCTGCGCCTCCGGATTCTTTCGAAATAAACCGGAACTGAGTGAGAACTTGCATCGTTGCAGGTAACGAGAGGGTCAATTCACCTGAACGGAGGTACGCCGCAGTAGAGGGTGACGACATCCGTCCGGGCGAGATATGTTCGGTTGTGAGGGAAAGGCGCAGGCCATCCCCGCCATATCCGAATGCCGTGCCGCGGGTTTTGCGCAATCAGCCGCGGCCATGGGGTGGAGATCTTGCCCATGGGGGAGGAGGAGGTGGAAGTCACCGAGTCCGAGGCTTCGGGGTTCCCCGGGGCCTGGTGCAAAAGGGAGATGCTCCGCCGATGGAGCGGGGCGATCCGGGAACGGAGTTCTGCGTGGACATCGTCGTCAAAGGCCGCAAGACCGAGGTGCCCGAGCGGTTCCGCAAGCACGTGGCCGAGAAGTTGAAGCTGGAGAAGATCCAGAGGCTCGATGCCAAGGTGATCAGCCTCGACGTCGAGGTGTCCAAGGAGCCCAACCCGCGACAGGCCGACCGCAGCGATCGAGTGGAGATCACGCTCCGCTCCCGCGGTCCGGTGATCCGGGCGGAGGCAGCGGCCAGCGACCCGTACGCGGCACTCGATCTGGCTGCGGAGAAGTTGGATGCGCGGCTGCGCAAGCAGCACGACAAGCGTTTCTCGCGCCGAGGGTCACGCCGGCTCACGGCGGCTGAGGTTCCCGACCACGTTCCGGGCGCGGCGACGCTCAACGGCAACGGCCACACCTTCCAGGAAGAAGAGCCGGACGGAGTTCCCACCAAGAAGATCGGCTCGCTCGAGGTGAAGGGCGAAGGGCCCCTCGTCGTACGCGAGAAGACGCACGTCGCCTCCCCGATGACCCTCGACCAGGCTCTCTACGAGATGGAGCTGGTCGGGCACGACTTCTACCTCTTCGTCGACTCCGAGACGAAGGAACCGAGTGTCGTCTACCGGCGGCACGCCTATGACTACGGGGTCATCCACCTCAACACGGATCCGATGGTCACCCAGGCGCAATCTCCCGCGGCTGGTGGCACGCTGGGCGGCTGACCACCCGGCTGACAGCTGAGCCGGTGCCCCTGGAGCGCGCGTGCGCCCCCAGGGGCACCGGTGTGCGACCACTTCGCGCCCCGCTCGTCACCGGAGTGTCGGTCGGGCATGAAATCATGGCCGCACCGGCCCAACCGGTGGGCCGCTGCCTTGGGTTGGCGATGGCATATGACCAGTCGCAGCCTTCAGGGGGAGGAACGATGGCGGACAGCTTCGGACCGATGCGGGACGAGGATGCCGACGGTGATGTCGTCGGCGTGGGCCCTGACGCGGGCTCTCCACGCAAGGAGCCGATCAGAGTCCTCGTCGTGGACGACCATGCCCTGTTCCGCCGTGGACTGGAGATCGTGCTCGCGGCCGAGGAGGACATCCAGGTGGTGGGGGAGGCGGGAGACGGCGCGGAGGCGGTCGACAAGGCCGCCGACCTGCTGCCGGACATCGTCCTGATGGACGTGCGGATGCCCAAGCGGGGCGGGATCGAGGCCTGCACCTCCATCAAGGAGGTGGCCCCCAGCGCGAAGATCATCATGCTGACGATCAGCGACGAGGAAGCCGACCTCTACGACGCGATCAAGGCGGGCGCGACCGGCTATCTCCTCAAGGAGATCTCCACGGACGAGGTCGCCACGGCCATCCGCGCGGTGGCGGACGGGCAGTCGCAGATCAGTCCGTCGATGGCGTCGAAACTGCTCACCGAGTTCAAGTCGATGATCCAGCGGACGGACGAGCGCCGGCTCGTGCCGGCGCCGCGGCTGACCGACCGCGAGCTGGAGGTCCTCAAGCTCGTCGCGACGGGGATGAACAACCGTGACATCGCCAAGGAGTTGTTCATCTCCGAGAACACCGTGAAGAACCACGTGCGCAACATCCTGGAGAAGCTCCAGCTGCACTCCAGGATGGAGGCCGTGGTCTACGCGATGCGGGAGAAGATCCTCGAGATCCGCTGAGCCCGGACCCTGGGGATCACCCCGTCAGGCGGGCGAGTTCTCTGGCGAGCGGCTCGCGCAGCTCCGGGGCGTCGACCCGTTCCACTCTTACGTCCGTGCAGTCCACCCAGCTCGCCGCCTCGACCAGTGCCTGCGCCACCGCCGGTACCGCCTTCGGGCCGTCCAGAGTGGCCTGCCGGGCGACCAGGGTGCGGCCCTCGCGGGCCGGGTCCACGCGGCCGACGAGCCGGCCGCCGGCGAGAACCGGCATCGCGAAGTAGCCGTAGATGCGCTTCTGCTTCGGCACGTATGCCTCCAGGCGGTGCGTGAAGCCGAAGATGCGCTCCGTGCGCGCCCGTTCCCAGATCAGGGAGTCGAACGGGGACAGCAGCGTCGTACGGTGGCGGCCGCGCGGAGGTGTCTCCAGGGCCGCCGGGTCGGCCCAGGCCGGCTTGCCCCAGCCCTCGACCGCGACCGGGACCAGACCCGAGTCGGCGATCACCGCGTCGACCTGCTCGCCCTTGAGGCGGTGATAGTCGGCGATGTCCGCGCGTGTGCCGACGCCGAGAGACTGGCCTGCCAGGCGGACGAGACGGCGCAGGCACTCGGTGTCGTCCAGATCGTCGTGCAGCAGTGCCTGCGGGACGGCGCGCTCGGCGAGGTCGTAGACACGCTTCCAGCCGCGGCGCTCGACGCAGACCACCTCGCCGTACATCAGGGCGCGCTCGACGGCGACCTTCGCACCCGACCAGTCCCACCACTCGCTCGTGCGCTTCGCGCCGCCCAGCTCGGTCGCCGTGAGGGGGCCCTCGGCGCGGAGCTGCTTGATCACCTGGTCGTAGGCGCCGTCGGGGAGGTCGTGGCTCCAGTGCGGCCGGTTGCGGTAGGCGCGGCGGCGGAACGCGAAGTGGGGCCATTCCTCGACGGGGAGGATGCAGGCCGCGTGGGACCAGTACTCGAAGGCGTGCGTCTCCGTCCAATACGCCTTCTCGACCGTCTTGCGGCCCACCGCGCCCAGCCGGGCGTACGGGATGAGCTCGTGGGAGCGGGCCAGGACCGAGATGGTGTCGAGTTGCACCGCGCCGAGGTGACGGAGGATGCCGCGGACGCCCGACCTGCGGTCGAGAGCACCGAGGAAGCCCTGTGCGCGCAGTGCGATGCGGCGGGCCTCGTCGGCCGTGAGGTCGGTCGTGGGGTGCAGGGTGGTCATGGTCCGCACCCTAGAGCTTGGCACTGACAATGCGGCGTGAGCTGGGGATTCGCCCTCGGGGGCCGGTGCGGCGGCAGGCGGGAGCGGTCAGGCGGGCTGGTCCCTCGGCGGCAGATACGGCGCCGTCGACGGCAGCGCCAGGTCCGAGGGGAGCAGGGAGCCGACCCAGCAGTCCCGACGTACGCCCTGCTGGACGATGGCGGAGCGGAGGGTGCCCTCCAGGGTGAACCCGGCGCGTTCGGCCACCGCGCGGGAGGGCTTGTTGCCGACCTCCGCGCGCCACTCCACACGGTCGATCGACAGCTGGACGAAGGCCCAGCGGGCCGCGGCGAGGACGGCCTCGGTGACGTAGCCGTTCCCGCGGTGCTCCTTCGTGCCCCAGAAGCCGACCTCCGCCTCGCTCATGGAACGCATCGTCAGACCGAGCATGCCGACCAGTTCCTCCCCTTCGGGGAGGAAGAGGCCCCAGGTGAACATCGAACCGTTCTGCCAGCCCTCGGGGACCAGTTCCTCAGTGAAGCTGTGGGCGTGCTCGCGCAGGTACGGGGAAGGGATCGTGGTCCAGCGCTGGATATCCGGATCCTGGGCGGCCTCGTACACGGTGTCGGTGTCCTTCTGGCCCACCGTGCGCATCAGGAGGCGGTCGGTGGTGAGCGTGACGGGTTCCATCGGCCGATTCTCCTCGCGGGTTCCTCGCAAGCGCCAACGTTTATGCGCTGAGTGAGCACGCGATCGCATTTCGCACAATTCATGGGTGGAACGCGGCACCATCCGCGACCCCCGTCCGTTGTCCCCTTTGACGGAGATTTGAAGCAGTGGACGCTCGTCGCCCCCGGCAGGCTCCCGGCGCGGCAGGGTCCTCGCATACGATGGCCGTTGCTCAGCCAAGTCAAATGGAAACCGACCGTCCCAGGCCCGACCGGCAAGGAGACCAACCCCCGTGTCCGTCCTCTCGAAGATCATGCGTGCAGGCGAAGGCAAGATCCTGCGCAAGCTGCACCGCATCGCGGACCAGGTCAACTCCATCGAAGAGGACTTCGTCGACCTCTCCGACGCCGAGCTGCGGGCCCTCACCGATGAGTACAAGCAGCGCTACACCGACGGTGAGAGCCTGGACGACCTGCTTCCCGAGGCCTTCGCCACCGTCCGTGAGGCCGCCAAGCGGGTCCTCGGCCAGCGGCACTACGACGTCCAGATCATGGGCGGCGCGGCCCTGCACCTCGGCTACGTGGCCGAGATGAAGACCGGTGAGGGCAAGACGCTCGTCGGCACGCTGCCCGCTTATCTGAACGCGCTGTCCGGCGAGGGCGTCCACCTGATCACGGTGAACGACTACCTGGCCGAGCGTGACTCCGAGATGATGGGCCGTGTCCACAAGTTCCTCGGCCTGGAAGTCGGCTGCATCCTCGCGAACATGACGCCGGCCCAGCGCCGCGAGCAGTACGCGTGCGACATCACCTACGGCACCAACAACGAGTTCGGCTTCGACTACCTGCGCGACAACATGGCGTGGTCCAAGGACGAACTCGTCCAGCGCGGACACAACTTCGCCATCGTCGACGAGGTCGACTCCATCCTCGTCGACGAGGCCCGTACGCCGCTGATCATCTCCGGCCCCGCCGACCAGGCCACCAAGTGGTACGGCGACTTCGCCAAGCTGGTCACGCGCCTGAAGAAAGGCGAGGCGGGCAACCCGCTCAAGGGCCTTGAGGAGACCGGCGACTACGACGTCGACGAGAAGAAGCGCACGGTCGCCATCCACGAGGCCGGTGTCGCCAAGGTCGAGGACTGGCTGGGCATCGACAACCTCTACGAGTCGGTGAACACCCCTCTGGTGGGCTACCTGAACAACGCCATCAAGGCGAAGGAGCTCTTCAAGAACGACAAGGACTACGTCGTCATCGACGGCGAGGTCATGATCGTCGACGAGCACACCGGCCGTATCCTCGCCGGCCGCCGCTACAACGAGGGCATGCACCAGGCGATCGAGGCGAAGGAAGGGGTGGACATCAAGGACGAGAACCAGACCCTCGCCACGATCACCCTCCAGAACTTCTTCCGCCTCTACAAGCGCCACGACCACAACGACAAGGAACAGCCCGGTCTGTGCGGCATGACCGGTACGGCGATGACCGAGGCCGCCGAGTTCCACCAGATCTACAAGCTCGGCGTGGTCCCGATCCCGACGAACAAGCCGATGATCCGCAAGGACCAGTCGGACCTGATCTACCGCACCGAGGTCGCGAAGTTCGAGGCGGTCGTCGACGACATCGTCGAGAAGCACGAGAAGGGCCAGCCGATCCTCGTCGGTACGACGTCGGTCGAGAAGTCCGAGTACCTCTCGCAGCAGCTGTCCAAGCGCGGTGTCCAGCACGAGGTGCTGAACGCCAAGCAGCACGACCGTGAGGCGATCATCGTCGCCCAGGCCGGCCGCAAGGGCGCCGTCACCGTGGCCACCAACATGGCCGGCCGTGGTACCGACATCAAGCTCGGCGGCAACCCCGAGGACCTCGCCGAGGCCGAGCTGCGTCAGCAGGGCCTCGACCCCGAGGAGCACATCGAGGAGTGGGCCCAGTACCTGCCCGCCGCCCTGGAGCGGGCCGAGCGGGCGGTCAAGGCCGAGAAGGACGAGGTCGAGGACCTCGGCGGCCTGTACGTGCTCGGTACCGAGCGGCACGAGTCGCGCCGTATCGACAACCAGCTGCGCGGTCGTTCCGGCCGTCAGGGCGACCCGGGCGAATCCCGCTTCTACCTCTCCCTCGGTGACGACCTGATGCGGCTGTTCAAGGCCCAGATGGTCGAGCGCGTGATGTCGATGGCGAACGTCCCGGACGACGTGCCGATCGAGAACAAGATGGTCACGCGCGCGATCGCGTCCGCCCAGTCGCAGGTCGAGCAGCAGAACTTCGAGACGCGTAAGAACGTCCTGAAGTACGACGAGGTCCTCAACCGTCAGCGCGAGGTCATCTACGGCGAGCGGCGCCGCGTCCTGGAGGGCGAGGACCTGCACGAGCAGGTGCAGCACTTCATGAACGACACGATCGACGCGTACATCGACGCGGAGACCGCCGAGGGCTTCGCCGAGGAGTGGGACCTGGACCGGCTGTGGGGGGCCTTCAAGCAGCTCTACCCGGTGAAGGTCACCATCGAGGAGCTGGAGGAGGCCGCGGGCGACCGGGCCGGTCTCACCGCCGAGTTCATCGCGGAGTCCATCAAGGACGACATCTACGAGCAGTACCAGGGCCGTGAGACGCAGCTGGGCTCCGAGATCATGCGTGAGCTGGAGCGCCGGGTTGTGCTGTCGGTCCTGGACCGCAAGTGGCGTGAGCACCTCTACGAGATGGACTACCTCCAGGAGGGCATCGGCCTGCGCGCGATGGCGCAGAAGGACCCGCTGGTCGAGTACCAGCGCGAGGGCTTCGACATGTTCACCGCGATGATGGAGGGCATCAAGGAGGAGTCCGTCGGCTACCTGTTCAACCTGGAGGTCCAGGTCGAGCAGCAGGTCGAGGAGGTCCCCGTCGAGGACACCAAGCCGGTGGCCGATCTGGAGAAGAAGGACGCGGTGCCGGCGCAGGCGGGCGCGCGTCCCGAGATCCGGGCCAAGGGGCTGGAGGCTCCGCGCCGTCCGGACCGGCTGCACTACACCGCGCCCAAGGTGGACGGCGAGGGTGACATCGTCGAGGGCGACTTCACCAACGGCGACGAGCCGGTGCGCTCCGAGGCTGACGGCCTCACGCGCGCGGAGCGCCGCAAGCAGGCGCGTGGTGGTCGTCGCCGCAAGAAGTGACGCAGGGCGCGATGCACAGAGCTCGATGCGCAGTGTGCGATGCGCAGTGTGCGATGCGCGGGGCGCCGCCGTTGAGTCGACGGTGACGGTGCCTGCGCGTCGGTACGGCGGCTGAAAGGGCCGGGTCTCCTTCGGGGGCCCGGCCCTTCGCTTTGGGGTGGCTTGGGATGGTTGGCTGCCGCCGTGCCGCCGTGCCGCCGTGCCGCCGTGCCGCCGTCGCCTCCGCCGGTTGTCGCGCGTGGTGCGGTCTGTGGGGCGTTCAGCGCGTTCCGCACGCAGGATGCCCTGATGCCCCGATGGCCGATGGCCGATGGCCGATGGCCGATGGCCTGTGGCCTCCGGCAGCCGTGGGTGGCCTGTGAGCCGTTCCGCGGTCAGTGGTCCCCGCCGCGCCTGCCGCGTCTGCCGCTGTCAGTCGTCGTTGGACCGGGGCCTGCGAGGGCCGCCCAGTTCCACCGCTGTGCAGCGCCAGCGGAGGTCGCCGCCCTGTTCCAGGCGGAAAGCCATCGCGCGCAGCTGGTCGCCGGCGGCGATGCGGGCGAAGGCCTCGATGGCGCCTGCGCGGGGCTCGCAGTAGCCGATGTCCCGGACGACGGGACGGGTGCCGCGGGTGCGCAGGGGGCCGCGTTCCGCCAGCCAGGCGAGCTCGTCGTAGGCGCGGCCCGCGGTGTGGCGGAGCATCGAGTGGACGGGGCGTTGGCCGCTCAGGACCAGGAGCAGGCGGTCGGCGAAGACGTCGGTGGGGCGGGGCTGGGGGACGGCGAGCCTCGGTGGGGAGGTGTGAGCCGCCGGGACGCCGTCGGTTGACAGGAGGCCGTCGGGGACGCCGTCGGTTGACGGGAGGCCGTCGGTTGCCCGGGTCCTGGCAGCGTGCGGCTTCGGGAGGTGCGGAGCGGGTGGCGTCGGGACGCGGGTGGCGGGTCGTGCCGGGAGCCTGGGAGCGCGCGGTGTCGGGACGCGGGAAGTGGAGGCCGGGGCGGTCTGGGGGCGGGTGTCCGTGGGGGCGGTTCGGGTGCGGGAGTTCCGGGCGCCGGGTGGGCGGTCTCCGGGGGATGCCGTGCGGGGCGTGCCGCCGCTCGGGCTGCGGGGTGGGGAGCCGGCCGGGCGGCGGGTGTCGTGGCGGGTCGGTGGGCGGGTGCCGGGGCGGTGCTGCGTCCTGGTCATGACCTTGTGCATGGGGTCCCCGTTCGGCGGGCCCGGAAGATACCGGGCAGTAACTTCATGGATGGTGATCTTGTACGGGGCCGTGGGGGCCGGGGGCAAGGAAGCGGGGGCCCGGGCGGGGCGGCCGGAATCTTCACTTATCCGGGTGATCGGGCGGCCCGGAAGGCAGTGGCCGCAAGGGAACCCAGGGTGAGTTCGTGGACCGGAGTGGACGCCTCGGAGGGTGAAGGTGGGGACTCGAAAGGGGACACCCGCACGTATCCTGAAGGCCCTCCGGGAGGTGCGGGACAGCCCTCTCCGGGTACCCGCGAAGCCCCACGAACACGAAAGCGGTCAGCCATGCGCGTCTACGTCCCTCTGACCCTCCCCGGCCTCGCCGAGGCGTACAAGACGGGAGAGCTGGGGGCCGGACCGCTCGTCGCGTTCGCCGTCACGCCCGCCTTGCGTGAGTGGTATCTCTCCGACGACATCGAGGAGTTGGAGTACGCGGCGCTGAACCGGGCCGCCCTCGCCTCGCTGCGGTTGCTCGCGGCGGACGCGGAGGCCGTGCGGCGCCGGGTCGTGGTCGCCGTCGACGTGGCCGACGGTGCGGCCGTCGCCGACCCCGACCGGGGGCTGGACCCCTCGGCGCTGGGCGAGGTGCGGATCGCCCGGGGTGTGGCGCTGGCCAGGGCGGCGGCCGTGCACATCGACGCGGACGACGCCGAGACGGACGTGGCGGCCGCCGCGGGGGCGCTGGCTGCGGCGGACGGCGGGGACGACGACGCGCAGTTCGTCGTGGACGGGGCCGAGGACCACGAGCTGCTGTGGTTCGCGACGCAGGAGATCCCGAACCTGGTGGGGCTGGGGGACTGAGTCGGCCCTCGGCCCGGCCCCCCTCCGGCCCCCCTCCGGCCTGCCTCCGGCCCGGCCCGCCTCCGGCCCGGCCCCCCTCCGGCCCCCCTCCGGCCCCCCTCCGGCCCCCCTCCGGCCCCCCTCCGGCCTGCCTCCGGCCCGGCCTGCCTCCGGCCCGGCCCGCCTCCGGCCCGGCCCGCCTCCGGCCCGGCCTGCCTCCGGCCTGCCTCCGGCCCGGCCTGCCTCCGGCCTGCCTCCGGCCCGGCCTGCCTCCGGCCTGCCTCCGGTCCGGCCCCCCTCCGGCCCCTCGCTACCCCGCTGACCTGCTGTTCTCATGATTGTCAGTGATGGCGGGTACGGTTTTCGGCATGGGGATGCGAGTAGGGGCGCACATCGTCTGGGACTGGAACGGGACGCTGTTCCACGACAATGACGCGATCATCGGGGCGACGAACGCGGCGTTCGGCGAGCTCGGGCTCGAGCCGATCACGATGGAGCAGTACCGGACGCTGTACTGCGTTCCGGTGCCGAAGTTCTACGAGCGGTTGCTCGGGCGGCTGCCCACCGACGCCGAGTGGGAGGTCATGGACGAGACCTTCCACCGGTACTACACCGAGCACCGGGTCAGGTGCGGGCTCACCGAGGGCGTGGGGGACCTGCTGACGCGGTGGCGATCCGGGGGGCGCAGCCAGTCCATCCTCAGCATGTACGGGCACGACGAGCTCGTCCCGCTGGTGCGCGGCTTCGGGATCGAGGAGCACTTCATACGGGTCGACGGGCGGACCGGGCCGTCCGGCGGCAGCAAGGCCGAGCACATGGTGCGGCACCTCAGGGCGCTCGCGAGAGTGGACCCCGCTCGCACGGTGGTGATCGGGGACGCCGCCGACGACGGGGTGGCGGCGCTGCACGTCGGGGCGCGTGCCGTGCTCTACACCGGCGGGTCGCACAGTCGGGCCAGCCTGGAGAAGGTCGGCGTGCCGGTGGTGGACACGCTGGGCGAGGCCGTCGCGGAGGCGGAACGCCTGGCTGCGTAAGCCGAACCCGACCCCCTAAGCGGCGGTCGAGCGCGGTGCCCCGGCCAACCGGCGCGAATCCCCGGTCGGCAGATGGCGCGAATCCCCGGTCGGCAGATGGCGCGGTGCCCCGGTCGGCCCGGGGCCAGGCACCGCGCCCCCACCGCCCAGCCCCTCAGGTGACCGGTGCCTTGGCCCGCAGCACCGTCAGGAACTCCCGCATCCAGCCGGAGTGGTCCGGCCAGGCGCGGGACGACACCAGGGTGCCGTCGACGACCGCCTCGGCGTCCTGGAACGTGGCGCCGGCGGCCTGCATGTCCAGTTCCAGTGCCGGGTACGCCGTGACGCGGCGGCCGCGGAGGCTGTCGATCGCCGCGGTGAGCAAGGGCCCGTGGCAGATCTGGGCCACCGGCTTGTCCGAGTCGAAGAAGGACTTGAGGATCTTGCGGAGCTCGGGGTCGTTGCGTAGGTATTCCGGAGCCCGGCCGCCGGGGATGACGACGGCCACGTACTCGCCGGGGTCGACCTCGGAGAAGGCCAGGTCGGCGGGCCAGGTGTAGCCGGGTTTCTCGGTGTAGGTGTCGAAGCCCGGCTCGAAGTCGTGGACCACGAACTGGAGCTTCTTGCGGGTGGGGGCCGCGATATGGACGTCGTAGCCCTCCTCGCGGAGGCGCTGGTAGGGGTACAGGACCTCCAGGGACTCCGCGGCGTCGCCGGTGACGATGAGGATCTTCGCTGTCATGTCGGGTGCGCTCCTCTGCTCGGCCGTCCTGCTGCAACGTGCCTCGGGTTCGGGGGCTTGCCAAGGGTTCGCGCGGCGTCCGTTGCCGACCCGTCCGGCCCGTTCCGCCTGCCCGCCCGACCCGTCCGGCCCGTTCCGCCTGCCCGCACGCACCGCCTGCCCGCACGTACCGCCGCGCACCCCGAGGGGCTCCGCCCGACGATCTCCGTGACGTCTCCCGACCATCTCCCGACCGTCTCCGTGACGTCTCCCGACCGTCTCCGGGTGACGTCTGTTTTCAGACACCGCTCGGGTCCGGATGGCGTGATTCCCGCCCGGTTCCGGGGTGCGGTCGTCGTCCCGGCCCTACATCTCAGCCTCCCCCGTGCTGTCCGACCCCGCCAGTTACGCCCACCCCGCACTGTTTGCCCCTGTGCAGAACGTCAAAGTTCTCCCCCTGGTTTTGTACACATACGGCTCATGACGGAGGCCCTGTAAGGAGCGATAGCCTTAGTGGCGTGATCAGCGCGATAGCTCGCGGGGGCACCGTTGCCCCTGCCCTGCGCCCGGCGACCACGGACGACATCCGTGACCGGGCGGCAGTCGCTGGTCCTCGCGGGCGGGAGGGAGCCGAGAGGGCTCCCGGTAAGCCATGTACACCCCGGGTCAGGGCGTCGCGGAGAGCAGCGTCACACCCCGGGGGCAGCTCAAGATTGGCTCATATACCCCCGCTCATCTCACCTCGCGGCATAGCGTCGAAGCAGACCGGACACCCCGCGTCGCGGCGTTACACCGGAGGGGAAGAGACCGTACTTCCTTCAACGTCACGCAACGGCGCGCGACAGGAGCCAGAGGACAATGCAGACCAAGCTGGACGAAGCCAAGGCCGAGCTGCTCGAGAGGGCCGCCCGGGTAGCTGAGAACAGCCCGGTCGGGGGGTACCTACCGACTGGGACCACGGACGAGAGCAGCCCCGGCACCCCGGACCACGACACCGTGCTCTCGTTCCTCCAGCGCTACTACCTGCACACCGCCCCCGAGGACCTCAGCGACCGCGACCCGGTCGACGTCTTCGGAGCCGCTTTCTCGCACTACCGGCTGGCCGAGAACCGCCCTCAGGGCACGGCCAACGTGCGGGTGCACACGCCCACCGTCGAAGAGAACGGCTGGATGTGCAGCCATTCCGTCGTCGAGGTCGTCACCGACGACATGCCCTTCCTCGTCGACTCCGTCACCAACGAGCTGACGCGGCAGGGGCGGGGGATCCATGTGGTCATCCACCCCCAGGTCTTCGTCCGCCGCGACGTCACCGGCAAGCTCATCGAGGTGCTGCCCACGCCGCCCGCCGGCGAGCCGCCGCACGACACCCACACCGAGTCCTGGATCCACGTAGAGATCGACCGCGAGACCGACCGCGGCGACCTGAAGCAGATCACCTCGGACCTGCTGCGCGTCCTGTCCGACGTCCGTGAGGCCGTCGAGGACTGGAGCAAGATGCGGGACCTGGCCCTGCGGATGGCCGACGAACTGCCGCGGGAGCCCCACTCCGACCTCCGTGAGCAGGAGTTCGAGGAGGCCCGCGAGCTGCTGCGCTGGCTGGCCGACGACCACTTCACCTTCCTCGGCTTCCGCGAGTACGAGCTGCGCGAGGACGACTCGCTGGCCGCCGTGCCGGGCACCGGCCTCGGCATCCTGCGCTCCGACCCGCACCACTCCGAGACCGACAGCCACCCGGTCAGCCCGTCCTTCGAGCGGCTGCCCGCCGACGCCCGCGCCAAGGCCCGCGAGCACAAGCTCCTCATCCTCACCAAGGCCAACAGCCGGGCGACCGTGCACCGGCCGTCGTACCTCGACTACGTCGGGGTGAAGAAGTTCAACGAGAACGGCGAGGTCGTCGGCGAGCGCCGCTTCCTGGGTCTGTTCTCCTCGGCCGCCTACACCGAGTCCGTCCGCCGCGTCCCCGTGATCCGCCGCAAGGTGGACGAGGTGCTCCAGGTCTCCGGCTTCTCGCCCAACAGCCACGACGGCCGCGACCTGCTCCAGATCCTGGAGACGTACCCGCGCGACGAGCTCTTCCAGACCCCCGTCGCCGAGCTCCAGCAGATCGCGACCTCCGTCCTCTACCTCCAGGAGCGCCGCCGGCTGCGGCTGTACCTGCGCCAGGACGAGTACGGCCGCTACTACTCGGCCCTCGTCTACCTGCCCCGCGACCGCTACACCACCGGCGTGCGCCTGCGGATCATCGACATCCTCAAGGAGGAGCTCGACGGCACCAGCGTCGACTTCACCGCCTGGAACACCGAGTCGATCCTCTCCCGGCTGCACTTCGTCGTCCGCGTCCCGCAGGGCACCGAGCTGCCGCAGCTGTCCGACGCCGACAAGGAGCGCATCGAGGCCCGCCTGGTCGAGGCCGCGCGGTCCTGGGCCGACGGTTTCGCCGACGCGCTGAACGGCGAACTCGGCGAGGAGCGCGCCGCCGAGCTGCTGCGCCGCTACTCCAACGCCTTCCCCGAGGGTTACAAGGCCGACCACTCCCCGCGCGCGGCGGTCTCCGACCTCGTCCACATCGAGCAGCTCACCGAGGAGAACACCTTCTCGCTGAGCCTGTACGAGCCGGTCGGCGCCGCCCCCGAGGAGCGCCGTTTCAAGATCTACCGCAAGGGCGCGGCCGTCTCCCTGTCCGCCGTCCTGCCGGTCCTCACCCGGCTCGGCGTCGAGGTCGTCGACGAGCGTCCCTACGAACTGCGCTGCTCCGACCGCAGCGTCGCCTGGATCTACGACTTCGGGCTGCGCATGGCCCCGCAGGCCGGCGGCGAGTACCTCGGCGACGACGCGCGCGAGCGGTTCTCGGAGGCGTTCGCCGCCACCTGGACCGGCAAGGCGGAGAACGACGGCTTCAACGCCCTCGTGCTGGGCGC
Source organism: Streptomyces sp. bgisy027 (assembly GCF_057710365.1). Lineage (NCBI taxonomy): Bacteria > Bacillati > Actinomycetota > Actinomycetes > Kitasatosporales > Streptomycetaceae > Streptomyces > Streptomyces sp. bgisy027. The sequence continues at coordinate 26,900 of NZ_JBYIVZ010000049.1, forward strand.
CGGGCTCACCTGGCGGCAGGCGATGGTGCTGCGGGCGTACGCGAAGTACCTGCGTCAGGCCGGCTCCACCTTCAGCCAGGACTACATGGAGGACACCCTCCGAAACAATGTCCACACCACCCGGCTGCTCGTCTCCCTGTTCGAGGCGCGGATGTCGCCGGACCGCCAGCGCGCGGGCCACGAGATCGTCGACGCGCTGCTCGAAGAGGTCGACGCGGCGCTCGACCAGGTGGCGAGCCTCGACGAGGACCGGATCCTGCGGTCCTTCCTCACCGTGATCAAGGCGACGCTGCGGACGAACTTCTTCCAGGAGGCCGCGGGGGGTCACCCGCACGACTACGTCTCCATGAAGTTCGACCCGCAGGCCATCCCCGACCTGCCCGCGCCGCGCCCGGCGTTCGAGATCTGGGTCTACTCGCCGCGCGTCGAGGGCGTGCACCTGCGCTTCGGCAAGGTCGCGCGCGGCGGTCTGCGCTGGTCCGACCGGCGTGAGGACTTCCGCACCGAGATCCTCGGCCTGGTCAAGGCGCAGATGGTGAAGAACACCGTCATCGTGCCGGTCGGCGCCAAGGGCGGCTTCGTCGCCAAGCAGCTCCCGGACCCGTCCGTGGACCGGGACGCGTGGCTGGCCGAGGGCGTGGCGAGCTACAAGACGTTCATCTCGGCGCTGCTCGACATCACCGACAACATGGTGGCCGGCGACGTCGTGCCGCCCGCCGACGTCGTACGGCACGACGAGGACGACACCTACCTCGTCGTCGCCGCCGACAAGGGCACCGCGACCTTCTCCGACATCGCCAACGGGGTCGCCGAGCAGTACAACTTCTGGCTCGGGGACGCGTTCGCCTCGGGCGGCTCGGCCGGCTACGACCACAAGGGCATGGGCATCACCGCCCGCGGCGCCTGGGAGTCCGTCAAGCGGCACTTCCGGGAGCTGGGCGTGGACACGCAGACCGAGGACTTCACGGTCGTCGGCATCGGCGACATGTCCGGTGACGTGTTCGGCAACGGCATGCTGCTCAGCGAGCACATCCGGCTGGTCGCCGCCTTCGACCACCGGCACATCTTCATCGACCCGAACCCGGACGCGGCCACCTCCCACGCCGAGCGCCGCCGCGTCTTCGAGCTGCCCCGCTCCAGCTGGGAGGACTACGACACCGAGCTGATCTCGGCCGGTGGCGGTGTCTTCCCGCGCAGCGCCAAGGCCATCCCGGTCAACGCGCACATCCGCGAGGCCCTGGGCATCGAGGGCAAGGTCGCCAAGATGACCCCGGCCGAGCTGATGAAGGCCATCCTCCAGTCGCCGGTGGACCTGCTGTGGAACGGCGGCATCGGTACGTACGTCAAGGCGAGCACCGAGACCCACGCCGACGTCGGCGACAAGGCCAACGACGCCATCCGCGTCGACGGCGCCGACCTCAGGGTCAAGGTCGTCGGCGAGGGCGGCAACCTCGGTCTGACCCAGCTGGGCCGGATCGAGTTCGCGCGGCACGGCGGCAAGATCAACACCGACGCCATCGACAACAGCGCGGGCGTGGACACCTCCGACCACGAGGTGAACATCAAGATCCTGCTCAACGGCCTGGTCGCCGAGGGCGACATGACCGTCAAGCAGCGCAACAAGCTGCTCGCCGGGATGACCGACGAGGTCGGCCGACTCGTCCTGCGCAACAACTACGCGCAGAACACGGCGATCGCCAACGCCCTCGCCCAGTCCGGCGCCATGCTCCACGCCCAGCAGCGCTTCATGAAGCACCTGGTCAGGGAGGGGCACCTGGACCGGGCGCTGGAGTTCCTGCCCACCGACCGCCAGATCCGCGAACGCCTGACCGCCGACCACGGCCTGACCGGCCCGGAGACGGCCGTCCTGATGGCGTACACGAAGATCACGGTCGCCGAGGAGCTGCTGCACACCACGCTGCCGGACGACCCGTACCTGAGCACGCTGCTGCACGCGTACTTCCCGACCGAGCTGCGCGAGCAGTTCCCGGAGCACCTCGTCAGCCACCCGCTGCGCCGTGAGATCACCATGACCGTGCTGGTCAACGACACGGTCAACACGGGCGGTACGACGTATCTGCACCGGCTGCGCGAGGAGACGGGTGCCTCGCTGGAGGAGATCGTCCGGGCGCAGACCGTGGCCCGCGCGATCTTCCGCTCGGCGGAGGTGTGGGACGCGGTCGAGGCGCTCGACAACAAGGTCGAGGCCGCCGTCCAGACCCGGATCAGGCTGCACTCGCGCCGGCTCGTCGAGCGCGGTACGCGCTGGCTGCTCAACAACCGGCCGCAGCCGCTCCAGCTCGCCGACACGGTCGACTTCTTCGGCGAGCGGGTGGAGCAGGTGTGGTCGCAGCTGCCGAAGCTGCTGCGCGGCGAGGATTCGGAGTGGTACCAGCGGATCCACGACGAGCTGACCGAGTCCGGAGTCCCCGTCGAACTCGCCACGCGGGTCGCCGGGTTCTCCTCCGCCTTCCCGACGCTCGACATCGTCTCGGTGGCCGACCGCATGGGCAAGGACCCGATGGACGTCGCGGAGGTCTACTACGACCTCGCCGACCGGCTGAACATCACGCAGCTCATGGACCGCATCATCGAGCTGCCGCGTACGGACCGCTGGCAGTCCATGGCCCGCGCCTCCATCCGCGAGGACCTCTACGCCGCCCACGCGGCTCTGACCTCGGACGTCCTGGCCGCCGGCAACGGCGCCGCGACGCCCGAGCAGCGCTTCACCTCGTGGGAGAAGAAGAACGGCGCGATCCTCGGCCGGGCGCGCACGACCCTGGAGGAGATCCGCGGGTCGGACGAGTTCGACCTGGCCAACCTGTCGGTGGCGATGCGCACGATGAGGACGCTGCTGCGGACGCACACGTGAGCGGTGTGACGCCGTAAGGCGTACGCGTGAGGGCGCCCCGGGCTGTCACAGCCCGGGCGCCCTCACGTACGGGGATGTCCTACGAGGAGACCGGCGCCGGCTTGGGCTTGGGCTTGGGCTTGGCCGCCTTGTCGCCCGTGAACGCCTCGTACTCCTTCAGTACCTCGTCCGTCGGCCCGTCCATGCGCAGTTCGCCGCGCTCCAGCCACAGGACGCGGTCGCAGGTGTCGCGGATCGACTTGTTGTTGTGGCTGACCAGGAACACCGTGCCGGCATGCTTGCGCAGTTCGCGGATCCTGGCCTCGGAGCGCTTCTGGAAGGAGCGGTCGCCGGTCGCCAGCGCCTCGTCGATCAGCAGGACGTCGTGGTCCTTGGCGGCGGCGATGGAGAAGCGCAGCCGGGCCGCCATGCCGGAGGAGTACGTGCGCATGGGAAGGGTGATGAAGTCGCCCTTCTCGTTGATGCCGGAGAAGTCGACGATCTCCTGGTACCGGTCCTTGACCTGCTCGCGGGACATGCCCATCGCGAGGCCGCCGAGGTGGACGTTGCGCTCGCCCGTGAGGTCGTTCATCAGGGCCGCGTTCACACCCAGCAGGGAGGGCTGGCCGTCGGTGTAGATGTGGCCGTTCTCCACCGGGAGCAGACCCGCGACCGCCTTGAGCAGCGTCGACTTGCCGGAGCCGTTGGTGCCGATGAGGCCGATGGCCTCGCCCCGGTACGCCACGAAGGAGACCTTCTTGACCGCGTGCACCTTGCGCACGCCCGCCGCCTTCTCGGCCTGCCCCCGGCGCAGGATGCGGTTGAGGGCGGCGGTGGCGGAGCCGCGGCCGGCGCCGGTGCCGTTGACGCGGTAGACGATGTCGACGCCGTCGGCGATGACGGTGGGGATGTTGTCGCTCGGGTTCTCAGCCACGGCCGTACCTCTCCTCAGCCTTCCAGAAGTAGATGAAGCCGCCGACGCCGGCCAGCAGGGCCCAGCCCGTCGCGACGGCCCACACGTGCGGCGGGAGCTGGCTCGCGTGGAAGCTGTCGATGAGCGCGAAGCGCATCAGGTCGATGTAGACGGCGGCCGGGTTGACCTGGAGGAGCTCGGGCACCCACGACGGCAGGCCCTTGTGACCGCTCGTGACGTGGCTGATGCTGAACATCACGCCGGAGGCGTACATCCAGGTGCGCAGCACGAACGGCATCAGCTGCGCGATGTCCGGGGTCTTGGCGCCCATGCGTGCCATGACCATCGCGACGCCCGCGTTGAAGGTGAACTGGAGGAACAGCGCCGGGAGCACCAGCAGCCAGGACGCGGCGACCGGAATGCCGAAGCAGAGCAGGATGACGAACAGGGCGGCCATCGAGAACAGCAGTTGCTGGAGCTGCTGCAGCGCGAAGGAGATCGGCAGCGCGGCCCGCGGGAAGTGCAGGGCGCGGACCAGGCCCAGGTTCCCGGAGATCGCGCGGGTGCCCGTCATGATCGAGCTCTGGGTGAACGTCCAGACGAACACCCCGGTCACCAGGAACGGGATGTAGTCGGCCACGCCGCGGCTGGTGTTCAGCAGCTCGCCGAAGATGAAGTAGTACACCGCCGCGTTCAGCAACGGCGTCATCACCTGCCAGACCTGGCCGAGTTTCGCCTGGCTGTACTGGGCGGTGAGCTTGGCGGTGGCGAAGGCGCCGATGAAGTGGCGGCGGGCCCACAGCTGCCGGACGTACTCGGGCAGGGAGGGGCGGGCACCGCTGACCGTGAGACCGTGCCGGGCGGCGAGCGCCGCGAGGTCGGGCGGGGCCGGGGCGGGTGTCGTCGGGGGCGGCGTGTCGAGGACCTGGCTCACATCCGCTGCTTTCGCTCGTGGGGAGGGGGGCGGTGACGTTCTCTTACGTGACTCTTCACGTTTTCTTACGTCGGGACGGGACCGTATCGTCGCAACGTGAGCGTAGGGCGAGTGGGCGTCGGAACGCAACCGTTTCGTCGTCGCGTGAGCGAGGTTACGGCAACGTGGGGACGGGACCGTATCGTCGTAACGCCCTATGCTGTTCGCATGACGACCAACGCCGACCAGCCCAAGACGCCTGCGCGCCGCCGGGCCCCCGCCGGGGCGGCCGTCCTCCGGGAGGACGTGACCGAGGCCATCCGGGCGGCGGTCTTCGAGGAACTGGCGGCCGTCGGCTACGCGCGCATGTCGATCGAGGGCATCGCGCGCCGGGCGGGCGTCGGCAAGACCGCGGTGTACCGGCGCTGGCGTTCCAAGCTGCACCTGGTGCTCGACGTGGTGTCCGCGGTGGCCGTGATGGGACTGCCGGTCCCGGACACCGGCTCCCTTCAGGGCGATCTGCGGCTGCTGTACGAGGTGACCGCGCGCGCCCTGCGGCACCCCCTGGCCTCGCAGATCCTCCCGGACCTCCAGGCCGAGGCGGCCCGCAGTCCCGAGATCGCGCAGGCCGTGCAGAAGGCACTGCGGGACGGGCAGGCGAGCGTGGCCAGCGGCATCGTGATGGCCGCGGAGAAGCGCGGCGAGGTGCGCCCCGGCATCGACGAGGAGCTGGCCCTGGATCTGATCTCCGGCCCGCTGTACTGGCGTTCCGTCGTGATCCGCAGCCCCAAGGTGCCCAAGGGCTATCTGGACGCCCTGTCCCGCGCCACCGCGCACGCCCTCAAGGCGCTGTGAACCGGCCGCGCGCAGCGCCCCGCCCGCCCGCCGGGCGAGGCGGCGTCACCGCGGGCGGTGACCGCGACGGCGGACCGCCGTGGGGCGGGTCGGCCGCGGGTGGACCCCCGCTGTGGGGGCGGCGCGGCCGACGTTGCCGCTGATGGAGAGGTGCCGGTGAGGTCGGGTCAGTCGCGGGCCGCGTCCGGGTGCCGGCGTACCCAGCCCGCCCATGCCGACGCGATCATGTCCTGGACGTCGTGCTTGGCCTTCCAGTCCAGCTCGGTGGCGATGCGGTCGGCCGAGGCGACGACGCGCGCCGGGTCGCCGGGGCGGCGCGGGGTGACGGTGGGCGGGCGGTCGTAGCCGGTGACGGCGTTGATGCGGTCGATCATCTCGCGCACCGAAACGCCCTCGCCGCGGCCGATGTTGAGGGTGAGGTCGTGGCCCGGCGAGTCCTGGAGGGCGCGGGCGGCGGCGACATGGGCCTCCGCCAGGTCGACCACGTGGATGTAGTCGCGGATGCAGGTGCCGTCGGGGGTCGGGTAGTCGTCGCCGAAGATGCGCGGGGGCGCGTTCTCCGTCAGCTTCTCGAAGACCATCGGGACGAGGTTGAAGACGCCGGTGTCGGCGAGCTCGGGGGTGGCCGCGCCAGCCACGTTGAAGTAGCGGAGCGACGCCGTGGCCAGGCCCGTTGCCTTGCCGGTCGCCCGCACCAGCCACTCACCCGCCAGCTTGGTCTCTCCGTACGGCGACATCGGCGCGCACGGCGTCTCCTCCGTCACCAGGTCGACGTCAGGCATGCCGTACACCGCCGCCGAGGAGGAGAAGACGAAGGACCGCACGTCGGCCGCCGTCACGGCCTCCAGGAGCACCCGCAGGCCCTCGACGTTCTCCCGGTAGTAGAGCAGTGGCAGATCGACCGACTCGCCGACCTGCTTCTTCGCCGCGAGGTGGACGACACCGGTGATGCGGTGGGCCGCGATCGCGCGGGCGACGCGCTCACGGTCCAGGGTCGAGCCGACGACCAGCGGGACGCTGTCGGGCACACGGTCGGCGATGCCGGTGGACAGGTCGTCGTAGACCACGGCGCGCTCGCCCGCCTCGGTCATCGCCCGTACGACGTGCGCTCCGATGTAACCGGCGCCGCCGGTGATCAGCCAGGACATGTGCGGCCGTCCCCTCGTCAGTGGGCCTGTGGTCGTGAGTGACAGTGAAGCAGGCGGCGGAGTCCGTCACGGACAACTGACATGACTCCCCGTGAGCCGGAGGCCACGCGTAGCGCGAGCGCCCCGGAGCGTGTGCTGTACGGCTCCATGAGTACGACGGCGTACCGGGCGCCCACCACGGCGCACCGGCGCGGCAGCTCGGCGCCCGCGCGCACCTGCGCCGTGACATCCCGGTACGCCCCGCCCCGGAAGCGCACCCGCAGCCGCAGATCCCATGCGCGCACCCCGCCGGCGGGCATCCGGCGGAAGGCGAACGCGGCCCACCGGAGTGTCACCTCCGCCGTCCAGAAGACGCCCGCGCTCCTGCGCCCGCCGGCCTGCGCCGTGAGCCCCACCGTCGTACGCGGCCCCACCGCCCGCCCCGTCGCCCGGCACCGCCACTCCACCTCCACTGCTTCCGGCCCCGCCTGTGCCACCCGGCCGTACAGCTCGTGCAGGCGCAGTCGCAGGAGGGCGGTACGCGCGCGTGGCCGCAGTTCGGCGTCGACGGTGAGGGGGAGGAAGCGGACGGGGCGGGTCAGCAGGGGGTCGAGGGTGATCCGGGGGAGGTCGGCCGACCAGGCGGGGGTGCCGTCGGGGGTGTGCGCGTAGGGCGGGAGCAGCCTGGCTGGGCGGGAGGCCAGGGCCCGGATGCGGGGCAGGTCGCGGGGCTCGGGGGAGGCCAGGACGACCCGGCCGACGAGGCAGCCGGGCGCGGTGGGGCGGTGCTCCCAGTCGGAGGCGTCGTACTCCGCGAGATACGCCCGCGTGAGCGTCCACCACGCGCGCCGGTGGTGCACGTCGTGCGACTCCAGCTCGCACGCGTACATCCGCAGCTCGTGGTCGAGGAACTTCGCCCGCGCCTCGCGCGCGAGCTCTTTGCGCCCGGCGGCCAGCAGGATCTCGTACGCCGCCCGGCTCGCCTCCGTGCGCGCCCGCCAGTCGGCGATGCCGGCCCGGTCCGGGGAGTCCGGCAGCCGGTCGGCGCAGCCGCGTACGTGGCGGACGTACACCCGGTTCGGGACGAGGGCGATGCGCGGACCGGCGGCCAGTACGCGCGCGCCGAAGACGAAGTCCCCGTAGCGGAAGCGGCCCTCGGGGAAGCGGATGCCGTGGTCGCGCAGGAAGTCGGTGCGGTAGAGCTTGTTGACGCAGAGGGTGTCGTGGACGAGACGCGGGCGCTGCGCCGGGCTCTCGTACACCGCGCGCGTGGCATAGAGGGCGGCCTCCCAGGGCACCTCACGCCCCCTCGCCCTGCGCCCCGCCTCCGGCCCGTCGCACCCCTCGGGTGCCGACCGCTCCTTCGCCGGTTCCTCGAACTCCTCGGGCGCCGACCGCTCCTTGGCCGGTTCCTTGAACTCCTCGGGTGCCGACCGCCCCTCCTCCGGCACCTCCCGCAGCACGCACAACCCACCCGCCACCTCTGCCCCTGCGTCCGTCGCCGCCCTGAGCAGCGCGTCGGCAGCGCCCGGCGGCAGTACGTCGCCGCTGTCCAGGAACATCACATACGGCGAGGTCACCCTGTCCAGCCCGGTGTTGCGCGGGCTGCCGCAGCCGCCGCTGTTGACCCGGCGCCGTACCACCCGCACCCGCGGTTCGCTCGCGGCGAGGCGCGTGAGCAGTTCCGCGCTGTCGTCCGTCGAGCAGTCGTCCACGGCGACGACCTCACCGACGACGGGCCCCTGGGCCAGCGCCGAGCGCACGGCGGCCGTCACGTGCGCGGCGTCGTCGTGGCCGATGACCACGACGCCGACCCGCGCCACGGCCGCGGTGTGCGGGGCGTGAGGGTCCATGGGCCACGTTCCGGAGTCGTAGGAAGGGTGGGTTGCCGCCCCCCGGCAGGGGCTCGTGGCCCGAGCCGGAAGACGGCGGCATCCGGGCTCCGGTTCACTCGCGGGCGTCGGCAGTTCGGGGCACGAAGGGTGCCTCATCGGGATCGTAGGCCGGGTGAACGCCAGATCTGCGGCGATACGCCGTCAAAAACCAATAAACATCAGCTAATAGCAAAAAACGGATTCTGAACTCGCCCTGGCACCCCGCAATCCGACGGAGCGTCTCAGGCTCGACGTCGTGGGGGAGCGGTTCCGGCCACCGCCGCTGCGGCGGGCAGCCCGAGGGTCCGCTACGGCTCTGCGACCGGTGCCGCCCGGACGTCCCGGCGGTACCGGTCACGGCCGGGGCGGTCAGGCGTCCTGCCCCTGTGCCTCCTCCAGGGCGGCCGCGTCCAGCGCCACGGTGAGCTGGTCCAGCCGCTCCCGCAGCTCGCCGATCGCGTCCTTGTCGAAGCCCGTGGCCGCGGCGATCCGGCGCGGCACCTGCACCGCCCGCTCGCGCAGCGCGCCGCCCTCATCGGTGAGCCGCACCTCCACCGAGCGCTCGTCGCGGGCACTGCGCTCCCGGCGCACCAAGCCGGCCGTCTCCAGCCGCTTGAGCAGCGGCGACAGCGTGCCGGAGTCCAGGCGCAGATGCTCGCCGAGCTTCTTCACGGGCAGGTCACCGTGCTCCCAGAGCACCAGCATCACCAGGTACTGCGGGTACGTGAGCCCCAGATCCTTCAGGACCACGCGGTAGACGCCGCCGAAGGCGCGCGAGGCGGCGTTCAGGGAGAAGCAGATCTGCTGGTCGAGGCGGAGCCAGTCCGCCGTGGGCGTGGTCGTCATGCCTCCAGGGTAGCCCCTGCCCGTCATTTAGTTGTGGGCAATTGAATTGTGTGCTCTACTTGTGGTCGTCCGGCGGCCGCCAACAGAGCCGCCGGACCACGAATCGAGAGGGATGGTTCCCATGGACGCGCTCTACACCGCTGTCGCCACCGCCACCCACGGCCGTGACGGTCGCGCCGTCTCCAACGACGGCAGGATCGACCTCAAGCTGGCCCCGCCGGTGGAGCTGGGCGGCAACGGGGAGGGCACCAACCCGGAGCAGCTGTTCGCCGCCGGTTACGCCGCCTGCTTCGGCAGCGCGCTCGGTCTCGTCGGCCGCCAGGCCAAGGTCGACGTCACCGACGCCGCCGTCACCGCCGAGGTCGGCATCGGCAAGCAGGGCGAGGGCTTCGGCCTGAAGGTGACGCTGCGCGTGGAGCTTCCCGACACCCTGGAGGAGGAGACCGGCCGCAAGCTGGTCGAGCAGGCCCACCAGGTCTGCCCCTACTCCAACGCCACCCGAGGCAACATCGAGGTCGACCTCGTCATCGAGTAGGACCCCGCCAGGCCGGCGCAGCTCACCCGATCCGCGCCAGCACCTCTCCCGTCTCCCGGCTCCACGCCACCACCACCGCCTCCTCCGGCACCCGCCTCCACCGCGTCAGCAGCAGCCAGCGCGCGTGGTAGCGCCGGGCGACGGCCGTGCGCTCGGTGCGGGTCGACGTGGGGGAGAGGTAGGCGCGGACGTCGGTGAGCCGGCGCTCCCGGTCCCGCTCGTCCAGGGCGGGGTCGGGCCAGATCGGCGCCGCGAGGTCCGGCCCGAACCCGGGGATCGAGCGCGGGGCGTGGTGCCCGTCGGAGATCACCACCTCGCCCTTGCCGACATGCCGCGCCACCCAGGCGTACGACGGCCAGCGCGAGGGCTGTTCCAGCCCCACCGGGTCCAGCGCCCGCGGCACCACCGCCCCGCCCTGCACGGTCAGGAACCCGACACAGGCCCCGGCCGCCGCCGCCCCGCCCAGCGCCCGGCGCGCCCTGCCCCAGGGCCGGGGCGCCGCCAGCTCCACCGCGAGGGCGAACTGCAGCGGCACCGGCGTGAGCCCGAGGATCCCGCCGTACGTGTGGTGGCCGCCGATCCAGCCGTACGCCCCGAACAGGCAGTCCAGCGCGAACAGCAGCACCAGCGGATCGCGCCGGGACGCGCGCCGGCGCAGCCACAGTGCCGGCAGCCCGAGCAGCGCCAGCCAGAACTGACCGGGCAGCCCCTCGTACAGCCGCCGGTGCATCCGGTCCACGCCGTGGTCACCGGCCAGCGCGAACACGTCGAAGTACGGCCAGGACCAGGCGACCAGCACCGCCACGCCCGCCGTCACCGCCCACCGCACGAGCACTGCGGGCCCCCATCCCCGCTGCCACCCCGCGACGAACGCCACCGCGCCCAGCACCGCGGCCGCCGCGGTGATCGGATGGACCAGCAGGATCAGCCCGTACAGCGCGCCGAGCCCCGCGTACCCGGCGAACCCCGGCAGACCGCTCGGCCCGACGTAGCGCACCGGCCACTGCCCACGGGCCCGCGCCCCCGTCCACGCCCAGGCCCAGAAGGTGAGCCCGATGGCGAACGCCGACGGATAGCCGAGGTTGCCGGTCATCGCCATCAGGCTGAGGTGCCCGCTCCACCAGGCCCGCTCGGTCCCCCACAGCAGCGTCATCGCGCCCAGCGCGAGCACCGGCGCCCACGGCCGCGGCGTCAGCACCCGCACGAAACGGCCGAGGCCCGTCAGCAGCACCGTGAGGTTCAGCACCCCGGCCAGCCGCACCACCTCCCAGCCGCCGAGGCCGGTCAGCCGGGCGAAGGCACCCTGCACGAGGGCGTACGGCGAGTAGTACGGGCTGCCCGCGCCCGGCAGGTCCGCCATCGGATGCCGCGGATGCAGCAGATCCGCCTTCAGACGCTCCACGACCGCCGCGTGCCCGCCCGCGTCGCAGCACAGCGGCACGGCCCAGTACGCCAGCAGCATCACCAGGAAGAACAGAAAGCCGAAGACCTGGTACGGCGTCGGACGCGGGCCGCGGCCGCCGCGCAGCGCGGTGGCACCGCGCACCGTTCTGCGGACGAGAGTGCCGACGGCCGCCTTTCCGACGTGGGAGGTCGTATCGGTTCGGGGCATTTGCCGTATGTTCCCGGCGGGGTCAACGGCATTGCCTCACTTCACCTCATCGGGTGAGGCCGTCAGTGGGCGTCCAGGAGCGACCGCGCGCCGGCCGGACCGGGGACCCGGCCCGCCGCCGGCCCCGCCATCGCCTCGCCCAGCATCAGCGTCCGGACGACCCGCTCGGCGGCCAGCCCGTCGTCGAACTCGCAGAACCGCTCCCGGAATCCCCGCCTGAGCCGCGCCGACTCCGCGTCCTGCCAGGTCCCGGAGGCGAACAGCCACGCCAACTCCCGGTAGGAGCACGACACATGACCCGGCGCGTCGGCCGTGATGTCGAAGTAGGTGCCCCGGCTCGCCGTGTACGCGCCCCAGTCGTCGGCGTGGATCACGATCGGCCGGTCCAGGTTGGCGTAGTCAAACATCAGGGCGGAGTAGTCGGTGACCAGCACATCGGCCGCGAGCATCACGTCCTCGACGTGCGGCTCGTCCGTCGCGTCGATCAGCACGCCCCGCCGGTGCAGATCGGCCAGGCCCATCCCGCGCGCGATGCCCTTCGCCAGCGCCGGGTGCAGCCGTACCACGAGCGTGTGGCCGGAGCCGAGGTCCCGGGCGAACCGGGCCAGGTCGATCCGGTCGACATGGCCCCCGCGGCGGTAGTCGCGGCGGGTCGGCGCGTACAGCACGACGGTGTGGCCGGCGGGGACGCCCAGCCGCGCACGGGCCGCCTCAGCGGCCTCGGCGCCCGCGTTCACCAGCACGTCGTTGCGCGGGCTGCCCGTCCGCGCCGACGCGAAGTGACACGGGCAGGCCCGCTCCCACACCAGCTCCGAGTGCCGGTTGGCCACCAGGCTGTGGTCCCAGCGGTCGGCGCGCCACAGCATCTCCGGCACGTCGAAGCCGTGCCGGGCACCGGGCTTGGTCAGCAGGTCGGCCGCCATGTGCTTGAGCGGGGTGCCCTGATGGGTGTGGATGTGGACGCTGCCGGGCCGCTTGGCGAGGGTCCCGGGCCAGTTGACGTTGTTCACCCAGTACGTCGCCCGCGCCATGACCTCGTGACAGCGCCGCGAGCCCGGCGTCACGAAGTCGATGCCGGGCGCCATAGTGTCCGCCGCGTCCTCCCGCACCACCCACACGCCCCTCAGGTGCGGGGCGATCTCGCCGGCCTTCGCGTGGATCGCCGCCGGATCGCCCAGCACACCCCGGTGCGAGAACGCCGAGTACACCGCGAGATGCGGATCCAGGGGCCGCCTCGACCGGGCCGCGTACAGCACCCGCCCGGCCCGCTGCCCGGCCACCCGCGTCACCCGCCGCTTGCCGTCCGCGACGGCCTCGCGCAGCTCACGCAGCACACGGGCCGCGGCGAACGACTCGTACGGCGCCGTGGCCAGCAGCCGCATCTCCCGGCCGCGCGTGCCGCCGGGCGGGACGAAGCCCTCGGGGACGTGCCGGGCGTAGAAGGAGCGGATCGCCCGGTAGAAGTCCGGCCGGTGCCCGAGCCGCACCCGGTCCTCGCGGGCCAGCACGAACAGCATGTGGTCCAGGGCCCGTTCGAACAGCGGCGGGCACGCCCACGCCAGGTCCGGGCGCTGCCGCAGGAACGCGAACAGGGACTCGTACTGCGGGAAGATGTCGAAGTGCCGCCGCCCCGGCGTCCTGGTGATCGCGCCCAGCCGGCGCTGCCGGTGCTCCACCCCGATCCGCTCCAGACAGGCGACCCGGTCGGCCAGCACCATCGAGCGGTAGGTGACGGGCGCGTCCTCGTACAGACCCGGCGCGTACGCCAGCCCGTGCCCGAGGAAGAAGTCGCGCCGGTACGCCTTGTTCCACGCCACCAGGAACAGACCCAGGTACTCCGGGTTCTCCCGCACGCCGACCGTGCCGGCGCCGGCCGCCGCCAGCAGGTCCGCCGACGCACTGCGGCCACCGCGGCCCCACCAGTGCGTGCGCACATGGTCGAAGACCAGGAGGTCCGGGTCGCCGGTCGCGTCCAGCCGCGCGGCGACCGCCTCCAGCAGGCCCGGTGTGTAGTGGTCGTCGCTGTCGAGGAACAGGACGTAGTCGCCGCCCGCCTGCGCCAGCCCGGCGTTGCGGGCCCGGCCGGGGCCGACGTTCTCCGCCAGGTGCAGCACCCGCACGCGTGCGTCGCGCTCGGCGTAGCCGTCCAGGATGGCCGGGCAGCCGTCGGGGGAGCGGTCGTCGACCGCGATCACCTCGAAGTCGGTGTACGACTGCCCGAGCACCGAGTCCAGGCACTCCCGCAGGAAGCCCTGCACCTTGAAGACGGGCACGATGATGCTGAAGCGGGGCACGTCAGCTCCTCACAAGGGTCGTCGCGGCGGGGGCGGGGACGCGCTCGGCGAGCGGGACCACCGGCGGCAGTGCCTCGGGCGGCTCACCGAGCAGCACCCGGCGTACGACACGCTCGGCGGCGTGCCCGTCGTCGAACTGGCAGAAGCGTTCGCGGAACGCGGCACGCAGGGCGCCCGCCTCCTCGTCCGCGTACGAGCCGTCCCGCAGCACGGCCGCGAGCTCGCCCGGCGTCCGCGCCACCCGGCCCGGCGGCGCCTCCATCAGGTCGAAGCAGACGCCCCGCAGCTCCCGGTAGACGTCCCAGTCGTCGGCGTACACGACGATCGGACGGTCCAGGTTGGCGTAGTCGAACATGATCGACGAGTAGTCGGTGATCAGCGCGTCGGCCGCCAGGCACACGTCCTCTGCGGAAGGGTGCCCGGTGACGTCGATGATCCGGCCGGTGCCGCGCGCGGCACCCTGGTCGTAGAAGTGGTGGGCGCGCAGCAGCACCACGTACTCGTCGCCGATCTCCTCGCACAGCGCCCGAAGATCCAGGGCCGGTTCGAAGCCGGTGGCGTGGTCGCGGTGCGTGGGCGCGTACAGCAGCGCCTTCTTGTCCTCGGGGACGCCCAGTGCGCGGCGCACCCGCGCGACGTCGTCGGCGGTCGCCGTGCAGTAGACGTCGTTGCGCGGACAGCCGTACTCCAGGGTCTCGTGCGCGGCGGGGAAGGCCCGCTCCCACATCTCCGTGGAGTGCCGGTTGGAGCTCAGGGTGAAGTCCCAGCGGTCCACGCGGGCCGGCAGCCCGGCGAAGCTGCCGGTCGCCGCGGCCACCACCGGGTACGTCGCCCGGTCGACGCCCGTCTTCTTCAGCGGGGTGCCGTGCTGGGTCGACAGATGGACACTGCCCCTGCGCTTGACCACGGCGTCCGCGAAGTCGGCGTTGTTGATCAGGTACTTGGCGCGGGCCAGCACGTCCCAGTACTCACGGCTGCCGATCACCGCGTACTCCACGTCCTCGGGCACGGTGTGCGCCCGGTCGGCCTCGACCAGGAACACCGAGCGGATGTGGGGGGCGAGTTCGCGCGCCTTGGCGTGGATCGCCGCCGGGTTGCAGACATAGCCGCGGCCCCAGTACGCGCAGTACACCGCGAGGTTCGTATCCAGCCGGGTCCGCAGCCGGTGCCGGTACCGCAGCCGGGTGCGCAGCCCGCGCGGCCGCGGCACCGCCGAAACCGCCCGCGCCAGCGCCCGGTTCGCGCCGCGCAGCGCCCGGAACGCCAGATACGCCCGGCTCGCCAGCAGCCGGTGCTGCACCCCGAGACTGCCGCCCGGCGTCCGGTACCCGGCGGGCCGGTAGCGCCGGTACAGCCCGCTCGCCCGCTGGAAGAACGCCCTGCGCCGACACGGCAGCCTGCGCGGATGGGCGGCCGTCTGCAGCACGGCCGCGAAGAGCTGCTCGAACAGCGGCCCGAACCGCTCCGCGGACAGCTCCAGTTCGGCGGCCCGGGCGAGCACCAGCTCGGCCTGCGCGAGCAGCTCGAAGTGATGCCCGCCCGGCAGACCCAGCCGGTTGCCCTGCCGGCGCAGCAGATGCCGTACGACGACCTGCCGCAGCACCGCCACGCGCTCGGCGGTCAGCGCGACCAGGCCGCCGAAGCCGATGTCGGTGAAGCGGCCCTCGGGGAAGGTCAGCTGCCGTTCGGTGAGGAAGGCACGCCGGTAGGCCGCACTCCACGCGGGCAGCTCCACGCCGGTGAGGTGCGGGGCCCGCTCGGGCGGGAACACGCCGTCCGGCGTGCGCGCCAGCACGAGCGCGGCCGGGTTGGTCGGCTCGCCCGTCCACCACGGGGTGCGCTCGTGCTCGAAGTACAGGACGTCCACGTCACCGGTCTCGCTCAGCCGGGCGTCCAGCGCCCCCAGCGCGCCCGGCACCAGCGTGTCGTCGCCGTCCAGGAACAGCAGCCAGTCACCCGTCGCGGCCCGCAGCCCGGCATCGCGCGCCCCGGCCAGCCCGACCGCGGGCGGCGAGTGCACGGGCGCCACCCGGCAGTCCCGCTCGGCGTACCCGGCGGCGACGCCCTGTGCCGGCGCGTCGGGGCCGTCCGTGACCGGGATCAGCTCGAAGTCGCCGAAGGACTGGCCCAGGACCGAGTCCAGCGCCTGGGGCAGCCGGCCCGCGACCCCGTGGGACGGAACGATGATGCTGAAGCGGGGCATACTGCTCTTCCTGTCGGTGTGCGATGTGCCGGCGGCCTGCCGCGCGGGGAGGCCGGAGGCCGGCCTCAGCCGGCGCCGAGACGGCCGGGCCGCCCCGCGGGACGCCAGGTGGGCGGCCTGCTCGGTGTGGGCCGTGACGGGCTGGAGGGCATGCGAACTCCCTTCTGTGAGAACGCCGTTCAGCGGCTCTCGGTGACGGTCACGGGTTCCGCGGGTTGCGGCACGGCCGCCGGCGGGGTGTGCGTGAGGGACGCGGCCGGCGACGGCACGGGGTGGCGCCTGCCGAGCGGTACGACCGCCGGCCCGTCCGGCTCGCCCAGCACCGCATGGCGGACGGCCCGCTCGGCGGCACGTCCGTCGTCGTGGGGGCGGAAGCGCTCGCGGAACACCGACCTCGGCTCGGCGGAGCGTGAGCCGCGCCAGTGGCCGGTGGCGAAGATGTCGATCAGCTCGTCCTCGCCGCACGAGATCGCACCCGGAGGGAAGGACCGCAGGCCGAAGTAGGTGCCGCGGGCCGCCTCGTACGCCTTCCGGTCGTCGGCGTGGATCACGATCGGCCGGTTCAGGCCCGTCCCCCGGCGGACCCGCTCCCGGACCAGGGCGGAGTGGCGGTTGCCCGAGAGGCCGTGGTCCCGGTCGTCGACGTCGTCGAGGAGCTCGTCGAGGTTCGTCCCGTCGGCCGCCGCGGGGCGTTCGCGCAGGTCCGGTCCCATGTGCTTGAGCGGGGTGCCGCGCTGGGTCAGCACCAGGACCTGGCCGCGGCGCTTGACCGGGCCGCGGTCGAAGCCGGCGTTGGGCACGAGGTACTTGGAGCGGGCGAGGGCCGTCCGGCGGGCGGCCGTGCCGGGGCGGACCGCGCGGGTGCCGGACGGGATGGGGCCCCGCTGTCCGGCGTCGGCGACCCAGGCCGTGCGGATGCGCGGGGCGTGGTCGCGGAACGCCTGTTCCAGACCGCCCGGGTGGCAGCCGTTCTCCCCGACGCCGTGCGCGGCGAAGACGGCACGGTCGGCGCGCACCGGCAGCAGACGCCGGACACGGTGGTGCAGACGCAGGGCGCCGGTGCGCAGGCGCTTGCGCAGCCGGCCGGTGAGCTTGGCGGTACGGCGCAGCAGGGCCGCCGACAGCTGCAGGGCGTGACAAGTGCGGTGCGCCCCCAGGCGGACGAGCGTGCGGTGGACGCGGGCGCGTGCCGGGAGGGCCGCGCCGGGGACGTGGTAGCGGTGGTAGCAGGTGCGGGCCCGGCGCAGGAACGCGGCCGGGCTGCGGCGCGGCGGGCGGTCACGGCGGGCGAACACCACGACCGGGTGGTCCACGATCCGCCGCAGCAACAGGCACGCGTGCAGGTACGCCTGCACCTTGTACACGGGGACAATGACACTGAACCTGGGCAAGGGGCATCCATCGATCGGCGCGGGCGTTCGGCCCGGGAACGGCCGGTGGAGTGACTTGGTTACGGGTCCTGCGGCATCCGGGGGACCGAGGGTGAACGACAGGGGCGGGCCTTTCCGGCCCGCCCCTTCACGCAGGTCACGACGTGAACGTCCGGCCCCCGTGGCTACTTGACCGCGCCCGCCATCACGCCGGACACGAACTGCCGCTGGAACGCGAAGAACACGACCAGCGGGATCACCATGGAGATGAACGCGCCGGGTGCCAGGACATCGATGTTGTTGCCGAACTGGCGTACCTGGGTCTGCAACGCGACCGTGATCGGCTGGCTGTCGGCGTCCGTGAAGATCAGCGCGACCAGCATGTCGTTCCACACCCACAGGAACTGGAAGATGCCGAGCGCGGCGATCGCCGGGCCGCCCAGCGGCATCACGACACGGAAGAACAGGCGCAGTTCACCGGCGCCGTCCAGCCGCGCCGCCTCCAGCAGCTCCCTGGGGATCTCCGCGAAGAAGTTCCGCAGCAGGAACACCGCGAACGGCAGCCCGAAGCCGACGTGGAAGAGGATCACGCCGATCAGGGAGCCGAAGATGCCGATGTTGCCGAAGAGTTCGGCGATCGGGATCAGCGCCACCTGCACCGGCACCACCAACAGGCCCACCACGCCCAGGAACCACCAGTCGCGGCCCGGGAACTGCATCCACGCGAACGCGTATCCCGCGAGCGCGCCGATCATGACGACGAGGACCGTCGCCGGGACCGTGATCAGCACGGTGTTGAGGATCGAGTCGGTGATGTCGCTGTTGCCCAGCAGCTTGTCGTAGCTCTCGAAGGTGAGTTGGGAGGGCTTGCTGAACACCTCCCACCAGCCGCTCGCGGTCATCTCCTCCGGCGGGCGCAGCGACGACAGCAGCAGCCCGATCGTAGGGACCAGCCAGAACAGGCCCACGACGATCAGGAACACCCGCACAAGACCGCCGCTGACGAAGGAGGCCAGCCGGGCGCCGAGGGACTCCTTGCTCATCGCCGCACCTCCCGTCGCAACCTGCGGATGTTGAACCACATCACCGGGATCACGAGCAGCAGCAGGAACACCGAGATCGCGCTCGCGATGCCCGGCTGGTCCTCGGAGAAGCCCTTGCGGTACAGCTCCAGCGCGAGCACGTTCGCGTCGTCCTGGGAGGAGCCCGGGGCGATGATGAAGACCAGGTCGAAGATCTTCAGGACGTTGATCATCAGCGTGACGGCGACCACCGCGAGGACCGGCGCCAGCAGCGGCACCGTGATCTTGCGGAACACCTGCCACTCACCGGCCCCGTCGACCCGGGCCGCCTCCAGCAGATCGCGCGGGATGCCCGCGAGCCCGGCCGCGATCAGCACCATCGCGAAACCGGCCCACATCCAGATGTACGACCCGATGATGGACGGGGTGACCAGCGACGGGCCGAGCCAGTCCAAACCGTTGTACGGCTCCTTGAAGTTGTCCGCCGGGAGCCTCAGCAGCGCCCCGTCGGCCGCGGCCGGCAGCGTGAACGTGCCGTCGTCGGCCGCCTTCGTGGAGGCCACGACCTTGCCGTCCTTGACGGCCTCGATCTTCATCCCGGCATAGCCCAGCTCGGCCGCGTCGACCCCGCCGAGGGTGCCGACGCCCTTGCCGCGGGTGAAGTCCTGCCAGGTGGTGCCGGTGACCTTCCCCGGCTCCGCCTCGGCCTCCACGGCCTTGGCCGCGCCGTCCGGCATCACGTCGGGGGCGACGCCGACCAGGGGGAGGGTGACCGGCGTGCCGGCACTGACGGTGGCCTTGGTGACGAAACCACCGCCCGGCGCCGCTTCGAGGGGCGACTCACGGCCCGGGTGGGCCTTCGGGAACGCCGACGCCTGCGCGAAGGTGTCGTGGACGCCCACCCACACCGCGTTCGCGACGCCCTTGTCCGGGTCCTGGTCGTAGACCAGCCGGAAGATGATGCCGGCGGCCAGCATCGAGATCGCCATCGGCATGAAGACGACCAGCTTGAACGCCGTGCCCCAGCGCACCCGTTCGGTGAGCACCGCGAAGATCAGACCCAGCGCGGTCGCGACGGTCGGGGCGAACACCACCCAGACGATGTTGTTCTTCAGGGCGGTGCGGATGCCGTCGTCCGTGAACAGGGCCCGGTAGTTGTCGAATCCGGCGAAGCCGTCGCCGGACTGGTCGTAGAAGCTGCGGATCACCGAGTACCCGATCGGGTACATCACGAGCGCGCCGAGCAGCACCAGGGCGGGCAGCAGGAAGAGCACCGCCACGGTCCTGCGGGTGCCGGTCACGCTCTTGCGTGACTTGGGTGCGGCGGGGGGCGCGGTGCCCCCTGCCGCTTCCGCGGAAGCCACGGCGTCAGTTTCCGTACGCCGCGGCCGCGTCGGCCTCCAGCTTCCGCTGGGTGCCCGCGATGTCGGACGGGTTCTTCAGGAAGTCCTGGAGGGCCTTCCACTCACCCTTGCCCGGGGTGCCGCCGAAGGCCTGCGGGGCCTGGTCGGACATGTCGAAACGGAAGTCGTCGCCCGAATCGATCAGGGCCTTGGCGATCGTCCGCTGCACCTCGTTCGGGTACGCGGAGTTCTCCACGTTCTTGTTCGGCGAGAGGTAGCCGCCGAGCTTCGCCTGGATCGTCGCCGCGTCCGGGGAGGCGAGGAAGGTCGCCAGCGCCTGCGCCGCCTCGGAGTCCTGGAGGATGACGGCCGCGTCGCCGCCGGAGACGACCGGCGCGGTGTCACCGACCGTCGGGAACGGGAACACCTTCGCGTCCGAGCCCACCGCGGCCTTGGCCTGGACGATGTTGACCTGCGCGAAGTCGCCCTCGTAGACCATGGCGGCCTTCGGCTGGTCGCCACCGGTGAAGACCTGCGTGACGGAGGCCGGGAAGTCCGTCTGGAGCGCGCCGTCGGCGCCGCCCGCCACATAGTCCTTCTTGCCCCACACCTGGGCGAGCGTGGTGAGCGCGTCCTTCACGGACGCGTCGGTCCACTTGATCTCGTGCTTGGCCAGCTGGTCGTACTTCTCGGGACCGGCCTGGGAGAGATAGACGTTCTCGAACCAGTCCGTGAGGGTCCAGCCGTCCGCGCCGCCCACCGAGAAAGGCGTGACACCGGAGTCGTAGACGGTCTGCGCGGTGGTGAGCAACTCGTCCCATGTCTTGGGCTCGGCGGCCCCCGCGTTCTCGAGGACCTTGGCGTTGTACCAGACCAGGGACTTGTTGGCGGCCTTGTAGTAGACGCCGTACTGCTTGTTGTCGACCTTGCCGATCTCCTGCCAGCCCGGCGAGTAGTTCTGCTGCAACTCCTTGACCGCGTCGGCGCCCAGCGGCTTGGCCCACTTCTTGTCCACGGCCTGCTTGATGGCGCCGGGCTGCGGCAGCATCGCGACGTCCGGCGGCTGACCGCCCGCGACCTTCGAGCCGAGGAAGTTGATGATCGGGTCCTGCGCGGGCACGAAGGTGACCTTGGCGCCGGTGCGCTTCTCGAACTCCGCGAGGACCTTCTTGAAGTTCGCCTGCTCGGCACCGGTCCACACGGCGGCGACCTCAAGGGTTTCGCCGTCCAGCTGGGGAAGGGTGACGGTGCTCGCGGACTCCCCGCCGGAGCCGCCCTGTTCGTTGCCGCTGTCCTTGTCGTCCCCACCGCACGCGGTGAGGGAGAGTGCGAGGGCGCCCGCGAAGACGGCTGCCGCGGTCCTGGCGGCCCTGCGTGTCCGGATTTTGCTGCTCGTGCTGCGCATCACTGCCCCGTTCTTCGTGCCTCGTCGAACGTTCGAGCGCTGTCCCGTGCGATCCGGTCTACGCCCTGCCGTGGGGGGCGGCAAGACCGCGTCCGCTGTCAAGTGGGCGATCGTGACCGCCTCGTGACCAGGCCGTGTGTCTCCGACGGCTGAGCGGAGGACGGGCGGCGACAGGGCGGCCCGCGTCCCCCGGGGGCTGCACCTCCTGACCCCGGGACCATCGGCCTGAACGGCCGCGTCCTCGATCGCCGGACCGGCTGAAAGTGCCCACCGGCGTCACAGGAGTGAGGGCACCTCGGTCGCCGAGACCTCCCGCGCCGCCCGCTCCACCGCACTGGCCAGCAACGCCAGATCCGTAGGGCCGTTCCCCAGCTCCCGCACCTGACGCCGGGCCGGCGGATCGCCCATCCGGTGCCACTCCAACGGCACGACCGTCGGCCGCAGCGTCGCCGTGCGCGGAATGCGTCCGGTGACCCGGCCGCCCTGGAACGGCAACACCCGTCCGTCCGCCCAGGCCAACCGGCCGCGCCCCGGCGCCGGTTCGTCCGGCCCCGCGGCCACCGCGTCCAGCGTCACCCGCAGGGTCGCCCGACGGGCCGTCTCCGACTCGGCCGTACGGCCGCCGGCCGCCGTGGCGGCCACCAGGTGCACACCGAGCCGCTCGCCCTCGCGGGCCACGGCCTCCAGCGCGCGTATCACCGAGCCGGCCGCCGGCCTGCCCGGTGAGCCCAACGCGGGTGAGACCAGGGCGTCCAGGTCGTCCACGACCACCACGAGCCGGGGCAGCGGCGGCACCGCCGCGGCCTGTCGGCGCCCCGCTCCCGGCCGCAGCCGCATCGTGGAGCTGGGCGGGCTGTCCAGGTCCCCGGTGAGGTCGCCGGTGCCGGACCCGGCACCGGCCGCCGCCGCGCGCTGCGTGACCATACGGCCCGACAGGGCTCGTCCCGTGTGCCACTCGGCGAAGTCCGACCGCCCGAGCAGCTCGGCCCGCCGCTTCAGCTCGGCGCTCAGCGACTGCGCGAACTCCCGCATCCGGACCGGGTCGTTGGCGGTCAGGTGGGTGGTGACATGCGGTATGTCGGTGCACGCCCGCAGCCCGTCGCCGTGACTGCCGCCCGAGCCGACGCCGTCCCGGCCGTCGATCAGTACGACGCCCAGCCGGTCCGGGCGCTCGGCCGCCGCGAGCGACGCGACGACGGCCCGCAGCAGTTCCGTACGCCCGCTGCCGGGCGGTCCCTCGATCAGCAGATGCGGCCCGTCCGCACCGAGGTCCGCGCCGACCGGGCCGCGCGGTCCGGCCCCGAGTACGGCGCACGCGCGCCCGCCGAGGGCCTGGGGGTCGTCGGCCGCGTCGGCCCACCGCGCCATCAGCGACGCGGGTGTGGCCCGCGCCAGTCCCAGCTCGTCGAGCAGTCGCGCCGCCTGGGGCAACGGCACGGACACGCGCGCGTGCCGCTCCCCGAGGCCGCCCTCCGTGCGCAACGGCGCCAGTGCCCGCGCGAAGCGTTCCGCCCAGGCGAGCGAGACGGCGTCCACCGCGGCGACGGTGCCGTGCCCGACCGGGCCGCGGGCGGCACCGGGGGAAGCGGGCTGCCGGCCGGCTCCGGACGAGGTGTGCCGCTGAGCCCTTCCGGAAGGGCTGTGCTGCTGGGCGGCGCTGTCCTCCACCTGCTCGCGGCCCGCGGCGCTCTGCTCACCGGCCCCGCCGTGCGCCACCCGCATCAGCCGCAGCGCCGTCGCCACATCACCGCTGAGCAGCGCGACCGCACCGCACTCCCGGAACGTCGGCGACACCGTGCACGCGGCCTCGTAGGTCTCCGTCACCGGCGAGGCGGGCGAGGCCGAGGCCGTCTCCGCGAGGCACAGGACGTGTATCCCGGCGCGCGGCCCCTCCTGCGCCAGCCGCGCCACCGCCTCGCGCACGTCGGAGCCCCCGGGATCGCCGTCCACGACGACCACGGTGTACGGCCCCG
The DNA here is from genome assembly GCF_057710365.1 of Streptomyces sp. bgisy027. NCBI lineage: Bacteria > Bacillati > Actinomycetota > Actinomycetes > Kitasatosporales > Streptomycetaceae > Streptomyces > Streptomyces sp. bgisy027. Next base: position 50,036 of record NZ_JBYIVZ010000049.1, read on the forward strand.
TGAACCCGCCCGTCACGTCGGCCGGTTCGTCGTCCCGCGCCCACGAGGGCCGCCGGTCCCCACGCTGACCAGGGATCCGGCCGTCCGGCACGGCCGCCCCTGCGGCGCCCCCGCCCCGCGTCGCCGTCTCCGCCGTCATGTCCTCCAGCCGCCGCAGCAGCTCCTCCGCACGGGCCGTCGCCTGTTCGCGGTCGTAGGCCAGCAGCAGGCGGCAGTCCTGGCCGTGCGCGGGGCGGACGTGCGGCAGCCAGCCGAGCCACGCCCACTCGGCGGTGCGCTCCTGCAGGGGGCGGGCGCGGTCCACGCTGAGCAGGACGACTTCCAGGGCGTCGGGGGAGTGCAGTGCGGCGAGCTGGGCGAGCACCGCGCGGGCCAGCCCGGCGAGCCGCTCGCGCGGACCGGCCAGGCCCAGCGCCCCGACCTCCCGCAGATCGGCGGTCACCGGCACGGCGGGCAGCAGCCCCGAGCCGTCGGGCGCCGTCCGGTCGGCCGTGCCGAGCCGCACCGTGAGCGCCTCGGCGTGACCGGGCGAGCGCTCCCACAGCCGGGGGCCCGGGCCCAGGGCCGTCAGCAGCAGCGACGCCGGGTCCGGCCAGGTCTCCGGCTGCCGGGGGCCGTCGGCAGCCGCGGGCCGCCCGGCCTCCGCCACCGGCTCGTCATCGTCGTACGTCCCGTCCGGCTCCGCCCCCTGCTCGGCGCGTCCGCCGGCCAGCCGCCGCGCCCACGCCGAGAGCCCGCCCCGCCTGCGCACGCCCGGCGGCACGTCGGTGCCGCGCAGCGGGGTGCCCTTGCGGGTGCCGCCCGCCGTGTTCTGGGGGAGCGCCGCCCCGGCGGCGGTGGACGTCGCGGGGGAGCCGCCCGCAGTGTTCTCGGGGAGCGCCCCCCCGGCGGCTGTGGAAGCCGCGGGGGAGGAAGGGCCGGGGCCGCCGCCGAACGCGCCCGGACCGAAGCCCGCGCCGTGGGTGTCGCCGCCGCGCGGCCCGGGGAGCGTCCCGCCGGCTCCGCCGTGCCGTTCGATCCGCGGGGCGCCGCCCTGGACCGGGACGATCGGCGGTTCGACGGGATCGTGCTCCTGAGCGGCCGACCGGTCGGCCGAGGGGGCGGCATGGTCGTCGCCGTCCGCCACGCGTGTGTGGCGCACCGCGCCGTCCGCCGCGCGTGTGTGGCGCACAGCCGGGTGCGCGGGCACCGGCGGGCGGGCGCCGGAATCACCGTCGCCCCCGCCGGGGACACGCACATGCCCCTCGCCGTCCGGTTCCGTCCGCACCCGCGCGCCCGGACCGCCGGCCGGGGTCAGCCGCAGGGCCGACTCGCCGATCCGCAGCAGGGCACCCGGCGCGAACCGCACCGGGCGGGTGGTCAGACGGGCGCCGTCCAGCGTGGTGCCGTTCGTCGAGCCGAGGTCGGCGACCGAGACCCGGCCGTCGGTGGCGACCGTGACCGCGCAGTGCAGCCGGGAGACGTCCGGGTCGTCCAGCGGGACGTCGGCGTCGGCGGAGCGGCCGATGCGGATCTCGCCGCCGTGCAGCAGATGGACGCCGCCCGCGTCCGGGCCCGCCACCACATGGAGCCGGGTCGGGGCGTCGTCCAGCTCGGGGTGGGGTTCGGGGGCCGCCGGGGCGCCCAGGGACAGCACCGCGCCGTCCGTCAGCGGGGGCTCGCCGAGCGTGCTGCGCCGGTCGTCGAGCCGCTCCGCGCCCGCGTACAGCACGACCGGGCCGCCGCCGCGCTCGGTCTCCTTCGCGCCCTCGAACCCGCTCGACCGGGAGGCGCCCGCACCTCGGGAAGTGCCCGCACCTCGGGAAGTGCCCGCACCTCGGGAAGTGCCCGCACCTCGGGAAGTGCCCGCACCTCGGGAAGTGCCCGCACCTCGGGAGGTGCCCGCGTCGCCGGCCACCGACGAGGCGAGCGCCGACGCCACCGCGGCCAGGGCCGTGCCGGCCGGTGCCGTGACCAGTACGTCGCAGCTCGCGGCCCGACCACGCGCCGGGGAAGGCGGTGCCAGTGGGTCTACGACGGTCAGCCGGATCTGCATCGGCGTCAGCGGTCCCTTCTGCGCGGGCGCGGACCAGGGCCCGTCTGATGGATCTCCCCACCCCACACGAGCACATCGGCCAGTACTCCAGGCATCCTCGCACCTGCCACTGACAACGCGCCCCCCGACCGAAGGCAAGTGATCTTGATTGGTCGGCTCTGCCCGCAAAAGTGCCTGACAGTTGACCTGCGGGCGATCGCTTGAGATCGGTCACGTCCGCTTGCGGCAACCACGGGACAGAGCCGAGCGTCTTTCCTTCGAACATGTACGGGAAGGCGTACGTAAGACGCACAGAAAGAGGACAGGCCGGTGCCCCCGGGTACGGCACTACAGTGGGTCGGAACGTAGACAAGCAGCAGGGAGCGCGACGTGCGGCCGGTAGGCAGCAAGTACTTCCTCGAGGAGCCGCTCGGTCGTGGCGCCACGGGGACCGTCTGGCGAGCCCGCCAGCGGGAGACCGCGGGTGCCGAGGCGGCCGTGCCGGGGCAGCCCGGCGAGACGGTCGCGATCAAGGTGCTCAAGGAGGAGCTCGCCAGTGACGCGGACATCGTCATGCGGTTCCTGCGCGAGCGGTCCGTCCTGCTCAGGCTGACGCATCCCAACATCGTCCGAGTGCGCGACCTGGTCGTCGAGGGCGAGCTGCTGGCGCTGGTCATGGACCTCGTCGAGGGTCCCGACCTGCACCGCTACCTGCGCGAGAACGGCCCCTTCACCCCGGTCGCCGCGTCCCTGCTCACGGCCCAGATCGCCGACGCGCTGGCCGCGAGCCACGCCGACGGCGTCGTCCACCGCGACCTGAAGCCCGCCAACGTCCTGCTCCGGCAGGACGGCGGCCAGATGCACCCGTTGCTGACCGACTTCGGCATCGCCCGCCTCGCCGACTCCCCGGGCCTGACCCGCACCCACGAGTTCGTCGGCACGCCCGCGTACGTCGCGCCCGAGTCCGCCGAGGGCCGCCCGCAGACCTCCGCCGTCGACATCTACGGCGCCGGCATCCTCATGTACGAGCTGGTCACCGGACGTCCGCCGTTCGGCGGCGGCTCCGCCCTGGAGGTGCTGCACCAGCACCTGAGCGCCGAGCCGCGCCGCCCGTCCACGGTCCCCGACCCGCTGTGGACCGTCATAGAACGCTGCCTGCGCAAGAACCCCGACGAACGGCCCAGTGCCGAGAACCTCGCCCGCGGCCTGCGCGTCGTAGCCCAGGGCATCGGCGTGCACGCGAACTCCGCGCAGATCGCCGCCGCCGAGGGCGTCGCCGCGCTGCTCGCCCCGGACCCGGCCCCGGCCCCCGTGCCCGGCTCGGCCGACCCCACGCAGGTGCTGCCGCACGGCGCCGGCTCGTTCGACCCGAACGCCGCGACCAACGTCATGCCGCACACCGGCGCCCCCGGCCCGGCCGGCGCCGCCGACCCCACCGCCGTGCTCCCGCACACCGGCGGCCCCGGTGCCGCGGACCCGACGGCCGTCATGCCGCCGATGCCGCAGGGCTCGCCCGGCGCACCCGGCGCACCCGGCCCCGAGGACCCGCACCCCTGGCAGAACCAGCTGCGCGCCGCCCGGGACCGCAACGAACAGACGCAGGTCCAGTACCTCGATCCCAACCAGGACCCGCTGCGCCGCCGCCCGCAGCGCCAGGTGGCCCGCCCGCAGCAGCCCCAGCAGCCCCAGCAGCGCCCGCCGCAGCGCGGACAGCAGGGCGGTTACGGCCATCCGCAGCAGCACCAGCCGCAGCAGTACGCCCCACAGCGCCCGCCACAGCGCCAGCCGCAGCAGCAGCCCCAGCGGTACGCACCGCCGCCCGCGCCGGAGCCGCAGCGTCCGCAGCGCGAGCCGCGTCAGCCGCGCCAGCGCACCGCCAACCCGATGCGGATCCCCGGCCTCGGCTGCCTCAAGGGCTGTCTGTTCACGATCGTCATCCTGTTCGTCGCGGGCTGGCTGGTCTGGGAGCTGAGCCCGTTGCAGGAGTGGATCGGCACCGGCAAGAGCTACTGGGACCAGCTCTCCGACTGGTTCAGCACCGTGACCGGCTGGATCGGCGACCTGGGCAGCGGTTCGGGCACCAACTGACCGGCGTCGGCCGGTTTGGATATTTGTCGACATCTGGCGGGTGATTTCCGCCTCTGCAGTGAAGGTTGGCTCTTCGGGCGCGTAGTTTTAGCGACAACACGCGGCAGTAGGAGCAGTCTTGGCACGGAAGATCGGCAGCCGGTACACCGCCAACCAGATCCTGGGGCGGGGCAGCGCCGGCACGGTGTGGCTGGGCGAGGGGCCCGAGGGGCCCGTCGCCATCAAGCTGCTGCGCGAGGATCTCGCGTCCGACCAGGAACTCGTCGGACGCTTCGTCCAGGAGCGCACGGCACTGCTCGGCCTCGAGCACCCGAACGTGGTCTCCGTGCGCGACCTCGTCGTCGACGGCAACGACCTCGCGCTCGTCATGGACCTGGTCCGCGGCACCGACCTGCGCACCAGGCTCGACCGGGACCGCCGGCTGGCGCCCGAGGCCGCGGCGGCGATCGTCGCGGACATCGCGGACGGACTGGCGGCGGCGCACGCGGCCGGGGTCGTGCACCGCGACGTCAAGCCGGAGAACGTCCTGCTGGACATGCAGGGCCCGCTCGGTCCGGGCGGCTCCCACCCCGCCCTCCTGACCGACTTCGGTGTGGCGAAACTCATCGACTCGCCCCGCCGCACCCGAGCGACGAAGATCATCGGCACCCCGGACTACCTGGCGCCGGAGATCGTCGAGGGCCTCCCGCCCCGCGCCGCCGTCGACATCTACGCCCTCGCCACCGTCCTGTACGAGCTGCTGGCGGGCTTCACGCCGTTCGGCGGCGGCCATCCCGGGGCGGTGCTGCGGCGCCACGTCACGGAGACGGTGGCGCCGCTCCCCGGCATCCCCGACGAGCTGTGGCAGCTGATCGTGCAGTGCCTGGCGAAGGCCCCGGCCTCACGCCTGCGGGCCTCGGAGCTCGGCACCCGGCTGCGGGAGCTGCTGCCACTGGTCGCCGGGATGCCGCCGCTGGACGTGGACGAGCCCGACGCGGAACAACCGGCCGAGGCCGAGGCCCCGGCCGCCGAGGAGGCCGCCCCGCAGGGCGAGCGGGTCCGGCGGCGCGGCGCGGTGCCGCTCGTGCCGGGCGCGAAGCCCGCCGGCTCCAACCGGGACACGCATACGTCGATGAGGGTCCCGGCACCCGACGAGCTGGCCGGCGGCGCGCGCGGCACGGCCCGGGTGCCCAGGCCCGCGGGCGCCCCGCGTCCGGGCTCGGCCCGCCACCGGGCGGCGGCCCGGCGACGCCGGGTGGCCCTGGGAGCGGCGGCGGTGGTGCTGGCGGCCGCTGCGGGCGTGGGGGCCTGGCTGGCGACGTCGGAGGACGACGCCGGGGCCACCCCGCAGGACACGAACAACACGGCTCCGGCGCATCAGCCCTGAGGGGCGCGAGCGTCCGCGAGTGTGATCACTGACTGATCCTCTCGCCCAAGCCGGCAGACACCGCCCCGTGCCGCTGTCCGCGCTTCCTGGCTGGGCATGGCCCGCATGCTCGGTAGCCGTCCCACGGGTCGTCCGAGCCGTGCTCAGCCCCGAGCGCGAAGTCCGCAGGGCTGGGCTGGATGAGGGCGGGTCCTTTTGAGACCTCAAGAGTCACATTTGCATCACACGATGTTCACCGTCGTATGCAATGGGCAAAGGTTGCACCAGGCAAATGTCATGTCTTGATTCAGTACCTGGGGTGGGGCTGTGGGTGAGGGACGGGGGCGCCGCGCCGGCGGTGTGGACAGAAGACGGGTGCGGAGATTACCCGGGACGACCAGGCCGCTGCTGCTGGCTGTTGTGTTCACGCTGGGGTTGACGCCCGCATCGCCGGCGGTGGCTGACCAGGCACGGCCTGCGCTGTCGGAGGGGCAGAGGGCACTGGCCGAAGCCCGGGAGATGGGCAAGCGGGTCGAGGTCACCGGTGAGCGGACGGAGCGTACGACGGTGTACGCCAATCCGGACGGGTTCACCTTCACGCTGGAGGAGTCCGCGGTCCCGGTGCGGGTTCCCACCTCCGGCGGAGGCTGGCGTACACCGGATGCCGCCCTGGAGGTCCGCGGTGACGGGAGGGTGGCACCGAAGGCGGCGGCGATGGAGATGGAGTTCTCCGGGGGCGGGGACGCCGGGCCGCTCGTGAAGATCTCCGAGCGTGGACGGTCTGTGCAACTGGACTGGCCGGGCAAGCTCCCCCAGCCCGAGCTGGACGGGACCAGCGCGTTGTACCCGGAGGTCTTGTCGGGCGTCGATCTGAAGGTCACCGCGTCGGTGGAGGGCTTCCGCCATGTGCTGGTGGTCAAGACACCCGAGGCCGCGGCTTCGGAGGAACTCAAGCAGATCGACTACTCCCTGAAGACCGTCGGCCTGGACATCCTCAAGGGCAAGGCGGGCAATCTGACCGCGGTCGACGACGACGGCAACCGTGTCTTCCGGGCTCCGCCCGCGCAGATGTGGGACTCCGCCGGCGCGGCCTCCGGTGCCCGGTCCATGTCCCTGGCAACCGCCCCGCTCGGTGCCGGGAGCGCCGACAGCTCGGAGATGGCCGCCTCCGCCGCGGAGGACGCAGAGCCCGGCGTGGGTGACACCGTCACCACGATGGACGTGAAGGTCGCGGACGAGGCACTGACGGTGGTCCCGGATGCGGAGATGCTCACCGAGACGGAGGCGTCGGCGTTTCCCCTGTACATCGACCCGTCATGGGGCTGGGACGAGTCGGAGCGGACCCTGCTGCGCAGTGACGGCTATGAGTCGTACGGCTGGGGCAACGGATCGGATGGCGATGGCAAGGGCGCTGGCAAGTGCGGTACGTGGAACGGCTATTACTGCGGTCCGGGCTATGTGCAGCGCTTGTACTTCGAGTTCTCCCCGGCCAGCCTGAAGGGCAAGAGGATCCTGGCCGCGACCTTCCGGGTGACGGAGCCATGGGCGTTCCAGTGCGATCCGCGCTGGGTCGATCTGGTGCGGACCAACAACATCTCCTCGTCCACCACTTGGTCGTCGCGGCCCAAGCACTTGGATCTGATGGGGGACCGTTCTGTGTCGGCGGGACGGGGGTCGGAGTGTGACCCGGATTCCCCGGACGCGCCGATCGAGTTCAAGGACAACCCCGAGGAGTCGAACGAGAACCTCACCCCGACGGTGCGAGACTTCGCGGCAGGCAAGTTCTCGCGCCTCACGCTGATGATCAAGGCGCACAACGAGTCGGACACCAGCGCCTGGAAGCGGTTCAAGAATGACGCGGTGCTGGCGGTGGACTTCGTCGGGCTGCCGGACAAGCCGTCCGGGATCGGGCTGGTCACCGGGTCGGGCGCGGTGTGCGAGGACTCCGCGAGCGACCCGGCGATCGTGTCGGACCCGACCCCGGCGCTGACGGCCACAGCGCAGACCAAGCCGGGTGGTGAGAAGGATGCGCAGCTGCGGGTGTACTTCGACGTCGACAACAAGAAGAGCGACGGCACCTGGGCGGACACGACGGCCGGCAACGGCGACCTGCGGCCCTCCACCGGCTATGCGGGCGACAACGCCAAGCTGACCATGTCCTGGTCGACCCTGGCCGAGGGAACCCTGTACCGGTACCGGGCCTGGGTCCGCTCCTACTACAACGACGGCAAGAGCCATCTGTCGGGCCTGTCCAACGCTTCCACCACCGGATGGTGTTACTTCAAGGTCGATCCGACCGCGCCGAAGGCACCGAAGGTCACCGTCGGCAGCCCCTACACCGAGTGCACCGCCACGGCATGCGCGGCAGGAGGCGGACCCGGCCAGAAAGGCACCTTCACCTTCGGCCCGGCAACTGGCGACTCGAACGTCGCCTACCAGTACAAGCTGTCCTCGGAGGAGGCCTGGTCGCCGCAGACCAACGGATCGACGGTGTCGAAGGACATCACGCCGGAACGGTCCGGCACGCACTCCCTGTACGTACGGGCGAAGGACAGTGTGGGCCGCTGGGGCGCGCAGAACGTGGTGGACTTTCTGGTCGAGACAGGCCAGGGCCCGGTGGGCCGCTGGCACTTCGACGAGTCCAGTGGCCCCGCTCTCGATGCCGCCGCAGCCGAGGGCAACGACGACGCGTTTCTGGGCGGTGGCGCTGTGCGCGACGACCGGGGGCGGCGCGGGCTGATCACGCATGACGCCGAGGGGCAGCCTCTGACGGAGGCGATCACGGACAAGGGGTTGTCGCTGAACGGCAGCACTGGCTACGCGGAGACCAGTGGGCCGGTGCTGGAAACTCGGTCGGCGTTCACTGTGTCGGCATGGGTCCGGTTGGAGCGCGACGATCGCGACGCGGCAGTGCTGTCGACGAAGGACGACGTCAGCAGCCCGTTCCTCCTGGAGTACGCCGTGAGCAAGAAGACCTGGTTCATCGGCATCCGCAAGCCGGGTGAGAGCAACTCGTACTACGGCCAGTACGCCTACTATCCGGCGCAGGTCGGCGTATGGACGCACTTGGCCGGTACGTACGACCCGGAGACTGGCCGGCTCATGCTCTATGTGGATGGCCGACGGCAGTACCAGGGGCAGACCGTGGAGGGTTCGTACCCGTCGAGCACTGCGCTGGACTTCGGCCGACACCAGTTCAGCTCCGGCCCCGGCGCGTACTTCTCCGGCTCGATCGACGAGGTCGCTGTCTGGCAGCGGGCCCTGACCCACCGGGAGATCGCTGACGAGGCACGACTGCTGGCTTCGGAGAAGTACGCCGGTGTCGAGTTGGTGGCCGACTGGAGCGCGGACCGTGGCAGTGGAACGACCATCGCGGACACCACGTCCGGTTACGGCAGGACCTTGACCCTGACCGGCGGTGCCGCCATCAGCAACGAGGCCATCGTCTTGGACGGAGTGGACGACGCGGCCACGGTCGCGGGCCCGCTTGTGTACGACCACGCCTCCTTCACCGTGTCCACGCTCGTCGAGCTGGACTCCGCGAAGTTGCTGAGCAAGGACATCGGATACACCGGCCAGGTCCTGGGGCAGCGCACGGCAGACGGATCGGCCTGGGGCTTCTGGTACGAGCTGACCGGCAAGGACACCGTCTTGGACGAGGAGACACTGGAGGAGACGACGGTGCCGGTCGGCATTTGGCACTTCGGTCGTCTGAACGCCGACGGGACCTTCTCATCCGTGGTCTCCGATGAAGTGGCGGCTCTGGACAGCCTGGTGCGGCTGACCGGAACCTACGACTCGCTGTACGGCACGATCAGCCTCTATCTGGGCTATGGGCAGAACGGCGACGCGAAGGCGTTCACCGTCCAGTTGGGTAGCGGGGACTTCGCCATCGGCAAGGGCTTCACCAGCGGCGCATGGCGGCACTACCTGCCGGGCCGGGTCGCGGAGGTACGCCTGTGGGCCGGGGCCATGGCCAGCAGCGAGCAGATCGACGAACGCGTGGGCGACTGACGGGCGGAATCGGTGAGGACGGCCCGCGATATGGGCCGTCCTCAGCCGACGGGGCGCAGCAGACGTGGCGGCTGTCTGCGGACGACTTGCGGATCTTCATTTCACGGGACTGGGTGGGACGAGAAACGATGGCCTTTGGCATAGGCACCTCAAAAAAACGTCGCGAGGTCGCGCGGCACCGCACTGGCCGGCTGCTGGTGCAGTCGCTGGCTCTGGCCCTGGTGGTGCCTCTGGGGTGGGCGCAGGTGGCCGAGGCCGGGGAGCCGGGTGGCCTGGGGCGGCCCGACGTGCCCAAGTCCCGGGCGAGCAAGGTGGTGGCCTTCGACGGGCCGGGCGCGAAGAAGGCCCGGCAGAAGGTCGCCCGGGACAGGAAGGCCAACGCGGCCCAGGCGGGGCGCGCCCTGGCGGAGCAGAAGGCCGCCTGGCCCGGACGGGGGGAGGCGAGATTCGGTCTCACCGACGGCAGAGCCGGGAAGGCATCTCCTGCCGGGGTGCCGGTCACAGTCAGCCCGTCGTCGAAGGACAAGGCTGTGGCGGGCGGCAAAGCGCGGATCACCGTGCTGGACCAGAAGGCTGCCCGTAAGGCGGGCGTCACGGGCGTCGTGCTGACCGCCGAGGCTGAGACGGCGGGAACGGCCGAAGTGACTGTCGAATACGGCGACTTCGCGTCGGCCGTTGGCGGCGGATGGTCGCAGCGGCTGCGTCTCGTGCGGCTGCCCGGGTGCGCGCTGACGACTCCGCAGAAGCCGGAGTGTCGTAAGCAGCAGCCGCTGAAGTCGGACAACGACATGGCGCGGCAGTCGGTGTCGGCAAGAGTGAGCCTGGCCAAGACGACCGGCGGCACGTCCGCGCAGCTCCTGCGCTCCGCCAACGGCACGGCCTCGTCAGCGACGGTGCTCGCGGTCACCGCCGCCGCCACTGGTTCCGGCCAGTCACCCAACGGCAGCGGGAACTACTCGGCCACGCCCTTGTCGGCGTCCTCTGCGTGGCAGGCCGGGGGCAGTTCGGGGGCCTTCACCTGGTCGCACGACTTCACGATGCCGCCCGCCGCGGCTGGTCCCACGCCGCCGCTGTCGCTGTCGTACGACTCGGGCAGTGTGGACGGCCGTACCGCAACGACCAACAACCAGGGCACCTCGGTCGGCGAGGGCTTCGCGCTCACCGAGTCCTACATCGAGCGAAGCTATGCCTCCTGTGACGACGACGGACACGCGGACGTCTTCGACCAGTGCTGGAAGTACGACAACGCCCGCCTGGTCCTGAACGGCAAGTCGACCCGCCTGGTCAAGGACAGCGACAGCGGCCAGTGGCACCTGGAGGACGACGACGCCTCGAAGGTCACGCGGTCCACCGGGGCGGACAACGGGGACAACAACGGTGAGTACTGGACCGTCATCACCGGTGACGGCACCAAGTACGTGTTCGGCCTGAACAAGCTGGACGGCGCGGGCACCCAGCGCACCAACTCCACCTGGACCGTGCCGGTGTTCGGTGACGACTCGGGCGAGCCCGGCTATACGGGCGGCGACGCTTTCGCCGATCGTGCGGTGACCCAGGCGTGGCGGTGGGGCCTGGACTATGTCGAGGACACCCATGGCAACGCGGCCACGTACTGGTACACGAAGGAATCGAACTACTACAAGAAGAACAAGTCCGAGACCGCCAACGCCTCGTACACACGTGGCGGATACCTCAATCGCATCGAGTACGGCCTGCGCAAGGGCGCCCTGTTCACCGACAAGGCGGACGCGAAGGTCACCTTCTCCTACGCCGAGCGCTGCACCGCCTCCGACTGCTCCAGCCTGACCGAGGACACCGCCGACAACTGGCCGGACGTGCCGTTCGACGCGATCTGCTCGAAGGACGACTCCGAGTGCGACGCCGCAGGCCCGTCCTTCTTCACCCGCAAGCGCGTGACCGGCGTCAACACGTACTCGTACGACGCCACGAGCGACGCCTACGACGCGGTCGACTCCTGGGCACTGACCCAGCAGTACCTGGACGGCGGAGACATTGGCGACAGCTCCGACCAGGTCCTGACACTGAAGTCGCTCAAGCGCACCGGAAAGGCCGGCGACACGAGCATCACGCTCGACCCGATCTCGTTCACGTACCAGATGCGGCCCAACCGCGTTGACGCCACGGACGACATCCTGCCGCTGACCCGTCCCCGCATCTCCACCGTCACCTCGGAGACCGGCGCTATCACCACGGTGACCCTGTCATCGCCGGAGTGCGTGCGCAGCCAGGTCATCGGCGCGGCCGAGGACACCAACACCCGCTCCTGCTACCCGCAGTACTGGCACATCAACGGGGCCGAGAACGCCTCGGTCGACTGGTTCCACAAGTACCGCGTGCTGGCCGTGGGCGTCTCCGACCCGACCGCGGGCAACGAGATGGTCGAGCACGCCTACGCCTACAGCGGTGCGGCCTGGCACTACAACGACGACCCCTTCACACCGCAGGACGAGCGGACCTGGTCGGACTGGCGTGGCTACCGGAAGGTCACCACGTGGACCGGCGCGACGGACGTGACCCGCTCCAAGACGGTCTCGCTGTACCTGCAGGGCATGCACGGGGACAAGAACAAGGACGGCACCACCAAGTCCGTGACCGTCGACCCGCTGCTCGACACGGACGTGGACTTCGGCGCGGTCAATGACAGTGACCGCTGGAAGGGTGCGCTGCGCCAGCAGGTCACTTACAACGGCAGCCAGCCCATCAGCAGCGTCTTCAAGAACTACACCTACCGCCAGACCGCGCAGCAGACGGTTCCCGACGCCGCCGACCATCTCGCCCAATGGGTCCGCAACACCACCACCTACACCAGCACCTACCTCACCGGCTCCGCGAGCTGGCGCACCCATGTGGCCACGGCCCACCATGACACGCTGGGCATGGTCAGCAGCTACGACGACTACGGGCAGCGCGGCCTGAGCGGCGACGAGACGTGCACCCGCACCTGGTACGCCCGCAACACCGACCTGGGCATCACCGGCCTGGTCTCTCGCAACCGTACCGTCGCCCGCACCTGCACGACGGCGGACACGTCGCTCTCCCTGCCCGCGACCTCCGTCACCCGCGGAGACGTGCTCTCCGACACCGCCGTCGCCTACGACAACCCAGCCGCCACAGGCTGGTCGGCCACTCAGAAGCCCACCAAGGGCGAGGCGACCTGGACCGGTCGTGCCACCGGCTACGCGACCACCGCGGACCTCAACGGCGACCGCATGCCGACGGGCTGGCAGAAAGTCGCTGCGACGACGTACGACGTGCTCGGCCGTCCGCTGAGCATTGCGGACACGGCAGGAAACACCACGTCCACGGCGTACACCCCCGCCGAGGCAGGCCCGCTGACCAAGACGATCACCACCGATCCCCAGCAGTACAGGTCGGTCGGCTTCCTCGACGCGCGCCGGGGTCTGACCCTGCGCAGCTACGACATCAACCTCAAGAAGACCGAGCTGAACTACGACGCGCTCGGCCGCCTGACCGAGGTGTGGCTGCCGAACCGGGTCCGTGGCAGCCAAGCCCCGAACACCAAGTTCGCCTACCACCTGGACAACGCCAAGCCGTCCTGGGTGTCGACTTCCACCCTGAAGAAGGACGGCGACACCTACAACACCGGCTACGCGCTCTACGACTCCCTCCTGCGCCCCCTCCAGACCCAGTCGCCGACACCGCAGGGCGGCCGGCTGCTGACGGACACGCGCTACGACACACGCGGACTCGCCTACGAGACGTACGCCGACATCTTCGACACCACCAGCACGCCCAACGGCACGTACACGCGTGCCGAGTACGGCGAGGCGCCGACCCAGACGCAGATCGCCTTCGACGGCGCGGGACGTGCGACGACCAGCACCCTGCTTGTCTACGGCGTCAAGAAGTGGTCCACCAGCACGAGCTACACCGGCGACTCCGTGGCCACGACCGCGCTGGACGGCGGCTCGGCCAAGCGCACGATCACCGACGTACGCGGACGGACGACGGAGTCCCGCGAGTACGCGGGCGAGAGCCCGGCCGACACCGCCTTCGGCACCGGCCCCGGCGCCTCATTCGCGGCCACCAGTTTCACGTACGCCCTGGACGGCCAGCAGAAGTCGATCACGGGCCCGGACGGCGCCAAGTGGACGTACGGCTATGACCTCTTCGGTCGCCAGATCAGTACCGCGGACCCGGACAAGGGCACGACGACCAGCGACTACAACGCGCTCGACCAGGTCATCAAGTCAACGGATGCCCGCGGCAAGTCGATCCTGAGCGCGTACGACGTGCTGGGCCGTATCACGGGGACCTGGTCGGACTCGAAGACGGACGCCAACCAGCTCACCGGCTACACCTACGACACGCTCCTCAAGGGCCAGCCCACCTCCTCCACCCGCTACGAGGGCGGCAAGACAGGGCAGGCCTACACCCAGACCGTCACCGCCTACGACAGCCTGAGCCGGGCCACCGGCACCCAGCTTCAACTGCCGGACAACGACCCGTTCGTGCAGGCGGGCGAGTCGGCGACCCTGGCCTTCGAGAGCAGCTACGCCCTCGACGGCACGCTGAGACTGACCGGAGAGCCCGCGATGGGCGGCCTGCCGTCGGAGCTCATCGACTACGGCTACGACGCCCTGGGTAACCTGACCGACTTCGGCGGAGCGACGGGCTACCTGCTGGACGTCTCCTACTCGGCGCTGTCACAGCCGCAGCAGCTGACGCTGGGCACGGGCGGAACAGGCAACAAGAGCCTTTACGTCACGAACCGCTTCGAAGAAGGCACCGGCCGCCAACTGCGCAGCCATGTCACGGACCAGACCCATCCGTACATGCTGCAGGACCTCAACTACGGCTACGACCAGGCCGGGAACGTCACCTCCATATCCGACCCGACCACGCTGGGCGGCGCCGGCAGCGCGGAGACCCAGTGCTTCGCCTACGACGGCCACCAGCGCCTGACCGAGGCATGGACCCCGTCCTCGCAGAAGTGCTCGGACACTCGCAGCGCGTCCTCACTGTCGGGTCCGGCGCCGTACTGGACCAGCTACACCTACAACGACGCCGGGCAGCGGGCTGACGAGACAGTCCACAAGACCAGCGGCAACCTGAAGACGACCTACTGCTACACCAACACCTCCCAGCCGCACACCCTGACCGGCACCACCACCGGGTCCGACTGCGCCAGCCCCCAGCGTTCCTACACCTACGACACCACCGGCAACACCACCAAGCGGCCCGGCGTCTCCAGCACACAGGACCTCACTTGGTCTGCCGAGGGCAAGCTGACCAAGCTCACCGAAGCGGGCAAGGCCACGGACTACGTGTACGGCGCTGACGGATCGTTGCTGATTCGCGTCACCGCGGGGGGTGAGCGTGTCCTGTACGCGGGAGCGACCGAACTGCACCTGCGTGCCGACGGAACGACCTGGGCCCAGCGGTATTACGCAGCCAGCGGCATCACTGCCGCGATGCGCTCGAACGAATCGGGCACCAACAAGCTGACCTACCTGGCCGGTGACCACCACGGCACATCCACCCTGGCCATCGGCCCGGATTCGGCTCAGGCCTACACCAAGCGGTTTTCCAGCCCGTTCGGCGCCGACCGAGGTACCCCGGTCGGCGATGCCACCGCCTGGCCTGACGACAAGGGCTTCCTCGGCAAGACCCGCGACATCACCACCGGCCTGACCCATATCGGTGCCCGCGAATACGACCCCACACTCGGCCAGTTCCTCAGCGTCGACCCCGTCCTCGCCCCCACCGACCCGCAATCCCTCAACGGCTACAGCTACGCTGCCAACAACCCCGTCACCTACTCCGATCCCACCGGTCTGTGCCGCCCCGACCAGTGCGGCGTGGGTTACCCCATCGGTGGAACCGGCACGTCATCCAGCAACCCGACGCGATACATCACCAAGGCTCCCAAGCAGGTATCAGCCTTTGGGACGGGCACGGCAAGTCAGAGTGACCTGGATGAGGCATCCACTATTGCGTACTACGCGACCGTGGCTGCGGACGAACAGGGCCTGCCCTATGTGCGCACTGCCGAGACGGTGAGCCGCGAAGAATTTCATCAGGCCATGATGAAATATCAGGGAACCCTCGACGGGCCCATCAATGACTCTCAATGGACGATGTGGCTCTACGGCTGGGACGAAGCAGCCATCGACAACTTCGGCCCGTGTCTGATCTTCGACTGCGACACACCCGTCTCTTCGGATGACCTGAACTCACTTCCGCTGAACCGACAAAACTTCCTGGAAATGTTCGGCCGGGGATACGCCGATGGGGTGGGCAGTCGCCTGGGGTTGGGGAAGTCATCGAAGGGACGTCTTGGCGGCTGCAATTGCTTCCTGGCCGGCACCGACGTCCTCATGGCCGACGGCACCACCGAGAATATCGAGGACATCGAACTCGGCGACACTGTCCAGGCCACCGACCCCGAGACCGGTGAAACCGGCCCCCGCGAAGTGACCCGCCTCATCCGCACCGAGGACGACAAGCACTTCAACGAGCTCGCCATCGCCACCGACGACGGCATCGAGACGCTCACCGCAACTCACGAGCACCCCTTCTGGTCACCGTCCGACCACGACTGGGTCGAGGCAGGAGGCCTCACCCCTGGCATGACCCTGCTCACCGACGAGGGCGACACCGTCATCGTCACTGCCAACCGCCCCTACACCCAGCACGCCACCACCTATAACCTCACCGTCGACGACCTCCATACGTACTATGTGCTGGCGGGCGAGACGCCGGTCCTGGTTCATAACTCAGGTCCGGGATGCGGATCCGTATGGATCGATTCGAACAGGGTTCCTCATCATTTCAAACACGCTGCCGACTTCGGGGTCGCTGCGAAAGAGAGCAAGGCGAGCAAGCAGGCATTCGTGAACGCCTTGGAAGGCTTCGTTAGGGATCCAGGGAACGTTCAGATCGCGGGAACGTATCGCGGGACGCCTGCCCGGCACTACGTGGATCTCAACACCGGGCGTCACGTTTCGGTGGACATTAAGTCGGGCGAGATGCTTGGAGCTTGGAAATCGGATGTGACTTCAGATCAGTTCTGGTACCTGACCATGCAAGGGAAGCTGTAAATGGCGACGTTGGAACCCTTTTTGGTACTTGCGGAGGCTGTATCCGAAGGACGAATCTCTCCTTCAGAGTTCTCTCTCGTATGCCTTCCCCTGTACAAGGGGTACGGCGGCCCATATCCGACAGCCGGGCAATATGAGGCGGCGACAGATCTTTTCTATGTCGCGCACGACTACGACTCAGCCGGCATCGGTATGCCTGACCTGCTGAGTGATGACCAGGTTCGGCTGAAGGCGGCTGATATCGCGCGGCGAATGCGCGTGCTCCTGCAGTAGCGAGATTCGAACAGGTCGCTTTGGTAGAGGAATGGGTGGGTCCCTCGGCTTCCGAGCCGAGGACCCACCCATGGTCGTTTGACGGCAACGCTGACGGCAACGTCAGCGGACGACGGCTCCTGCAGGTGAGGCGTCGGGGTCGTCGGTCGCGCCGAGGACGTGACCCAGGGTGTCGATGGCTTGGCGTTGGAGGCGGAGTCGGACGTGGGCGTAGACGCCAGCGGTGACACCGATGTGGGAGTGTCCGAGAAGCTCCTTGATCACGACGAGGTCGACACCTTGTTCCAGGAGCAGGGTCGCGGTCGAGTGGCGGAGGTCGTGAAAGCGGATGCGGCGGAGCCCTGCCCGGCTGAGGAGGAGGCCGAAGCGGCGGGTGAGATTGGCGGGGTCGAGAGGGCTGCCAGTCGGGGTGGTGAAGACGAGCCCGCTGTTCGTCCAGCCCATTCCGGCGGCCTGGCGCTCTTCCTGCTGTCGTTCCCTATGGCTCTTCAGCGAGCGGATGCACTCGGTGGGGAGGGCGATGCGTCGTTCTGAAGCTCGGGTCTTGGTGTGCAGGACGGTCAGGCCGCTGGTCGGGGTGCGCTGGAGGGAGCGGTGAATGGTGGCTGTGCCGCCTTCGAGGTCGAGGTCTTCCCAGTGCAGGCCAAGGAGTTCGCCTTTGCGGAGTCCAGTGCGAAGGGCGAGTGCGTACAGCGCGTGGAGCCGGTCGCCGCTGGCTGCCTGGAGGAACAGTAGTGCCTCGCTCGCTGTGAAGGGCTTGAAGCGCCGGGGGCGGGGCGTGGGGGTCTTGACGTTTCGGGCGACATTGCGGGGCAAGTCGTCCTCGCGGACGGCGTGCTCAAGGGCGGACTTGAGGACCGAGTGGACGTAGGTAACGGTCAGCGGCGACAGCCGCTTGCCGCAGCACTGGCCGATGGCGCAGCAGCAGAACCGGCCGGTGTCGCGTTCCTGGTTGCAGCACTGGCAGGTGGTGCGGAGATTGTCGAGGAAAGTGCGGACGTCGCGGGCGGTGAGCCGGGCGAGCTTCTTCGTGCCGAGGCCGGGGGTGAGGTGGAGTCGGATGCACGCGGCATAGCGGGTGTGCGTGTTCTCCCGGACCTGGTGGACGGCGACGCCGTGCAACCAGTACGTCAGGTACGCGCTCACGGTGCTGTCGGCCGCCGCGACGGGCAGACCGAGGTTGCTGGCGGCGATCTTCTCGGCGAGCTTGGCCAGGGCGTCCTTCCGGGTGGCACCGTAGACGCGGACACGCTTGCGGGTGTTGCCGGGGGCGAGGACGTATCCGGCGGCTTCCCAACGGCCGTCCTTGCGCTGGTAGATGGTGCCGTCTCCGTTGGCGCGGGAGCGGCTGCGGCGGGACGAGGCGGAGCGCGGGGTGGTCATTAGGAAGCTTCCTGTTCGAGGCGGGTGTGGATGAAGTCGGTGAGGGCGTGGGTGGGGATGCGGCGGGCGCGGCCGAGGGTGATGGAGGCGAGCTGGCGGGTGCGGAGGAGGTCGTAGACGGCGGTGCGGCCGAGTTGGAGGCGTTCCATGACCTGGGGGACGGTGAGGAGTTCCGTGCCGGCGGTCACGCGACGGCCCTTGTCCGGACAGCACCGGTCGGCCGATCAGTGGAGTGACCGACCGGGTGACCGGCGGAGTGACCGGCGCGGTCACCGGCGCAGTCCGAGCGTCGGGTTGGGGTCGGTTGTCCGGGTCGGGTCTGTCGCGTCGCGGCCAGGAGGTCGGCGAGGTGTTCGAGTTCGGGCAGGAGGCCGGTTCCGGCGTACTGCCAGTGGGAGATGACCAGCGTGGTGTCCGAGTTCACGCGCTGACCGTCGATGTTGCGGTGACCGGCGGCCAGGTCGGTGGGGTGTCCGGCCCGGTCACCGACTGGGCTGCCGTCCGTCTGATCGGCCTGGGGCTGAGCCGAGGCGGGGGCCGGGGGCTGGGTGTCAGGGTGGCTGGTTCGCCAGGCGGTGCGTTCGGCTCGGAGGTGGGTGAGGGTGGTGGAGTAGTGGCGGGTGCGGGTGGAGAAGTGGCCGCGGAAGCCGAGCATGTGGGCCCATTGCCGCAGCCGGAGGTGGGCGTGTCGGCGCTTGGTGGCGAGGTGCCAGGCGGTGTGGATCATGCGGCGGGCGTGGTCGGTGATGTCGTGGGTGGCGAGTTCGGCGAGGAGGCGGAGTCGGCGGTCGAGGGTGCCGGTGGTGGTCTCGGCGCCCTTGGTGGCGTACTTGGCGATGTAGGCGGCGACGTGCCGGTCGGTGACCGGTCCGTCGCCGGTGAAGTCGGTGCCGCGGATCGCGCGGACGTCGATCTGCCGCCCGAACCGGAACACCAACCGGTCGGCTCGGTCACCGACCGGGGCCCCAGCGGGCTGCTGGGGCTGCCCCTCATGCGCGACGCGGGTGCGTGCGGCGGCGGCGTGGATGGCGTGGTTGAGGAGTTGGGTGGTGGCTCAGGTGGGTGGGGTGCTGGTGGGGCCGGTGGGTCCGTCGAGGCGTATGACGGCGTGGAAGTGGACCTGGCCTCGTTTTTGGTATTCGGCGACCTTGGCGTAGGAGAGGGTGGTGTGGTGGCGCAGGTCCCGCTGTGTCAGTCCCGCTGCCTTGGCGATCTTTCGTCGTAGGTGGGTGGTGAAGCGGGCCCACAGGGCTGGGGCGTGCGCGTTCCACAGCACCGCGCCCGCGTAGTCGTAGCGGTCGGGGTCGAGCGGGGTGCCGAGGAGCGGGTCGTCGTCGGGGTGGACCTGACCGCAGTGGCAGCGGCCGGTGTCGGGCTGGTTGTGGACGGGCCCGAAGCCGGGTGCGGTGAGGGTGGCGAACACGCGCGGGTGCGCGGCGACGCTGGTGGGGACGGTCTTGCCGCCGCGCAGGCCGGCGGCGATGAGTTGGTAGGTGTCGTAGCGGTAGACGGTGGAGCAGGCGGGGCAGCGGGTGGCACGGCGGTTGCCGCAGCGGACCAGCAGGGCTGACCGTAACGGGGCTCTTGGCGGAGCAAGTTGTCGCCCACGACCGTCCTACGGCCGGATCGCAGGCACAGGGCCGACCAGGGGGCCGACCCTCACGCCCGCCGCCGGACTCGCCGAGCGCGGTGGTCGGCGTTGCCTCCGTCGGGGGCGAAGCTCCCGGCCGCCCGTCGGGGGCCGGCTCCTCCCGCCCCGGCCCCGCGCCGCCAGACTGGGCGACGCACCAGCCTGGCCGTACGCCGCCTCTCCCGCTCGGGCCCGATCCTGCCGAAAGAAGCCGATCCTGCGCCGCCTCGGCAGGTTGCCGCTGGTTTGCGGGTGGCGCCGTGGCATCAGGACGAAGAGGGGAGTACGGGGTGCGACGCGGCTGCGGTCGCGGCGATGGCAAATGACCTGAACTACGTATTCGCGCTCTCGCACCCCGTGCCATATATCATCGGCGATATGGACAGCGGACGGTACTCGATCGAGATCGAGCCGGAGGTGCGGCTGTGGCTGGAGAACATTCCCGCCCATCACTACAAGCAGGCCGAACGCGTCGCCGACCTGCTCGCCGAGCAGCCCACCACGCTCGACGAACCGCACTCCCGCCACCTGGGCGGCAAGCTCCGCGAGCTGCGCTTCCGCCTGGGCGATGCCAATCAGCGGATCACTTACTGGCTGGCGCCCGGACGACGTGTCGTGCTGCTCACCGTGTTCCGCAAGACCAGGATGCGTGAGCAGGCCGAAGTGGACCGCGCGCACGCCGCACAGCGATTGTGCGAGGCAGAGCATGAAGCCGCTGCTGAGCACGACCTCTACAGCCGCAACCTCAAGGAGTCTCGATGAACCACAGCGAATGGAGGACCCGTCGCCACCGTCGGCTGCTGGGCGAACACCTGGACGCTGACCCCGAGTACGACCGGGTCTACGAAGAGGCGGGCCTCGCCATGACGTTGGGCAAGGCCGTCTACGACCGGCGTAAGGAGCTGGGTCTGAGTGAGGCCGATCTCGCCGAGCGCATGCACGTCGACGTCGATGACATCGAAGGCATCGAGACGGCCACCGAGCTGCCGCCCATCGCGGTCATCATGCGCCTGGCCCGCGCACTGGACCTCACGGTGGATGTGCACCTCGCCGGCGGAGACGAGCCCACCGTCACCATCGTCGCCCCAGCGGCCTGAGGCGGGGAAGAACCATGCAGGACCCGCCTTCCGCGCTCGCCCGTCAGCTCGGGCAGCTCGTCCACGACCGGCGCATCGAGCTCGGGCTGTCCCAGGCCGAGCTGGCCGACCGGTGCGGGATGAAGCAGCCGCAGATCTCCCGCTTCGAGGGTGGCGGGACCGTGCCCACGCTTCCCCTCCTGCGCCGCCTGGCTCAGGCTCTCGGCGCCGACCTGACCATCAGCCTCACCCCGCACGACAAAGCCGCTTGACACGCATTCGGAATTCCTGGAATTCCCCAGGCGATGTAGACCACCGACGGCAGTAGTGACGGCAACACCAGCAGACTCCAGCGCACGAGCACGAACATCCGGCGATAGTCAAATCACCCGCTGACCAGCAAACTTGCAGGTGCGAGCGGCCTGGCCTGCACACGTACTATGTGCTGGCGGGGGCGACGCCGGTATTGGTGCACAATGCCGGAGGGGCATGT
Source organism: Streptomyces sp. bgisy027 (assembly GCF_057710365.1). Classification (NCBI taxonomy): domain Bacteria; kingdom Bacillati; phylum Actinomycetota; class Actinomycetes; order Kitasatosporales; family Streptomycetaceae; genus Streptomyces; species Streptomyces sp. bgisy027. Next base: position 71,437 of record NZ_JBYIVZ010000049.1, read on the forward strand.
AAGGAAGTTGTCCTGGATAGCTTTGGCAGCTTCGAAAAAGCCCGGAACAAGGCGCTCGACCTGCTGGGTGACATCGATCCGGCGACCCGGCAGCCGTACATTGGCCGCCTCGAATCTTCGCCGACGACCTACGGCAAGGTAGTGGGGTTCACCACTCGGGTGAACGGTGAATTCAAGAGGTTCAGGATGGACTATGACCCGGTGCAGGGTCCGCATATCAACGTGGAAGTCGGTAAAGGTGACTCTGCGCGTAAGTGGGCCGTGCCATGGAATGGCACAGAAGACGACTTCGCGAGAATGCTTGGCGGTAATTCGTGACGCTCGAAGGTGTATACGGAACCAGACCGGACCTTTTGCCTCGATCCATGGTCCGAGTGGTTCGTTCAGATCAGCAGGGTGATCGACGGCTGGCTTGGGTCGGGCGGCCAGGGGTGCAGTTGCTGAGCCTGGTCCAGCATCTCCAGTACGAGCGTGAAAGCCTTAGCCGTTACCCGCGCGACTCTGATGGTGGGATCGAATGGGGCGCGGTGGCTGATGATTTGGTGCTCTGCTCGATGGAGTCGGATTCCATCGAGCTGAGCGCCGTAATTCAGCAGTTCGCCCCGAAAGCTGACAGCCTAATCTTCTTCTGGGAGAGCCTGGCAGTTCCGAGTGTGGAGATGGGGCTCGAATCATCTATCTCTCACCTGCCAGAGATTACGGAATCTGTGCCGGAACTCTGGATCTATTCTCCCGGTGATCGGATTGTGGTGGAGGTTTCGTTCTCTGGCGTAGTGACTGCGGCGCGCGTGCCTGTGGACGCTGACGACCGGAGTTCCGAGAGGCGTGCTTGAGGCCGGTGCGGGGTTGCTGGAAGCACACGTGGCGGGTGGTCTCTCGGCGGACCCGCCGTCGTGGCTGACTTTCTGCGGCTGAGCTTGAAGGTGCGACGGGGGTCAGGTGACCAGCGACGGTGGCGCGAGCGCCCGTGCCCGGTCGTACAGGTCGCGTGCCGTCGTGTTCTTCATATGAGGGCGCAAGAGACCGAGCATCGCTTTCACGCGATCGTCGGCGCGGCCGGACTGCACCTTGGGGTAGTCGTCGAGGGCTTGGTGCCAGGTGACGCAGGCCGCTTCCAGGTGGCCGAGTTCCGACTGATGTTCGGCCAGCAGGCCACGACGGTGTACTCGTGTGCGCTGGTACACGCTGGGGCGGAGCCGGTCCGCTTGCTGCATGGCTTCGACGGCTCCGGCCTTGTCACCGAGTTCGTGCCGTACCTGGCTGACGTGGTAGTTGAGCGAAGAAGGGTCGTACGAGCCGAACCGTGCGGCCCGGCGTCGATCCACTCGGCGCTCTGGACGAGTTGCTGACCGACGTGATCCGCCAGGCGCCGACGGCAACCGGATGCGTGGGGGTTGAGCTGTCCGGCGGCGCGGACTCCGGGAACGTCGCCCTGGCCGTGAAAGCAGCCCGCTTCCCCGAGGTGTACAGCTTCGGCCTGCTGGTGGGAGGAAGCACTGGCAGGCAACAGGGCGAGCGGCGCCGAGCCTTTGTGGAGTACTGCGGCTTCCGGGACACGGCCACTCCCGCCATGCAACTCCCACCCTTCTGGCCCGGGGGCGTACGCGCTCTGCGCAGGCCGCACGATCCTGCGGGGGCTTTCTACCAGGAGGCGTTCGACGTCGTCCGCGAGCAAGCAGCCGCCCTGCGGTGCGAGGTCATGTTCACGGGCAGCGGCGGAGACGAAGTGAACGCCCACCACTCCAGGACACAGGCCGAACTGCCGACGCCAAAACCCGTGCCGTGGCTCGGCAACAGAGCAGTCCGAGCGCTCGCCGAAGTCAACGAGCACCTGGCCCCCATCCCAGTGCTGCCCGTACCGACCCTGATGGCGTTCGGGATGCACAACCCCGGATTCCTCCGGGCCGGAATCTGGCCGGTAAGCCCGCTCGCGCACCCACGGATCGTGCGGTTCATGGAGCAACTACCGCACGAGCACAAGCGCGGCAAGGCGCTGTTCCGCGAACGGATCAGACGGGCCGGGCTGCCCGAGTGGGTGGCCGCGCCGGCCGAACCGGAGAACTTCCTGGCCGTCCTGGAGAAGGGACTGCGGTTTTCCGGCTTGGCGGTTTTGGACGACTTGCTGAGGGAGTCCATCCTGGTGGACCTCGGCTACGTTGACGGCAAGGCTCTCGCCAAGGCGAGGAGGAACGCCGACTTTGCGCCGCTCGTTCCCGATCTGCTGTGCGATGTACTCGC
>NZ_JBYIVZ010000050.1:0-73330 GCF_057710365.1 Streptomyces sp. bgisy027
GGACGACACACACCCTGCGCCGTGGTCGCGGTGTCCTTGTCGATGCTCGAAGACCCGCCGGTCTCATGCTGACGCGGCGAGCCGCAAGGCCAGGACGGCATTGACGATGCCGGGGATGCAGGTGGTGCCGCAACGGTGATTGTCAGCAAGGCCGTGGACGTCCTGGCGGCCCTACTGTTCCGGCGGGACGGCTGCTGTCGGCATCTCCCGCGCTTCCCGGAGCAGTCTCCCACTGAGGCATGCTCGGCCATGGTTGCCGAGTCCACCCGGAGCCAACTGGCTCTCCGCCGTGCGGGGAAACCGTGCCGGGAAACCGCGCGGGGAAACACGGTGACCCCGTGGACTGGGCGCCCTGGAACTTGGCCCTGGGACAGATCTGGCTCGTGGGCAGCCAGGCGGTGGTCGCGGCGGCGCGCATGGACAAGGTGTTCTGGGACCACGGCTGCCTGTTCATCCGGCAGACGGCATCCCGAGAACAGACCTGGGGTCGGGCCAGGGAGCAGATGCATTGGCGTCGATCTTGTTCGGATCGGCATTCGCCGCGGTACCGTAATCATGAGTGTTGTTGTCGCCGTATGCGGAATTTTCCGAGGGTCCAGTCCTCAGTTCATGAGGTTCTCCCATGACGCCGATCCGATTGAGTCACCGTGGCTGACGCCGCCGCTCGTGCGGAGGAGCGGGTCGGGGTGGTACGGGACGACACGGCTGGACGGCTTGCGCTGGCGGCGGATTTCTATGACGCGACGTCAGGACGTTTCCGACGGTACGGGCATGCCGAGTTGAGCTTCATGCGCTGGTCGGCCGCTCGGGGAGTGCTGGAGCCGGCGTCCTCGGATCCGGCCGGCAGTGCGTGGTGGCGCAGTGTGAATGAAGTCCTGTTGCGGGACAAGATCGAGGCCGGGCTCTTGACCGGCAGTTCCTCGGGAGTCCCCAGCAGCCATAGCGTGCGGTGCTGGATCGACTTCATTCGTGAGCCGTCGCCGGCCCGTTGGTACCGGGCGCACAACGCCAGCGTTGTCGCCGGATATCTGAAGTATGAGGACCTGGCTGCACAGGAACTCAAAGCAGAGCGATTCATGATGAACGTCGCGCTTCTTCGCGTTGTCTACACCCATGCGATGTTGGCGGATCCGCGACTCGCACTGGGGCCGCTGGCCTTCCCCGGCCCCCGGCTGGTGGACCCTCGGCATCGAAGCGTCAAGTGGTTCCTGGACCTCGCTCGGTCGTTTCCGAAGAACTACCCGATCGCCGGCTCCGTGGAAGAAGTCGTCTTCGCCGAGCATGCCCTCGCCCGCATGCTCGACTACGGGCTCATCGCCCCGCGTCTCCCCGCGCTCTACGAGTTCGCGGCCGAGGAACTCGAAGAGCCACGGCTGACATCCCTCCTCGACGACGGCGTTCCGGCCTATGTGTGGTCGCACGCGGATCGTGCGGTCTGGTTCATCGGCAATACAGGGCCGCATCTTCGTGCCATCGCCCGCGTCACCGGAGTACGGCTGCGTTGGGCTCCCTCTCCGTACCGGCGGCGTTCGCGGAATGCGCGCCGGTGAGTTCTGCCCCGCGCGGAACCCGGACCGGGAGCGATGACCTGTGGTGGTCCGCGTGTGTCGCCGCCGGGTCGGGGCATCCGGATTGCCGGGAGGTCTCTATGGACGCGAGTGCGTGGGCGTGGACCGGGCGTTTTCGGGCCCGGCAGGCGGCGCGAGGTTCGGTCACCGAAGGGGCGGCACGGGCGGGCCTCACCGCTCGGGGCGTGATCTATCTGCTCGTCGGCGCGCTGGCGCTGCAGGTCGCCTTCGGCGACACCAGCAAGCAGGCCGACCGGGGAGGCGCCGTGGAGGAACTGGCGCAGAAGCCGTTCGGCGCCGTACTGCTGTGGGCGCTGGGTATCGGGCTCGTCGGAATGGCCCTGTGGCGGCTGGCGGAGGCGCTCTTCGGCTCGCTCGGGAAGGAGGGCCGCAGCGCGCGCAAGCGGCTGCTCGCGGCGGGCCGCTTCGCGGTCTACGTCTTCGTCGCCTACTCCGTGCTGTCGTTCGCCGCGAGCCCGGACCACGGCGGCGGTTCCAGCGACCAGCAGTCCCGTGACGCCACCGCCAGGGCCCTGGAGATACCCGCAGGTCAGTGGCTGGTCGGCGCGGCCGGGGCCGGCATAGTCGTGGGCGGCGTCTGGATCGGCGCACGGGCGGTCATGCGCAAGTACCACGACGACCTCCAGCTCGGGCGGATGAGTCGCCGGACGCGGCGGCTGGTGGATGTCACCGGCGTGGTCGGCGGTGCCGCCCGAGGGCTGGTGTTCGCGGCGCTCGGCGTCTTCGCCGTGCGCGCGGCCGTGGACTACGAACCCGATCGGGCGAAGGGCCTCGACGACACGCTGCGTACCTTCGCCGACACCCCGCTCGGCCCGTCGTTGCTGGTCTGCGTCGCGGCCGGGTTGGTGCTGTTCGGTCTGTTCTCCTTCGCAGCGGCTCGCTGGCAACACGTCTGAGGCGCGTCCGGTGGGGAACACGGGATGGATGAGCGAATACGAGGTTCCGCAAGGCGACGGCCAGCCCGTGGAGGTGTACCTGGACCTCCTGCGTATCCGGATGGACACAGAGGACTACCGGCTCCTGCTGCGAGTGGTGGAACCGGTCCTCAAGGCGATCGACGAGGAACGCCTCTCCACCCTCGACTTCGCGCTCGATTCGGACGGCGACGAACTGCCGCAGGAGGTCCGTGACGAGGCCGCTCTCGTCATCGCCACGGCCGTGACCGGCCGCCTGGACAACGAGGTGGTCGAGATCGACGTCGATGACAGCGGTCCGGTCCGGATCGTCACCGACGCGACCACGGCCTCCGACCCCGACCGTCTCGGCGAGATCGCCGACTACATCCGGGAACGGCACAGGCAGACGGAGGAGCTGCGCGGCATCGCCGAGGTGAGCGGGTTGCCCACGGATTTCTGACCCGCAGGTCCGAGCGGCGCAGGGTGCCGGCCCTCAGGAAGCGGCCGACTCCCCGGGCGAGGCGGTGTCGAGGCGGGTGGCGGCCTCCCAGGCGAAACCGTCCGGGTCGGAGAACGCGCCGGCCGTGCTGCCCAGGACGACACGGTGCGAACCCGTGCCGTCGGTGGGGACGCCCAGGTCCTTGGCCAGGCCGCGGCGCTTGTAGAGCGCAAGCTTGACGGGGTCGGCCCCGTCGGCCGCGAACTCGGCGTACTTGCCGCCGAAGCTCCGGGCCACGGTCAGGCCGCGGCTCACGTAGTACTGCCTGCTGGCCTTCACGTCCTCGACGCCCAGCAGCAGGACGACCTCGTCGATCTCGCGGGTCGCCGGGCCGGTGTCCTTCTTCGCCGTGGTCGCGACCTTGCAGATCGTCCCGTCGGGTGCCTGTACGACGCCGCCGTAGCCCCAGAGCGACTTCGCGGCGGGCTTCAGTACGGTGGCGCCGGCGTTCACTGCGGCGCCCAGGAAGGCGTCGACGGTGGCCGGTCCGGACACGGTGAGGGCCAGTGTGAAGCCGCGGAATCCGGTGGAGTGCGCCTCGGACTCCCGCAGACGGATGTGCCGGTCCACTCCGAAGGCGGCGTAGAAGCGGCGCGCGGCTTCGAGGTCGGCGACCTCGATGGTGACGGACGCGAGGGAGTTGGTGGATGCGGTGGATGCGGTGGATGCGGTGGATTCCATGTCCTTCACGCTAGGCGGGGCCCGCCTACGGGGGCTTCTCGATTCCTGACCGGTCTCCAGCGGGCTCCTGACCGGACTCGTCGGCTGCGTGTGCGGAAGGGTGGACCCGGGCAGCGGTGGGCACGGTTGAAGAGGCCGGCCCTGTGATCCGCTCAGGTCCGGGCAATGACCCCCGAGCGCCGGGCCGAGCGGAGGTGCACCTGGATGGAGTCGGGAACGGGCAGGCGGCCTGCAGGGCTGTTCGTCGGCCTCTGCACTGTGGATGTCATCCAGCTCGTCGATCGTGTCCCCGGTCCCGACGAGAAGCTCACCGCGCGTGACCAGACCGTGGCCGCCGGCGGCCCCGCGGCGAACGCAGCCGTGACCTTTGCCCATCTGGGTGGCGCGGCCAGGCTGCTCACCGCGATCGGCTCCCACCCGTTGGCGCTCGCGGTGACGGCGGATCTGGACCGGGCGGGTGTGGCCGTGTCGGACCTGGCGGTTCACGCGACCGATCCGCCCGCCGTCTCCTCCATCATGGTCACCGCCTCCACCGGACAGCGCGCCGTCGCCTCGACCAACGCCACCGCACACCGGCTCGCGCCACCCGACGACCTCGACGCGCTGGTGGCAGCCTGCGACATCGTCCAGTGCGACGGCCACCACACGGAACTGGCCACGGCCACCGCCCGAGCCGCGCGCGCCGCCGGCCGTGTGACCGTGCTGGACGCCGGAAGCTGGAAGCCGGGCACGCGGAACCTGCTGCCCTGGATCGACGTAGCGGTCTGCTCCGCCGACTTCCACCCGCCAGGGACCCGTACCCCCGCCGACACCTTGGGCTTTCTCCGGCAGCAGGGAGTCCGCTGGACCGCGGTCACCCAGGGAGGACAGCCCATCGAGTGGGCAGGTCCTGGCGGCAGCGGGACGGTCGAGGTGCCCGTCGTGCCGGTCGCGGACACACTCGGCGCCGGGGACATCCTGCACGGGGCGCTGACCCATCACCTCGCCGCCGGGCGACAGCTCTCCGCGGAGGGCTTCGTGCAGGCGCTGCACGCCGCAGCTCTCGTGGCTTCACGGGCGTGCGCGTCGTTCGGCACCCGGACCTGGATGCTGTGACGCCTGCGCCTACCAGCGGCGTGTACGGGTGCCCTGACGCACCACCCGGGCCCGGCTTTCCCTCCCGGCCCCCGGAGTCGCTGTCCCGTTCCCCGCGGTGGACGATGGAGGCCGGCCAGAAGGGGGGCCTGTGGCGGGAGACGCCGGTGGTGGACACGGACGTACTGATCGTGGGTGCGGGACCCGTCGGGCTGACCGCTGCGGCGGAACTACGGCGGCAAGGGGTCGCCTGCCGTGTCATCGACCGGCTTCCGGCCCGGCTGCCGTACGCCAAGGCCGTTGGCGTACAACCGCGGACCTTGGAGATCTGGGACCGGATGGGCATGGTCCGCGCCGCTCTCGAGGTCGCCGTGCCGATGCGCGGGCAGGTGCTGTACGACGGCGGCGTCGAGCAGGCTCGCTTCGAGGTGCGGCTGCCGCCCGAGGTGCCGTACGTCTTCGCCGCTCTGCCCCAGTACGAGACGGAGCGGATCATCGAGGAGCAGCTCGCTCGCTTCGGTGCGCGGATCGAGCGGGGCACCGAACTGGTGGGGTTCACGCAGGACGAGGGCGCAGTGGTCAGCCGGATCGTCACGGCCTCCGGTGCCGAGCAGGAGGTGCGGTCACGTTTCCTGATCGGCTGCGACGGGGCGCACAGCACCGTCCGCAAGGGGCTCGGGCTCGCCTTCGAGGGGGGTGCGTTCCCGGAGGAGTACATGCTCGCCGACGTGGAGGTGGACTGGAGCCTCCCGCAGGGCTACGGCGTACGCGCCACGCACCACGACGAGGACGGCCGCATCGACGATCTCCTGGTCTGTATCCCGCTGCCCGGGGATCGCCGGTACCGCATGTCGATGCTCGTGCCGCCGGAGCTCTCGGCCCATGCCGAAGGCGCATCGCAGGACTCGGTCGCCCACGGGCTGGAAGGCGGGCGGGCGCCCGGGCTCGGGCACATCCAGGCAGTCCTCGACCGGCTGTCCCCGCAGCCCACGACAGCGTCCGCCATGCGCTGGTCGTCGGTCTTCCGCATCAGTCATCGCCTGGTCGACCGGTACTCCGTCGGCCGTGTCTTCGTCGCGGGGGACGCCGCGCACATCCATCCGCCGACCGGTGCCCAGGGCATGAACACCGGCATCCAGGACGCCTACAACCTCGCCTGGAAGCTGGCACTCGCGCTGGAGGGCGGCGCCCATCCCCGGCTGCTCGACAGCTATGACGCCGAGCGTCGCCCCATCGGCGAGGAGGTGGTGGGACGTACGGTCAAGCACGCCACCGAGGGCATCCGCGCGACGCCGGACGACATGACGACGGTGATGTCGCGCGAGGCTCAGTTGCTCGTGGCCTACCCCGGCAGTCCCCTGGTCGCGGCCGGCGACACTCCCCCGGCGGCGCCCGGCGACGCGGGATCACCGGGCCCGCAGGCAGGTGAGCGTGCGCCCGACTGCACCGGTCTCCTCGCGGGCGTGGCCGTCGCGCCCCTGCGTCTGTACGACCTGTTGCGTGAGCGCGGGCACGTGCTGGTGCTGTACGCCGACTCGTCCGACGCGCTCGCCTCCTGCCGGGAGGCCGCCGCAACCGGGCACCGGCTGGTCGGTGACCAGCTGACCGCGTTCGTCGTCAGCCGGGACGAGGTCACACCGCAAGCCGTCCGCCGACCGACCGACCCGGACGGTCGGCGCCTGCCTGTCTTCCGGGACGGCGCGGCGCAGTTCGCGCGGCTGTACGGCGTCGATGCTCCGACGGCCTTCCTCATCCGCCCGGACGGCTATCTGGGTGCCCGACTGTCCCCGCCGGCCGCGGCGGGGGCGACGGGGGCGGCGTCCGCCCTGTCCGACGCCCTCGGACGCGTGTTCCACCTGTCGTAGGACCTCGGATCTTCCGCGGTCCCAGGGGTGTCGACAGCGCCACCCGCTGACGGGGGCTCCTCTTCGTGCCGTCCCTGTTCTTCGGCAACACCCCGGCGAGCAGCCAGCGGCCGAGGATCGCGCATCTCCATCTGCCGCTGCAGCACAAGGAGTTCGGTGGCCGCCGGGGCGACGCGGGTGCGGCACTGACACGCCCTCGTACGAACTTCCCGGGCCGGCCACAGGGCCCGGTCCATCACCGCGTGACGGTCATCGCGACCACGAACCACACCAGCGCCGCCACCATCCCGACACACGCCACTGCGCCCGCCGCACGAGGCACGCTCCGCGTGAAGCGCTCGACGACCTGGTACAGCCCGGTGATGGCGAGCACCGCGACCGTGACGTGCAGCAGCACCGACAGGCCGACCCCCACGACGGCGCCGGCGATCCAGAGGTTCCTGCCCCACAACAACCGCGCGAGCAGCAGCGGGATCGCAATCGCGGCCGACAGCCCGTTGACGATCTCGACGAACCATGTCCGGTCGCCCATCCAGAGCTGTGTCGGGTTGAAGGGGATCCCGATGTCGAAGAGGTCGAGGGTCGCCAGGACGCCGAGTGCCAGGATCAGTACGACGGTCAGGGCCGCGACCAGGCGGTTGTACCAAGCGCGTCCCTTCGTCCAGCCCGTTCCCCCGCCGTCGAGCATCGTCACCGTCGCCACGGCCGACCAGACCAGCCAGCGCCTCACGAGCGCGGTCCCGGCATCCGCCATGGCGTCCCGCAGCACCCGGTCGGCCGCCACGCGCAGCACCACGTGGCCCTCGGTCGAGGTGTACGTCGGGTCGCCGGGCGGGTGGATCAGGCCGTCGTGCAGCAGCGTGGCCGGCAGATGGTCCCCGGTCTTGGGCACGAGCCAGGTGAAGAAGGCGGGGACAGAGGTCAGGTCGGTGCGGAAGGTGGCGGTCACCCGGGGCACCAGCAGCTCGCCGAGGTGGCGGTCACGGTAGGCGATGCGGCGCCGCATCGCGAACTCCTCCTGGCCGCCGAGGACATGCCGGACGAGTTCGATGCGGGGATCCGCGTCGGGGTCGGGCGGAACCTCCGGTTGCCCCGCGGCGGCGTCGACACCGCCGTCGTAGAACTGGCGCGGCTGCTCAATGACCGGGCTCTGGACGTCCGGGGTCATCGCGCTGCCTCGCGGGGGGCGGTCGCCTCATCGCTCCGGATGTGCCTGGACTGGAAACCGATCACGACGGAGCCGTGGGATGCGGCCATGCCTACCTCCCTCTCACCAAGGGGTCCTACCCCTTCTTGTTCCGGCGAGCGGGTGCCGTTATCCGTCGTCCCGGCCGTCAATCACCCGTGGGTGCGGGCCGGGTCAGGTGAGAGGACGGGCGCTCCAGGCGTTCCGGAGCGCCGGCTCCACGTCCTTCCCGAGGCCGCCGTGCGTCTTCCCGCCCGGCAGGGTGGGCGGTTCGGCCCAGTGGGTCACGGTCCCGTCGCCTGACGGGCCGCACGGCAGGCGGACGCCACCGGCGTCCCGGTCCCGGGCAGCCTCTCGCGTGCGTCCACCCATGTCACCGCCCACGAGGGTGGGAGAGGCAGCGGGTGGCCGGTCAGTGTTCCTGGAGTACGGAGAGGACGTTTCCGGCCGGGTCGGTGAACCAGGCGATCGCCGCGGGGCCGCCGTTGCCGACCCGGACGATGCCCTTCTCGTCGTGCTCGAATCCGGGGTAGCGCGTCAGGGACACGCCGCGCCGCTGCAATTCGTCCACGGCGGCCTCGATGTCCTCGACCGGGAAGTTGAGGATCGTGAAGGTCGCGGGGGTGTGCGTCGGCTTGGGGTAGACGAAGACCTGCGTGCCGCCGCCGAGCCTGAGGGTCAGCATGCGCATCTCGCCCTCGCCGGTCTCCTCGACCTGGAGGCCGAGAGTCTCCCCGTAGAACCGGCGGGCCTCGTCGAGGTCGTCGACCGAGAAGCCGCTGAAGGCCTGCGACTGTCCGAGCATGCCGTGTGTCTCCTTCACGGGTGAGTCGTCCTGTCACCTCAGGGCACACCACGGGCGCCACGGCTGCTGCGCGCGCCACGCGGACGGCGTCCGGATGGTGGTGGGTCCTTCACCCTTGCGAACACCCGCGCACGGGCACGCCCGCACCTCGTTCCGCCGCCACCTGGGCCGGCTTCGTCCCCTGGCGCACCGACCGCCTCGACGCACAGGCACTCGGCGTGTGGGCTCTCGCCCTCGGCATCGGCGTCCCGGGCGCCCTCGCCGGGGACGACCTGTTCGCGCACCAGCCCGGCCCTGCTCGCCCTGCCCGGCACCGCGGCCACCATGACCGTCGTCCTGGCCGCCCGCGCCGCCCGCGTCGACTGGACCTCCGGCCCGGCCCTCAGCCTCGTCCGCATGGTGGCGGGTCTGCTGTGCACGGGCGCGAGCGGACGCTTCCTGCTGAAGAGGTCCGCCGCTCTCCACGACTGATCCGTGGCCGCTACGCGTCCCGGCGGCGGTCGCGGACCTCGGGGCGCGGTTCGAAGCCGGCCGACCTGTACGTGGCTACGGCGCCGACGTTGGAGCTCGGCGTGCACACGATCGCGCTCGACGAGCCCAACTCCTTCAGCGCGGCCGCCGCGGCGAGGGTGATCGCCCTGCCGTGGCCGCGACCTCGATGTTCCTGAGCCACGCCCATGGGTTCCAGCAGGCCGGGCCTGCCCGGACCGGCCGACCAGACCGTCACCGCCGCCACCGCGTCGCCCCGGTCGCCGTACGCGACGAGACACCGGGCGTCGGCGTACGGCAGTCCGCCCGCCATCGCGTGCCAGCGCTCGTCCGTGAACGTCGAGGTGCTGAACGACGCCCGCTGTACGGCCGCCCGCACGTGCGCCTGCTCCGGCCCGATCACCTCGATCCGCACGCCCGGGTCCTCCACCGGCTCGGCGAGGTCACGACGCAGCGGCGTCCACGGTTCGTCGACGTCCCAGCCGTCCTCGTCCAGGAGCTCCTGGACGAGCGCGGCCATGGGGGCCTCTATGCAGGCCTTGCCCTCCCTGAGAACTCCGCGTTCCTGCAAGGACACGTCCGTGGCCAGTTGCCGCGCCAGCTCCTCGTCGTGGTGAGCGTCCGGTGCGAGCGTCAGCCGCAGCAGGTCGGGGCCGTCCAGGAGCCCGACGGCGAGAATGTTTCCGCCCCGGCTCCAGGTCCGGACCGCATCGGCCGTCGCGCCGGGACCGAACCGCCAGAACCAGCCCAGGTCTCCCGGATGCAGTTGTATGGGCGCCCCGTCGTACTGCCACTCCCGCAGCACACCCACGGTCTCGCTCAACCCGTCGACTCCCGGCTTGCCCAACGCGATCGTCATGCCACCGATGACACACCACCGTGTGGACAGCCCGCACCTGGTTTCCGGTCGCGCCGACCCACTGTCCGACCGGCACGCTCGCCCGGCCGGCGGGTCGGCGAAGCGCCCCCTGCCTGCTGCGGAGCTCAGCGGTACTCACTCGGCACTCAACTGCCGCCCGGGACACGGCGCCTGCGGATCACCGGCGCGGCGGCCGTCGAGATGGCGCACACCACCAGCACCACGGGCAGCACGCCGGCCCACCCCCGGGCCTCCCGGAGCAGCAGCATGGAAATCCCCGCCCCCACCATCAGCGCGGCCAGCTGAGCGGGCACCCAGCGATCCGGGCGGCCCGCTCCCACGCCCCGCACGATGTAGGTGGCGAGCGTCCCGGTCAGATAGGTGGTCGGTGACGCGGCTCGACCGGCCGCCACCATGGCCGCCGACTGGACGCCCATCGTCGCGGCGGCACCGAACTGCAAGGCGTCCCGCGCGGTCTGCCCCGGCGCTCCGTCCAGGGCGGCCCAGCTCACGGCGCCCGCGGCCAGTACGACCGCCTCGCCGACCAGGCAGAACATCACCGGCGCGGGCCAGCCCCTTCCCGCGTCCGCACTGCGACGGGTGAGCCGGGCGGTCACGGCCGCGCCCAGGGCGAACCCGGTCAGCGCCAGCACCGCCGCGGTCACGCCGGTCGCCTGTCCGCGGCCGATGGCCATCCCGAGCAGGGCGAGATTGCTCGTCATGACTCCGGCGAAGACGTGCGCCAGCGCGGTGAAGGAGATGGCTTCCACCGCCCCGGACGCCGCCACCAGCAGGACAAGGGCGAGGTGCAGCGCCGTCCCCGGTTCCCGATGCTCGTCCGCCCGCCCGCCGCGCTGGTCACTCACAGTGCCCGAGCATAACTATCCGTACGGAGCGAGGGCGGCGCCTACCCGTACGTCGCCCCCGGCGCGTCCGGCAGGTTTTCGCGCAGCCGCCGGGCCTCCCGGAAGAGGCGGCTGGTGTGGTTCGCGAGGACGCCGCCCAGGAGCAGCTGCGGGGTGCAGAAGGAGCTCGCCGCGTCGGCCACCAGGCGTGCCGTCAGGTCGATCTGGATGATCCCGGTGCCGCGGATGTCGTCGATCGAGCTGGCCCAGACGACGCGCCGCAGGTTCGCCCACGCCATCGCGCTCATGCACATCGAACAGGACTCGCCCGTGGTGCAGAGGGTGGTGTCGGCCCAGCCCTGGTTGCCCTGGACGAACGGCGCCGCGGCACCCGTCACCACGACTCCGCACCTGCCGAGGAACCGAGGCCTGCCCGAGTCCATACGCTTCCCCTCACCTGACACCGCCGACTTCGCAAGGTGACCGGATCATTACAGAAGGCGTCCAGGGTGCGGGGGCTCCTGTGCCCTCGAAACCTCGGCGCGCAGGACGTCTGCCTCAGTCGCTGCACGGCGGCGTTCCGCATCTGATCCACATGCCTCACCCTCCGCGCGGGCTTAGCGTTCTTGATATGGGCGTTAGGGTTTGCGCCGCATGACCGGGGCCCGTGAGTCGCCAGGTGATGCTGATCCGCTCTGTGAGGCCTTGGCTGCGGCTGTGCAGCGCACCGGTGCCAGGTACGGGGGCGTCTACGTACTGGACCCGGCCGAGGAAGTGCTGGGCCTGATCGCGCTGTGCGGGATCCCGGTCGACGCGTTCGCGCCCTGGTGGCGCACCGCTTATGCCGCCCATGGCCCCGCCCAGGACTCGGTACGCAACGAGCGTATCGTCTGGGTGAGTTCCCTGGAGGAGTTGGCGCGCTGCTACCCGCGCGTCGCCGCGAGCCTCCCCTATGAGATCGCGTTCGCGCTCGTCCCGCTCAGGGGCCTCAGGCACTGCCGGGGCACGATGCTGCTGCTGTGGGCCCCCGACCGTTCGCCCCGTCTGAGCCCGCGTGAGCGCGGACGTATGGCCTCCGCCGCGCGGCGGGTCGCCCGGGTGCTGAACTCGGCCTCCTCCGCACCCGACATTCCCGACCGTCCTCGTTTCGTCCGGCCCCACCACCAGGACACGAGCTCGCAGTCCGCGCACGAGGCGGCCACCCTCGTCGAACGCCTCCCCGTCGGCACCCTCTCGCTCGATCTCGCCGGGCGGATCACCTACGTCAACACGGCCGCCGCGACTCTGCTGGGCAGCCCCCTGGAGCAGCTGCTGGGAGCAGAGCCGTGGATGTCGCTTCCGTGGCTCGACAACATCGCGTACATGGACGCGTACCGGATCGCGATGAGCAGTCGTGAGCCTCTCGGTCTGACCGTGCTGCGCCCGCCGGACCAGTGGCTCGACCTGCGGCTCCACACGGACGACACCGGGACCAGCATCCTGGTCACGCCCGACCATTCGTCCAGGCCCATCGGCACCCGCCCGGCCTCCACCGGCGCTCCGCCGGACAGCCGTATCCATCTCCTGATGGGCCTGGCCGCCGCACTGACGGAGACCGTCGGTGTCCAGGACGTCGTCGATCTGGTCGGCGACCAGATCCTGCCTGGCTTCGGCGCCCACGGCATGATCATGTCCACCGCCGATGCCGGCCGTATCCGGATCATCGGGTACCGCGGCTACGAGCCGAGGGTCATCGACCAGTTCGACGGCATGCCCACGGACGCCGACCTCACACCTGCCGGGCACGCGCTGGCGACCGGCGCCGCGTCGTTCTTCGCCGACCGCGGCGAACTGGCGCATCTCTATCCCAAGGCGCCGCAGATCAGCGACAAACAGGCGTGGGCGTTCCTGCCGCTCCTCAGCTCCGGGCGTCCCATCGGCTGTCTTCTCATCGCCTACAACCATCCGCACACCTTCCCGGGGGCCGAGCGCTCCATCCTCACGCCGCTCGCCGGGCTCATCGCCCAGGCCCTGGACCGGGCACGCCTGTACGACGCCAAGCACGGCCTCGCGCTCGCCCTTCAGCAGACGCTGCTGCCCCAGGCGCTGCCCAGCGTCACCGGACTCGAAGTCGCCGCCCGCTACTTCCCGGCCGGGCAGGGCATGAACATCGGCGGCGACTTCTACGACCTGATCCGCCTGACCGACACCACCGCCGCTGCGGTCATCGGAGACGTCCAGGGCCACGACATGATGGCGGCCGCCCTGATGGGCCAGGTCCGCATGGCCGTCCACTCCCACGCCACCGCCGGAGCCGCTCCCGACGAGGTCCTCATCCACACCGACCGCGACCTCGCCGACCTCAACGCCAGCCGTTTCGTCTCCTGCCTCTACGCCCACCTCGACCTGGCCCGCCAGGAGGTGTCCCTCGCCAGCGCGGGGCATCCGCCCCCGCTGCTGCGGCACGCCGACCACAAGGCCGAGGTCGTCGACATCAGTCCGGGTCCCCCGCTCGGCGTCGGAGCGGGCGCTCCCTCGTACCCGGTCAGCACGCTGCCCCTGGTCCCGGAGACACTCCTCGCGCTCTACACCGACGGCCTCGTCGAGGACCCCGGCACCGACATCACCCGGACCATCGCCGACCTGGCCCGCCACCTCGGCGAGGCGGGCGACCTCCCGCTGCACCAGCTCGCGGACGGCCTCGTCCGGCGCACCCGCCGCTCCAACCAGCCCATCGACGACATCGCCCTGCTGCTGCTCCGGCCCAATCGGCTCGCGGAGTCGTGACCGTCCACGGGTTCACCGGTGACCGTCCACGGGTTCACCGGTGGCGGCCCGGCCTGAGCATCGCCGAGGTCACGGCAGGATCGAGTCGACGTATCCGCCGTCCACGCGCAGCGCGCCGCCCGTGGTGGCCGAGGCCTGGTCGGAGCTGACGTAGACCACCATGTTCGCGATCTCCTCCGGTTCGATCAGGCGTTGCAGCAGGCTCTGCGGGCGGTGCTTGCGCATGAAGACGCGCTGGGCCTCGTCCCAGGGCAGGTTGCGGTCCACCAGTTCGTGGACGAAGTCCTCGACGCCGCCCGTGTGGGTGGGCCCGGCGATGACCGAGTTCACCGTCACGCCCGTGCCGGCGGCCTGCTTGGCGAAGCCCCGGCTGACCGCGAGGAGTGCGGTCTTGGACATGCCGTAGTGGATCATCTCGGCCGGGGTGACGATCGCCGAGTCGCTCGCGATGTACTGAACCCGGCCCCAGCCCCGCTCGGTCATGCCGGGAAGGTACAGCCGAGTCAGCCGTACGGCGGAGAGCACGTTCACCTCGAAGTAGCGGCGCCACTCCTCGTCGGTGATCTCCAGCGGGTCGGCGGCGCCGAAGACGCCGAGGTTGTTCACGAGGATGTCGACGTCCGGGAGCATCCCGGCGACCTGGTCCGTGCCCTCCTGCGTGGTCACGTCCGCGGCCACGGGGACCCACTCGGCGCCCGGCACCTGCTTGGCCAGTTCGGCGACGCTCTGCTCCACCCGCTCGGGACTGCGGCCGTTCACGCCCACGCGGGCACCCGCGCGGGCGAGGCCGGCGGCGATCGCCGCGCCGATGCCCTGGGTGGATCCGGTGACCAGCGCGGTGCGCCCCTTCAGATCGATCTGCATGCCTCGCAGCCCCTTTCGCGTGCGGTCGCACGGGTGGATGTGCTTCTTGGGTACCCGGGAGCTCAGATGCATACGCGCTCTACATGCATGCGCCGCCAATAACCGTACGCGCTCAATCGGCTCGCGCCGCGGAAGGGGCCGGACGGAGCTGTGCGGACATGCAGGGGGCAGGGCCCGGTGCTGCAATGACTCAGGACGCTGTTCCTCGGACGGCGACGGACACGGGAGGAACGGGGTCGTGCCTGATGCGGGGTCTGCGGCTGCGCCGGCCGCCGGTACACAGCCGGAAGAGGCCGACCTGTTGCGTGAACTGCTGCGGAGACCGGCCTATCAGAAGGCGCTCGTCTTCTGCGCGCTGATCGGCATCCCGGTCTCTCTGATCGCGTTCTGGTTCCTGGCCGCGGTCCACGAACTGGAGGGCGCGCTGTGGGACGACCTGCCCTCCGAGCTGGGGTGGGACACGCCGCCCTGGTGGTGGCCGCTGCCGCTGCTGGCGGTGGCCGGCGTCGCCGTCGGTCTCGTGGTCAGGTATCTGCCGGGAGCCGGCGGCCATGTCCCGGCCGGTGGTCTGCACGCTCCCAAGCAGGGCCCGTCCGCCCTCCCGGGGGTCGTTCTCGCGGCCTTCGCCAGCCTGCCGCTCGGCGCCACGCTCGGCCCCGAGGCCCCCTTGATCGCCCTCGGCAGTGGCCTCGCCCTGCTCTTCGCGCAGCTGGCCCGTGCCCCGGTGACGCAGCAGAGCACCCCGCTGCTCGCTGCGGCCGGAGCCGCCTCGGCCCTGCCCGCGATCTTCGGCAATCCGCTGATCGGTGCGGTGATCCTCATCGAGGTGGCCGGAGTGGGCGGCCCGCAGCTGTTCGCCGTCATGCTGCCTGCCCTGCTGGCCAGCGGGATCGGCTCGCTCGTGTTCACCGGGTTCGGCCGCTGGACCGGTCTGTCGACGGGGAGTCTGTCGGTGGACCTGGGTGTGCCGACGCCCCGGGTGGACGCCGGGGACGTGCTCTGGTCCGTGGTGATGGCCGTCGCGATCGGCTTCGCCCTGCACCTGATCATGAACACCGGGCGTCTGACCGCGGTGTTCGTCTCGCAGCGGACGATCGCCCGTACGACGGTCTGCGCGCTGGCTGCCGGGGCGTGCGCGGCGGTGTACACGCTGGTCACCGACCGGACACCGGTGGATGTCGCGTCGTCCGGCCAGACCGCGCTGGGCCAGTTGGCCCAGGACCCGCACTCCTGGGGCGTAGGTGCGCTGATCGCCGTACTGCTGTTCAAGGCGACCGCGTACTCCCTGTGCCTGGGCAGTCTGCGCGGTGGCCCCATCTTTCCCGCGCTCTTCCTCGGCGCGGCGGCTGGCGTGCTGCTCGCGCCGCTCCCCGGGTTGGGCGTCGTACCCGGCATGGCGGCGGGCATGGCGGCCGCGTCCGCCGCGGCGCTGCGGCTGCCGGTGAGCAGCGCACTGCTGGTCGTCCTGATCATGGGGAGCGCCGCGATGACTCCCGTGGTGCTGCTGTCGGCCGTCGTGTCTTTCGTGACCGTGCAGATACTGCCGCCGGGCCGGGCCGTACCCGCGCCGGGGAAGCCGGCCCAGCCACCACCCGACCGCGCCTCGGCCACGCAGGGCGACCGTCCCGAGGGGGCCTGACCCCGCGCGCACTCTTGAGGTGGGAAGGAACGGCTCGATGGAGACTTCGGCAGGCGTGCCGTCGGCGGCGGGGGCCCCGGCGCCCTGCCCCGGTTCCCCCCGCACCGGTGTCTGATGAGCGCCGGGGGTACGGGCGCGGAGTCCGGCTCCGACGCGCCGTCGAACCGGCCCGAGGGCGAAGAGCGCGAAGGCGGCCCCCGACGAAGGATCCCGTCCCTGCTGCGTGCGTCGTGGTGGCGTGACCGCAACCAGCATCTGACGGCACGGCTCAAAGCCTTCCACGCACGCCTGGAAACCCGCTTTCCGGTGGTCACGGGACTCGTCGACCGCCTGGTGTCGGTGAACATCTTCGACTCCGCCACCCGCATCGCGGCGCAGTGTTTTCTCACCGCCGTCCCCTTGCTGTTCGTGCTGGGCGCGTACGCGCCGGAGGGCATGCAGGACCAGGTCGTCGCGTCGGTGAAGGCCGTGTTCGGCCTGACGGGGCAGTCGAGGGCCCAGTTGGAGCAGGCGCTTCAGCCTCCGAACGACGATCTGCGCCAGGCGACCGGCTTGGTGGGCGGGCTGATGGTGCTGCTGTCGGCCACGGCGGTGAGCCGCGCGGTGCAGCGGCTGTGCAGACGGGCCTGGCTGCTGTCCCGAGGCGAGGCGAAGGTCGCTCCGTGGCGGTGGCTGGCGTGGATCGTCCTGTGGCTCGGCGCGCTGGTCGTGCAGGGGCTGCTGCACACCGGGTTCGGCCAGGGAGCGGCGTTGGGCGCTCCGGTCGTCCTCGTCATCCAGATGGCCCTGTGGTGGTGGACCCAGCATCTGTTGCTGGGCGGCGCGGTCCGCTGGCCGCCCCTCCTGCCGGGTGCCGTCATCACGGCGGTCGCGGTCAGCGCCCTGTCCGTGACCGCGCACTTCTACATGCCGCGTGCCCTGAACCGGGCGCTGGCCGACTACGGCCCCGCGGGTTCGGTGTTCGTTCTGCTGTCCTGGCTGATCGTGGTGTGTGTCGCCGTCGCCGTGGGCCTCAGCGTGGGCGCCGTCCTGTCCCAGGACCCGTTCCTCAGGCGCCGCCTCGGAACGCCGACGTCACCGCCCGGCGTGCACGAGGACGGCGACCGCAAGCCCTGACCGCGCCCACGTCCGTCCAGGGCCTGGTGCGGAAGTGGCGCCTGCCGCGCGAGGCCACTTCCGCATCAGGCCCTAGCCGCCCGCGGTCACGGCCTTGAGCTCCGCCAGGGACTCGCGCATCGCCCGCGCCAGGGTCCGGTCCTCGGGGGCCGCGGTCCATCTCTCGAAGCCGACCTTGAACACGGCGACACCGGCCTCGGCGGTCAGGCTCGCGGCCGGCTCGCCGACGCCGCGTCGGCGCAGGGCGTCGGCGAGCGCGGCCGACAGCGAGGAGAGTTTGATGAGTTCGCGCTCCTGGAGTTCCGCGTTCGCCACGATGACGGCCCGACGCCGCCGGGAGTGCTCGCGGCGGTCGACGAACACCGTGCCGACGGCCTCCAGGCCGGCCGCCACCGCGTCGAGCGGCGCCGCGGACTCGGGGGCCTCGGCGACGGCGTTGACGAACAGTTCCTGCAGTGCCCCGGAGCCGTCGAACAGCACCTCGCGCTTGTCGGCGTAGTGCCGGAAGTAGGTCCGCTCCGTGAGGCCCGCCCGTTTGGCGATCTCCGCCACCGTCGTCTGCTCGTAGCCCCGCTCGCTGTAGAGCTCCAACGCCGCTTTCGCCAGGCGTTCGCGCGCGTTCGGCTCCCATCTGCCCATGCGCGGATCCTACGCGATGACAGTAGCTGACATCAGGCGCCCGACATCGATGACAGTCACTGACATCGAGTGGTAGCGTCGATGACAGTCACTGACATCAACCGTTGAGGGGCTTTCCCATGCGCATCTTCGTCACCGGCGCTTCCGGCTGGATCGGATCCGCCCTCGTTCCCGAACTCGTCGACGCGGGGCACCAGGTCCTCGGGCTCGCGCGCTCCACCGCCTCCGCCGAGGCACTCACCGCCGCCGGAGCCGAGGTGGTCCGCGGCACCGTGGACGACCTCGACCTCCTGGGCACGACCGCCGCCGCCTCGGACGGCGTGGTCCACCTCGCCTTCAAGCACGACGTCGCCTTCACCGGCGACTACAAGGGCGCCGCCGAAGCGGACCGCCGCGCCGTCGACACCTTCGGCGACGCACTGGCCGGCAGCGACCGCCCCTTCGTCCTCGCCTCCGGGCTGGCCGGTCTGAAGCCGGGTCAGGTGTCGACCGAGCGGGACCTGCCCACGATCGACGGCTCGCCCACATCTCTGCGCGCGGCCACCTCCACCGCGGCTCTGGCGCTCGCCTCACGCGGAGTGCGCTCGTCCGTGGTGCGCCTCGCTCCGACCTGCCACGGCGAAGGGGACAACGGGTTCATGGCGACGCTGGTGGGCATCGCCCGTGCCCAGGGCGTCTCCGGCTACATCGGCGACGGCGCCAACCGCTGGGCGGCCGTCCACCGCCTGGACGCCGCACGGCTGTTCCGCCTCGCGGTGGAGAAGGCTCCCGCCGGTGCCGTGCTGCACGGCGCCGCCGAGGAGGGCGTCGCCATCCGTGACGTCGCCGAGGTGATAGGCCGTCACCTCGATGTGCCGGTCACGTCCGTGGCCCCGGAAGCCGCCGCCGAGCACTTCGGCTGGCTGGGCGCCTTCCTCGGCCTCGACGCACCGGCGTCGAGCACTCTGACACGGGAGTCGCTGGACTGGCGCCCGACCCGGCCCGACCTGCTCGAGGACCTGGCCAAGGGGCACTACTTCAACGGCTCGGCCGGCGCCTTCTGACCGGCCGTCGGGCCACGGCCGCCGTCCACTCGGTTCATCGGCCCCGTAGCGAGCCGGCCGTCGCCCCGGTGCGCTCGCGGAGCAGGATGCGCAGGGTGTTGGGGTGCTCGTAGCCGACCTTGCGGGCGATGACCTCCAGGGACAGATCCGTGGTGCGCAGCAGGTGGGAGGCCTGCTCGACGCGCAGGTCCTGGACGAAGCGGACGGGTGAGGTGCCGAGCGTGCGGCGCACGGCGCGCTGGAGCGTGCGTTCGCTGACGCCGACGGCCCGTGCCGCGTCGGCGATCGAGATCGGCCGGTCCAGGTGCACCCGCGCCCAGCGCTCGAAGGCGGCCAGCGTCGGATCGCTCTGCGCGAGTGCCGCGGAGATCGTGTACGCCGCCTGCGACGGGCGCTCGTCGACGACGAGGTAACGCGCGACCAGGTCCGCGAGGGCCGGGCTGCTCATCCTTACGATCGCGAGCGCGAGGTCGACGTGTCCGAACGCCGCCCCGGCCGTGGTCACCCCTTCGGACGTGGTGACCATGCGGCTCTCGTCGACCGTGACCGCGGGGTAACGCTTGCGGAAGTACGGTGCGAGCCACCAGCTCGTCGTGGCCGTGCGCCCGTCGAGGATCCCCGACTCGGCCAGCAGGAACGTGCCCGTGCAGGCGGACGCGACGGGCGTACGGCGGGCACGCGTCGCGGCCACCAGCCTTCGTACGGGCTCGGCGTCCGGGCCGGAGACGCGGGCGATCAGGGCGTCGGGCCGCCGCTCGGCCAGTGCGGGCACCAGCAGCAGGTCCGCGTCCTTCGCGGTGCCCACCGGGAGCGTCTCGACCAGGTGCCCTGCTCCGGTGCGGATCCGGCGCCGGAAGCCGATGGTGGAGACCTTCCAGAGGGGCGGCGGCTTCGGCAGTTCCGCGCGCATCGCGTTCGCCCCGTCGAGGACGTCGAGGAGGGCGGAGAGCCCGGAGTCGAACACGCCGTCGTACGCCAGCACCGCCACATCCATGTCGGAAACGATATCGGACGCGTCGTTTCCGACACTGGGCGCACCCGGTGGGGCGGCATAGCTTTTCGGTGTCCGGACGACAGCCGGTGCCCGGTACCGGCACCGCACGTTCACCACGTTCACCGATGAACGGCATGAGCCCCACCACGGTCGTCAACATGAAGGGGCATCGCGACGACCCCGACTACGCGGACGTCGTCCATGTCGGCCGCGCGATGCACCGCGGTGGCTGGAACCTCGCGGGCTCTCCGCTCGCCAGTCCCTTCCGGCCCGGACGGGACGGCACCCGGGAAGAGGTGGTCGAGAAGTACCGCGCCCACCTGCTGAGCCGTCCCGACCTGCTCGCCCTGCTGCCCGCGCTGCGCGGCCGCAGGCTCGGCTGCTGGTGCGTCCCGCAGGCGTGCCACGCCCAGGTCATCGCCGAACTGGCCGACTCGCCCGGGTCGTAGCCGACGGGCCGGGAGACGGCCAGGTGCCCTCCCTCACACCTCCCCCGCGAAACGCCTGGCCACGGCCAAGGCCGCCGCCATGATGCTGAGTTGCGGATTCACCTCGGGACAGCTCGGCAGTACGGATCCGTCGGCGATCAGTACGCCGTGCACGCCCCGCAGACGTCCCTCCGCGTCGGCCGGTGACCGCTCGGGGTCTGACCCCGCGGCGACCGAGCCCGTGGGGTGGAACGCGGACACATGCAGCTGACGTACCGTCACCGTGGCGGGCATCGCCTCCAGCTCGTCCATGGAGCGGGCGCGTGGCGCATGCGGCACACCGGTCAGAACCTCCTCCGCTCCGGCGGCGAACAGCAGGCGGCCCATGGCTCGTTGAGCGCGCAGCAGGCGCTCGGCGTCGTGGGGCGCGAGGTCGTAGCGGAGCAGCGTGCGATCGCGGCCGAGGACGCGGCCGGAGGGCCGGTCGGCGATCATCGCGCCGAGTGTGGCCAGTTGTTCCGTCCCGTCGATCTCGCGGCGCAGTTCGCGTCCGACGCCCGGCAGGACGAACGAGCTCATGCCCGGGGGCGCGGCGGTGGCTTCGATCAGTATGCCGTCGGCGTGCAGCTCCTCCACTCCTACGCTCTGCAGGACGCCCTGCCAGCCGGTGACCGGGCTGCTGAAGCGGCCCGCGACGCTGATCGCGGGGTGGACGCTGAGGTTCCGTCCGATGGCCGGGTGCCCGCCGAGGCCGGAGCGGCGCAGGAGTTGCGGTGCCTGCAGGGCGCCGGCGGCGACCACGACCAGCGGGCTGAGGATCTCGAGGCGGCTGCCGTCGGGGCGGCTCACGACGACTCCGGCGGCCCGTGGACCGCCCGGCCGGTCGCGGTCGGTGAGGATCCGCAGGACGCGGGCGCCCGTCACGATCGCGGCGCCGGCCGCGCAGGCCTCGGGCAGCACGGACAGCTGGACGCTCTGTTTGGCGCCGGTCGGGCAGCCGACGACGCACTGGCAGGAGCCTCGGCAGCCGGGGGCGTTGCGGCGCAGGGGCGCGGCGGCCCAGCCGAGTTCCTTCGCGCCTGCGAGGGCGAGGCGTCCGTTGTTGCCGAGGACGTCCAGGGGCTGGCGTGCCACGCGCAGGGTGCGTTCGACCTCGTCGAGGTGGGCGCCGAAGCCGTCGGCGACGTCGAATCCGTGGTCGTCGAGCCAGCGGGTGACGACACGGTCCGGGGTGCGGTAGCAGGTGCCGGAGTTGACCACGGTGGTGCCGCCGACCGCGCGGCCGACGGGCATGACCAGCGGGGGATTGCCGAGGGCGATCGTGGCGCCGCCGTCCCGGTAGAGGTCGGTGAAGCGGTCGAGCGGAGCCCTGTGCGCGAAGGACGCGGTGGTGTGGTGCTCCCCCTCTTCCAGCACGACGACGCGCATGCCCGTACGGGCGAGGGTCCGGGCGGCCATCGCGCCGCCCGCGCCGGATCCGACGATGACGGCGTCGGCGGTCGAACAGGTGGGCCAGTCGTCGGCGGGGGTGCAGTCGAGCGGCGGATCGTCGGGGACGGGCCCGGCGGGTGCGGGGCCGTCGTGTGCGAGGCGTGCGGTGCCGGCGGCCAGCAGGACGGGCACCTTCACCGCGTCCAGGAGGGGCAGCAGCGCCCGGTGGGAGGCGAGTGACGCCATGACGTGCTCCCGTTCCGCGGCGCCGAGCGCGGGAAGCCGGCGGCCGGTGCGGACCATGGCGTAGGCGTTGATGGCCGTGGTCGCGCCGCGTATCGCCGTGCGGGTGTGGGCCGGCATCGCGTCCAGCAGCGTCTCGACCCGCCGGGGCACGGCTCGCGTCCACTCGGTGGCGCCGTCGTCCGCGAGCAGCGCTTCGGCAAGCGCGGTGAGGCCGGGGGAGGTCGAGGGGCTCATCGGTCGCCGACCTCCGCGTGGGCCGTGCCGGAGAGCCGCCATGTGGCCTCCTGCCGCCAGGCGCCCCACCAACGCTCCAGAGTGACCACCGCGTCGGCGGTCTCGCTGTTGCGGCAGACCGCGGGCGAGCCGTCGGGGTCGGTGTAGTCGAGTGCCAGGGTCCGCTCGGGCGGCTGGGTCACCGTCACCCGAATGCGGCGCCGGCCCACGCGGCCGGACACCCGCCACTCGGGCAGGCCGATGTCCGCGCGGAACCGGCCGAATCCCGCCCAGCCGGCGGCGGTTTGCTCGGCGCGGCGCGGCCAGGTACGCCCGTTGCGCAGCAGGCGCAGGAACACCAGGGGCGGCAGCTTGTCGAGGCCGCGTCGCATGGACACCGCGGCCACGATCTCCAGGATGTCGCCGCCGCCCAGGTCGGCGTGGAGCCAGGCCCAGCGGCGGGCGTTGCCGTGGCCGTAGATGCGGGCGCTCGCGCCGACGGCGTCGTCCAGCCGCAGTTCGTTGTCGTCGTACCGGACGGTTCCGTCGTAGCGGCAACGCGCCGCGGGCAGCATGTGGCTGGCCGGCAGCCAGGGGCGGCGCCAGGACCAGCGGGGAAAGGTGTGGACGGGCTCGCCGCGCGGTGTCTCGGTGAGCGACCAGGTGAACGAGCCTGCGGAGCCTGCGAGTCGGCCGGGACGGGCGTGGATGCCCTCGGCGGCGTAGCCCTCCGCCTGCTGCGTCCAGGGTACGGGGCCGAAGCGCGCGTGTTCGGCGGGGCCGTCCTTCGGGAAGACGGCGACCCAGCCGTGCGCGTAGGCGCCGGAGCCGTCGGTGGGGGCGACGACCTCGTGGTGAAGCCAGACTCCGCTGCCGGTCGCCGGGTCGGTGAGGGTGGTGTACCAGACCTCCGTGCGCCCCGGTTCCCCGTCCCAGCGCGGCGCCAGGTACCGATCGGCGGCAGCGTCGGTCGCACGCGGGAAGCGGAAGCTCCCGAGGAAGGGCAGCAGGCCGGTCGTGACGGGGAATCGCACGGTGCCCTCACCCACGCGTTCACCGTCCTCGTACAGCGTGTAGGGCAGCACTGTCAGCGAGGCGAGCGGTCGTGCGGGTGAGACGGACTTCCAGCCGTCCAGCACCAGGCGCCGGCCCTCCAGGGTGAAGGAGATGCGGTAGCGGATCCTGCGGCGGGCCAGGGGCGAGATCTCCATCTCCCCCACGGCGTCGGCGTCGTCCGCCCGCCCGGCGATCCGCACCCGCCCGGTCACGCGCGCCTGTGTCGTGCGGTGCGGAAGCATCACGGCGTCGGCGCGGACCACGAGATCCAGTCGTACGGCGCGCTCGTGCTCCTCGTCGCCCAGCCGGGCGCGGCCCGGCATCGTCTCCCGGAACACCGTCCCTCGTGAGGTCACCGGGCACCGTCCCGGCGTTCGCGGGAGGCAGCCAGGCCTTCGAGCATGATGCGTTCCGTCGCCGACAGGTAGGCGCCCGCGGCGACGCGTGCCGCCGCCTCGTCGCCGGCGGCAACGGCCTCGACGACCGGGGCGAGGCGGTCGTGTGCGGCCCCGGCGTCGAGGAAGGGTTCGACGAGCGCTGCGCGCACGGGCAGGTAGGCGTTGAACAGAGTGTTGGTCAGCAGGACGTAGACCCGGTTGCCCGTGGCGCGGGCGAGCGCCCGGTGCACCTCGGCGTCCGCGAGCTGTACGTCCTCGCCGCCGTCCGCCTCCCCGACGGCCGTCATCAGGGTGCGCAGTTCGGCGATCCGGGCGGCGGTGGCGCGGGCAGCGGCGCGCTCCGCGATCAACGCGCCGATGCTGCGCCGCACTTCGAAGACCTCGCCGATCCAGTCGGGGCTGTGCCGCACCAGCATCGGCAGCAGGTCCGCGCCCCCGAGGCGCAGGAAGTCCCGTACGCGGGTACCCACCCCGTGCCGTGTCTCCAGCAGACCGGAGTGCACCAGTCGGCCGAAGGCATGCTTCAGAGTGGTGCGGTTGACCCCGAACCTGTCGGCCAGTTCACGCTCGGCCGGCAGCATGCTGCCGGCCGGGTGACGTCCGGCGAGAATGTCCTCGCGCAGCCGCCTCTCCAGGACATCGACGGTCGTCTCGCGCGGCAGTGCTTCCATCCCGGCTCCCGGCCCTGAGTGGTTCAGTGACTGAGCCACTGAACCACTGGAGTGATATCCCGTCAATGAGCCGGGCTTCGGCGGGCGTTCACGGCATGCTCAGCCGGTGTCACACGCACGTCGCCGATCTCAGAGGTGGCCACGCTGAACATCACGCTCTCCGTCGTGTTCGCGCTCTGCGCCGCGTCGAGCAATGCCGTCGCGACGGTGCTGCAGCGCAAGGCGGCGCTCACCGTGCCGCAGTCCCAGGGGTTCCGGGCGGGGCTGGTTCTCGATCTGCTGCGCCAGCCCGTCTGGCTGGCCGGGATACTCGCGGTGATCGCCGCCGCGGTCTGCCAGGCACTGGCGCTGGTGACCGGACCGCTGACGATCGTGCAGCCGCTGTTCGTACTGGAGCTGCCGCTCACGCTGATCGTGGCGTCGCTGCTGATGCGCCGCCATCTGGCGCGCAACGGCTGGCTGGCCGTGGCGGTGGTGGTGGCAGGCCTGGGGGTCGCGCTCGCCGCCGCCTCCCCCACGGGCAATCGCACCCACGTGGCACTGGATCGCTGGATCCCCGCACTCGCGGTGTGCGCCGGAGTCGTCGCCGCGCTCGCCCTGGCCGCCTTCCGGCGCCCGGAGGGCCGTGCCCGGGCAGCGTTCCTGGGCACCGCGACAGCGATCAGCTATGCCGTGACCGCGGCACTGATGAAGGCGTCCACGCACATCCTCGACGACCAAGGCCTGGCGGCCTTCTTCGCCGCCTGGCAGACGTACGGATTCGCCGTGACCGGCGTGTGCGCGCTGCTCCTGCTGGAACACGCGATGCAGGCCGGACCCCTGGTCGCCTCCCAGCCGGCGCTCACCCTCGGCGACGCGCTGGTGAGCCTCGCCCTCGGCATCACCCTGTACGAGGAGGAGATCCGCTCCGGCTGGTGGCTGCTCCCTCAGCTCTTCGGGGTCGTTCTGATCGCCGCCGGGGTCCTGGCACTGTCGCGGATCCCGCTCACCCAGGCACTGGTGACGCCGGACGAGCAGAGCCGGACGGTGTGACGGGGCTCAGCGGTGCTCGGGGTTCTCCGCGCCCGGCCGGCAGCCGGCGTCCCACTCCGAGCGCTGGTTGCCGTGGGCGGGGATGCCTCCGGAGCGTTTCAGCAGGGCGGCGATGTGCATGAGGTTCCACGTCATGAACGAGGTGTTGCGGTTGGTGAAGTCGTTCTCGGGGCCGCCCGAACCCGGGTCGAGATACGACGGGCCGGGGCCGGCCACGCCGATCCAGCCGGCGTCCGCCTGGGGTGGGATCGTGTAGCCGAGGTGCTGGAGGCTGTAGAGCACGTTCATCGCGCAGTGCTTCACGCCGTCCTCGTTGCCGGTGATCAGGCAGCCGCCGACACGGCCGTAGTAGGCGTAC
Organism: Streptomyces sp. bgisy027; assembly: GCF_057710365.1. Taxonomy (NCBI): domain Bacteria; kingdom Bacillati; phylum Actinomycetota; class Actinomycetes; order Kitasatosporales; family Streptomycetaceae; genus Streptomyces; species Streptomyces sp. bgisy027. The sequence goes on from NZ_JBYIVZ010000050.1 coordinate 25,683, forward strand.
TGCCCCTGGGAGTTGAGCAGGGACGAGCAGGCGTAGAGCCGCTCGATGACCTTCTTGGTGACGGAGCTGTTGTCGCCGAGCCAGATGGGGCCGGCGAGCACCAGGATGTCCGCCGCCATCACCTGCTCGTACAGCGCGGGCCACTCGTCGGACGCGAAGCCGTGTTCGGTCATGTCGGGATACACGCCGGGGGCGATGTCGTGGTCGACGGCCCGGATCTCGGAGGTGGTGACCCCGCGCTCCATCATGATCGCAGCGCTCTTGTCGATCAGGCCCTGGGTGTGGCTGCGCTGCGGGGACGGCTTGAGGGTGCAGTTGATGTAGAGGGCCGTCAGGTCGTCGAAGCGGTACGTGGTGTCGCCGGAGGATGAGTTCGCCATGGGGGAAGCGTCTCGCGCCTGGTCCCGTTTGTCCCGGTCCGACACCGTACAGAATTCATCCAACCGCTCCCACTTCATTGACATGTCCTTGACTCGGGGCGACGCTGAGAGCGCTCTCAAGAATCCGCACCAGGACAGCACCAGCCAAGCTCCGTCCCCCCACTGACACGGAGGTCGAGAGTGTTACGGAGACTCAGGAAGCGCCTTGCGGCGATGGCCGCGGCATCCGCTCTGCTGGGCGGGGTGATCGGGCTCGCCGCGCCCGTGCCCGCTCAGGCGGCCGTGCCCGACACCGTTCCGCTGAAGATCACGAACAGTTCCGGCCGCAACGAGCCGGTGTACGTCTACAACCTCGGCACCCAGCTCTCGACGGGCCGGCAGGGCTGGGCCGACGCGGGCGGCACCTTCCACGCCTGGCCGGCCGGCGGCAACCCGCCGACCCCCGCTCCGGACGCGTCGATCCAGGGGCCGGCCCCCGGGCAGTCGACGACGATCCGGATTCCGAAGTTCTCGGGGCGGATCTACTTCTCCTACGGCCGCAAGCTGGACTTCCGCCTCACCACCGGCGGTCTGGTGCAGCCGGCCGTGCAGAACCCGAGCGACCCCAACCGCGACATCCTGTTCAACTGGTCGGAGTACACGCTCAACGACGCCGGGCTGTGGCTCAACAGCACCCAGGTCGACATGTTCTCCGCGCCGTACGCCGTCGGGGTGCAGCGCGCGGACGGCTCCACCGTGAACACCGGCCATCTCAAGTCCGGCGGCTACAACGCGGTCCTCAACGGGCTGCGCTCCCAGTCGGGCGGGTGGGCCGGCCTGATCCAGACGCGTTCCGACGGCACCGTGCTGCGGGCCCTGTCCCCCGGTCACGGACTGGAGACCGGCGCACTGCCCGCGTCGGTGATGAACGACTACGTCAACCGGGTCTGGCAGAAGTACGCCACGACGACCCTGACGGTCACCCCGTTCACCGACCAGCCGAACACCAAGTACTTCGGCCGGGTCTCGGGCAACGTCATGAACTTCACCAACAGCGCAGGCACGGTCGTCACGAGCTTCCAGAAGCCCGACGCGGACAGCATCTTCGGCTGCCACAAGCTGCTCGACGCCCCCAACGACCTGGTCCGCGGCCCGATCTCCCGCACGCTGTGCGCGGGTCTGAACCGTTCGACGCTGCTGTCGAACGCCAACCAGCCCGACACGTCCGCGGCGAACTTCTACAAGGACGGGGTGACCAACCACTACGCACGGCTCATCCACGCTCAGATGCAGGACGGCAAGGCCTACGCGTTCGCCTTCGACGACGTCGGCAACCACGAGTCGCTCGTCCACGACGGCGACCCGCGGCAGGCGTATCTGACGCTGGATCCTCTGAATTGAGTGAGCGGAGACACTGACCGGGGTTCCGGATCCGACGGCAGCCGGGGGCGGTTCGCAGGCGGCACCATGTTCCTGCGAACCGCCCCCACTCCAACTCCGTGCTGCTTCACAGGAGTTGACCGCTGGCCTGCGGCTGAGCGGAGCGACATGGGTGACCGCGAGGGGAGCCGGACATGGGGCGCGTGGCAGGATGCCGACGGCATGTCCGTGGCCAGGATCGCCGAGGACTGGAGCGTCGGCGTCGAGCAGGTCGAGGAGATCCTCCACCGCAGCGGCCCGCCGGAGCCCGAGGTGACCCCGGTGACGACGATCGCGTGGTGGCTGGCGCACCTGCACCACTGCTTCGCCGGCGCATGGGAGTGAACCTTGTGCGGACGCCGGTACGATCCGAAGCTGCTGGTCGACTTCACCCCCGACGCCACCCTGGCGCAGGAGCGGTTCCGGGCGGCGATCGACCGCTGGCGCGACAGCGTCGGCACCGTGACCGACGAGCAGCTCGACATCGTCGGCTTCTCCCAGTACCCGTACGGCTCCGACCCCGGCGAGCCGTACCACGACGTGCTCTGCGGGCCAACCTCGAATGCATCCACCACATGGCGGAGATGAAATTCCCTGGCGTGGGGGTCGGAAGAGAGCGGAGACTCGTCTCATGGCTGACATGGGGGCGTTCCGCGAAGCGGTCACCGCGTGGGCGGCCGGTGGCCCCGACGGCCCCGCGCGCGAGCTGGCCACGCGGCTGCCGGTGCGGGCGGCCGTCCTGCTCGAAGGGCCGAGCGACGTCGCGGCTGTCAACGCGCTCGCCGAGCGACGCGGCCGCGACCTGGAGGCCGAGGGAATCTGCGTCCTGGCGATGGGCGGAGCGATGAGCATCGGCCGCTACGCCCGCCTCCTGGGCCCGCCGGGCCTGGGCCTGCGTCTGACTGGGCTGTGCGACGAGCGGGAGCGCAGCTACTACACCCGCGGCCTGGCGGACGCCGACGCCGGCCGACCGAGCTTCTTCGTCTGCGCGGCGGATCTGGAGGACGAACTCATCCGCGCGCTGGGCGTGGGCCGGGTGCACGAACTGGTGCGGGCGCAGGGCGAACTGCGTGCCCTGCGGACCTTCCTGAACCAGCCCGCCCAGCAGGGACGTCCCGCACAGCAGCAGCTGCGGCGCTTCCTCGGCACCAAGAAGGGCCGCAAGATCCATTACGGTCGTGTCCTCGTCGAGGCCCTCGACGCCGACCGCGTGCCCGCGCCGCTGGACGACCTGCTCGCCAGTCTCTGACAGGCCCGACGGGATACCGCGTTCTGCTTGCTGGATGATCGATCGGCTTCCTAGGGTCGAGGTCATGACCTCAACGAGCCCCTCCACCGCCGCGGACGGCACGTCCCGCTCCACCGTGACCGCCGCCGTGGTCCAGGCGGCAGCCCCGCTGTTCGACACGAAGGCCGCACTGAGCCGTGCGGAGGAGCTCGTCCGGGAGGCCGTCACCGACCGCGGGGCGGACGTGGTCGTCCTGCCCGAGGCGTTCCTCGGCGGCTATCCCAAGGGCCTGGACTTCGACATCAGCGTGGGCCGCCGTACTCCGGCGGGCCGCGAGCTGTTCCGCCGCTACCACGACGCCGCCGTCGACGTCCCCGGACCCGAGGTCGACACCGTGGCCGCGCTCACCCGGGAACTGGGCTGCCACGCCGTCGTCGGCGCGGTCGAGCGGCAGGGCGGGACCCTCTACTGCGTGGCCCTCTTCTTCGGCCCCGACGGCTATCTGGGCCTGCACCGCAAGCTGATGCCGACGGCCGCCGAACGCTATCTGTGGGGCCAGGGCGACGGCTCCACCCTCCCGGTCGTCGACACCGGGGCCGGCCGGCTGGGCGCGGCCATCTGCTGGGAGAACTACATGCCGTTGTTCCGTACGGCGATGTACGCCAAGGGCGTCGACCTGTGGTGCGCGCCGACCGTGGACGACCGCGACGCCTGGCAGGCCACGATGCGGCACATCGCCCTGGAGGGCCGCTGCTTCGTACTGAGCGCCAACCAGTACCTGCGCCGCGACGCCCTTCCCGCCGACCTCCATCCCGTGCAGGGCGACGAGCCCGACACCGTCCTCATCGGCGGCGGGTCCGTCATCGTCTCCCCGCTGGGCGAGATCCTCGCCGGCCCGCTGCGCGACGGGGAGGGCATCCTGACCGCCGAACTCGACCTGGACGACCTCACCCGCGCGCGCTTCGACTTCGACCCGACCGGCCACTACGCCCGTTCCGACGTCTTCACCCTCCACGTCGACGAGTCGGCACGCACCGCGGTCACCCGCGGCTGACCGCTCTCGCCGTCAGTCGGCATACACCCGGCCTTCCTTCCGCAGGCAGTGGACCGGGCCGGAGCAGCCGATGGACGGCGTGATCAGCAGGCTCTCGGTGAGCGGGGCCGGCCGCGGAACCGAGTCGGATCGACCACCCGCGCGCCGGTGCTGAAGGAGGCGACGGCGGTGGGCGTCCTGTCCGGCTCGCCGGGTCTCGACACCACCATCAGCGCCTACGCGTCCGGAGCGGTCGATCCGAGGCCGCTCGTGGCGGCGACGGTGAGCCTGGACGAGGCGCGCGGATGCGTTTGCGTACGAGGCTGTCCAGCTCAGTCGGCCCGGTCCTGGCGGGTGGGCGGCCGGACGGCGCCGGTCCCGGTCCCAAGATCCATGTGGATCCGCGTGCCATCGCCCGCTGAACCCGCTCCTTCGGCCTTCGGCGCGGCGCACGGCCTCCGGCGGACACCCCGTACCGCTGTTGTTGTGTAGTCTCCGCAGCTTCGGGTAGGCCCCTGCACTGATGCAGCCCAGGCCGGTGACGACCGCGGTCTTCGAAGGATGACGGACCATGTGCCGCGAACAGGAACCCGAAAGCCCCTCCCACGTCGCCGGCCGGCAGCTCGCCGAGGCGGTGAAGAGCTTGGTGGCACTGTGGTTCTCGGCCGTGGACGACGTGAGTCCGCGCCTTCCACCGCGGCAGGTACGCGCGTTGGAGGCCGTCGTCCGTCGGCCCACGCTCAATGTCACCGCCCTGGCCGAGCACCTGGGCGTCGGGCTGCCGACCGCCAGCCGGCTGTGCGACCGGCTCGAAGCGGCGGGGCTGCTGCGGCGGCACGTCCGCCCCGGTGACCGGCGGGAGGTGCGCCTGGAGGTCACGGACCAGGGGCGCAGACTCCTCACGGACGTCACCGAGCGGCTGTCCGCGCACCTGGCCGGCGCCCTGGACGCCGTTCCGCCCGACCGGCGTCTGCGGCTCGAACAGGCGCTGCGTGCCGTGCACGAGGCGGACGGTGAGGGCTCCGTTCAGGGTTGAGGCGCCCGCTGCCGCGGCGTGCGGTCGTGCACATGGCACAGCAACAGGCATACGTCGTCGTCGTGTTCGGAGTCGCTCAGCAGCGGGTTCAGCAGCCGGTCGGCCGACTCCTGAAGGTCGTCGTCGAGCTCGGCGGCGCCGAACCCGCCGAGTGCGTCGGCGAGGCGCTGGATGCCGGGGTCGATCCCCTGGGCGCGCCGCTCCACCAGACCGTCGGTGTAGAGCGCGAGCGTGGATCCGGGCGGGAGGGCCACGGTGTGGTCGTCGATCTCCTGTTCCAGCGGGATGCCGAGCATCGCGCCGGGTTTGTCGTCGAGCGTGCGCACCCGGCCGTCGGGGTCGCGCAGCACGGGCGGCGGATGGCCGGCCGCGGCCCAGGTCAGCGTGTCCCCCCGCGGGTTGATGCGGGCGATGACAGCGGTGGCGTACAGGTCGAGCCGCAGGCGGTGCAGGAACTCGTGCAGCCGGGTCAGGAGCCGCCCGGGGCTGCTGCCGTCGACGGCGTAGGCCCGCAGGGCGGTGCGCAGTTGGCTCATCATCACCGCGGCGTGCAGCCCGTGCCCGGTGACGTCTCCGACGACGGTGATCAGGCTGCCGTCGGGCTGGCGGATGGCGTCGTACCAGTCACCGCCGATGTTCAGGCCCCGGGTGGCGGGGAGGTAGCGCGCGGCCAGGCTCAGGCCGTCGGTCGTCGGCAATTCGGTGAGCAGGGCGCGTTGCAGGGTCTCGGCGATGTCCCGGTTGTGCTCGAAGCGGCGGGCGTTCTCCAGGGCGATGCTGGCGCGTCGGGTGAGTTCGATGAGCATGACGGCGTCGTCGGCGTCCCAGCGCTGGTCGGGCGGCGACAGGGTGAGGACACCCTGGGGAGCCCGGCGGGTGAGCAGGGGGATGCAGAGCAGGGGCTGCCCGGAGCCGAGGGCCGACGGCGGCTGGTCGTCGACGCCGGGCAGGTTGCCGGGGTGGCCGGCGGCGTACTGCGGGCGGCCACGGCGGGCGGCCAGGACGGCGGCTGCGGGGCGGGGGCCGCCGCGCAGTGCGTCGTCGACGTCGTCGAAGAGCCACACGTCCACGGTGCCCGCGTAGCGCGGGACGAGCAGGGTGGGGAGCAGCCGCACGATGGCCTCGTGGTTCAGGGAGGCGGTGAGGGCGGCGCTGGCGTCGGCCAGGAAGGTCAGCCGGCCGCGGGCGTTCTCCGCCTCCCGGCGGGCCTTCTGTTCGGCGTCGAAGAGTTCGCGCTGGGCCCGGCCGGCGGCGTCCAGTTCGGCGTGCAGCGCGAGGACGCCCTGGTTGGTCTGGTGGAGTTCCTCCCGGTGGAAGGCGACGAGCGCCTCCTGCTCGTCGAGACGGTCCAGCAGCAGGGCGGCGTCCTCGTCGGCTCCGAACAGGGCCTCGGCCAGGGCCGTCGGGTCGTCGTCGGCGGGGTCGGTCCCCGATACGTCCGCGTCCTCGGCGCACGGGACACTGGCACGCCACGGAGGCTGCCGGTCCTCCGGGCGGCGCCTGGCGGGGGCCACCTCGATGTGCAATTCGCCCCCGCGGGGCGACAGGGACACTCCGGCGGCCACCCGCCACTGGCCTCCCTTGGTGAGGCATTGCCGCAATTGTGCGGTCAGCGCGGTCACCAGGCGGGTGCGCTCGACGGTGGTCACCCCGCATGCGGTGGCCAGCCGAGCCGTGGCTATGCGGACCTGCGCGGCGTCGGTGACGGTGCGGACGTTGAAGGTGCGGGTCATGAGAGGCGGTCCGGTGGGCGTGGGCCGAGCACGGCGACGGCGGTGTCGTCGCGTACCGGCCGGGCGGGGCTGCTGGCGTCCCGCACGATCGAGGCGGCGATCACGGCGGGGTCGAGGGAGGACGGTGTCTCCACGGCCGGACCGGGGCTCCATCGGCTCGGCAGGCCGTCGCTGTGCAGGACGAGGAGGCTGTCGCGCGTCCAGCGCTCCTGGTGCTGGGGCAGGCGTGCGGGGAGGTGGGCGCCGACGATGCCGGGGCAGGAGACCAGCCCCTGCCAGTGGTCGCCGTCACGCAGCCGGGCTCCGACATTGCCCACTCCGGCGAAGTGCAGCCTTCCGGCACCGAGGTCGAGTTGGGCCACGCCCACGGCCGCGCCCCTGGTGTCGCGCAGGACGGTGTGCATGCGCCGCAGCAGCTCGGCCGGCGGCAGGTGGGGCACGGACCGCAGCACCGCCACCGCGGCCGAGGAGGCGCGGGCCGCCTGGGGGCCGTGGCCGAGGCCGTCGGCCAGCAGGAGCGTCACGCGGTCGGCCGCGCGGACGCAGGCCCACGCGTCACCGGAGAACTCCCCTCCCGCAAGCGGCATGTTGACTCCGCCGGCCCGCACCGGAGGCGGCTCCGAGCGCGGGCCGGCGGAGTCATGGTCGCGGTGGGGGGCGATCCTGGCCATCACCGTCGTTCCCCGCCCCGGCGTGCTGTGCAGACCGAAGTCGTCCGCGATGCGCAGACAGGTGCCGAGACCCGCGCCGAGAGAGGCTGCGGTCGAGTACCCGTCGCGCAGGGCCGCGGCGGTGTCGGGCATGCCGGGGCCGTGATCGATGGCCATGATCTGGACCAGGAGGATCCGCTCGTCGCCATGGGCCGGCACGGGCGGGCCCACGAGGTCGAGGAGCACCCGTCCGCCACCGGCGTGCTTGAGCAGGTTGGTGGCGAGTTCGGTGGCCACGAGCTCGGCCGTGGCGACCCGGTCGTCGGCGAGCCCGGCGTGGCGGGCCGCCTCGCGGGCCGCCACGCGGGCGTCACGCACCCGGGTCGAGTCGTGGACGGGCACCTCCCAGACGCGCGGCATCAGGGCGCCTCGCGCGGGCGGGGCGGCCCGGAGATCCAGGACGTCACCGTCACGGTGGTCCCGGCACCGCGCCGGCTTTCCACGGAGAACTCGTGGACCAGTCGGCGAGAGCCGCCCAGGCCCATCCCCAGCCCCTCGCCGGAGGTGTAGCCGTCCGACAGGGCCTGGTCCAGGTCGGCGATGCCGGGGCCCTCGTCGCTGAAGACGAGCCGCAGCCCCCGTACCCCGCCGCTGGTGACCTCCATGCACTCCATGCGGCCCCCGCCGCCGTGCACGAGGGCGTTGCGCGCCAACTCACTGGCCGCGGTGACGAGCTTGGTCTGTTCCACCAGACCGAACCCGAGTCGGGCCGCCATCTGCCGCACATGCTGGCGCACCCGGACCAGGTCCAGGTCCGAGTGGATCGGCAGGCGGGCCGAGACGCCGCCGGTGCTGTGGGTCACGGGCTCTCCCGGCGTGCACGCCCGTCGCGAGGCAGGGCCGAGACCTCGGCGCCGAGCAGGCGCAGGGCCTCCTCGGTGTGCAGGGCGGTGCGCAGCCCCGGCAGGGTCAGGCCGAGTTCGACCAAGGTGATGGCCACCGCCGGGCGCATCCCCGCCACCACGGTCTGCGCGGCCAGCAGCCGGGTCATGGCGGCGACGTCGCTGAGCACACGCCCCATGAAGGAGTCGACGATCTCGACGCCGGAGAGGTCGATGACCACGCCGGTGATCGCGCTGTCGGACACGGTCCTGCCGATGTCCTGGCGCAGCTGCTCGGCCGTGCTGTCGTACAGGTCGCCCTGGAGGGTGACCAGCAGGACCCTGCCCAGCCGCAGCACGGGCACATGGCCTTCGTACGGGTAGGTGGCGGCGCCGGTCACCGGGGCTCCGCCGCGGCGGGGTTCGCCACGATGTGCGCGCCCTGCTGCTGGAGGGCGTAGCCCAGGGCGTCGGCGAGGCTGGCGCGGGTGAGCACCGAGCTGAGGTCGATGCCGAGGTGGACGATGGTCTGCGCGATGGCCGGCCGGATGCCGGAGACTATGCACTCCGCCCCCATCAGCCGCGCCGCCGCCACGGTCTTCATCAGATGCTGCGCCACCAGCGAGTCGACGGTCGGCACTCCGGTGATGTCCAGGATCGCGAAACGGGCGTGCTGCTCGACCACGGCGTCCAGGAGCGTCTCCATCACCACTTGGCTGCGGGCGCTGTCGAGCGTGCCGATCAGCGGCACGGCGACGATACCTTCCCACAGCTTGATGACGGGAGTGGCGATCTCGAGCATTTCCAGCCGCTGGCGGTTGATGAGTTCCTGCCCGGAGATCGTGGTCGTCTCCAGCATGACCAGGCGCAGGGTGCCCATCAGCACGGCCAGCGCCGTGGCGCACTCCTGCCGGTGCTCGGCGGACTTGCCGCTGAGCTCCTCCAGCAGGAGCTCGGTGACGGGCTGGCGCAGCGCGTCCATCTCGCTCGAGATCTGCCCGATGGTGGCGCCGGCGCGGGCCCGTGAGTGCGCGGTGCGTGCCAGCTGCTCGCGGACGACGGTGAACCCGTCGGCCTCCGAGTCCTCCACGCGCCCCGAGGAGGCCACCGCGGCCAGCGCCTCGACCACGGCCCGGCCGGCCTCCACGGCCTCGTCCCGGGAGACGGTGAACACGGTGCGGAACACCGCCGCGTCGGCCCAGCGCTGGGCGATCTGCTCGCGGCGCAGCCGCAGGAAGTCCCCCACCTCCTCCGCCGGGCCGATCGGGCCTTCTGCCGTCTGCTGCTCCGGCACTTGCTTCCCTCCTTCTTCGTGGTGCGCGCCGCCCGACCGTGCGGGGAGCGCCGGGTGTTTCGCTCATGACGGCTGTCGCGGCCCGAACCAGTCGAGGCAGACGACCAGTGCGTCGTCGTCGGCCACGGGCGTGCCGCGGTGACCGGACAGTTCCCTCAGGACGGCACGCGGGACCTCGGCCGCGGGCAGCAGGCTGGTCGACACCATGGCTCGGGCCAGCGCGCGATCGCCGTACCGCTCGCCGCCGGGCGCGACGACGTCGTACACCCCGTCGCTGGCGAACAGGAGCCGGTCGCCGGGCTCGATCGCCAGCTCGTGGGCGACGTAGTCCGTCTCCTCGAACATGCCCAGCGGGAGCTGTGCCTCGAGGTCGAGGATGTCGACGCCGCGGGCGCGCAGCCGCAGCATCTGCGGGGAGCCGGCGTCGACGACCTGGAGCCGGCCGGTGCTCAGTTCGAGGTCGAGCAGGAGCACGGAGAGGTAGGCGTCCCCGCGGTACTGGGCGTACACGGCCTGGTCGGCGAGGGCGGCCTGGTCCGCGATGGACAGTCCCGCGCGGCGGGCGTTGCGCAGGGCGTTGATGCCCAGGTTGGTCAGCAGGGCGGCCTCGATGCCCTCGCCCATGCCGTTGGTGATGTAGAACACCAGGCGGTCGGCGGACGCGGACCAGTCGAAGTTGTCGCCGTGGATCGAGTACGCGGGTTCCAGCTGGGCGCCCAGCGCGTACTCGGTGCTGGCGCAGGCCCGGCCGGGCAGGAGCTGCCACTGCATCTCCGCGGCCAGGGTGAGCCGGTCGGTGCGGCGCGCCCGCAGGTAGAGATCGGTGTCCCGGTCGGCGACGATCACCTCGTGCGCCAGCACCTGGGCCACGTCGGTGAGCTCGTCCAGGCAGTCCTGGGCCTGGTCGGCGGAGGGCATCGTGACGGCCAGGACGCCGAGCCGGTCACCGCGCACGGTCACCGGCAGGTGCAGGCGCACCTCGCCGTCGGTCAGCTTCTCGACGAAGGGTTCCTGGGAACCGAAGGCCCGTCCGGCCGGGCCGGTGTGCGCCGGCACGGACTGGGGCGCGCTCGCGGCCGGACGTACCGGCTGGAGCGTGGCCAGGCCGTAGTCGGCCAGGAGGAGCTGGACGGACTTCGCCGCATAGTCGTTGCACAGAGCTTCGCGGACCGCGTCCACCAACTGGTGCGGGGCCGCGGAGCGAAGCGCCCGCTCGGCTGCCACGAATCTGTTCACGATGTTGGATACGCCATTCTTGTCACAGTGACGGCGTTGGACCCGCAGTTCGCGGACGCCGTCCGTCGGTCCTTCTTGTCCGTATCTAGTGTTCTGTACGTATTGCCCGAACCGGTGGGCTGACAGTGCCCGCGAAGCCTGGAAGAGTGGAGCCGTGACTTCCCCGTACTCGCAACCGCGGCCGGACGAGGTGGCGCGTGTGACCTCCGAGGCCGCCGAGTTGCTGGAGGTCCTGTGGGGCCGTGCCTCCACGGCGCCGGTGTCCGCCTCCCAGATCCGCGTGCTGTTCATCCTGGAGCACAGCGACGGCATCAACCTGCGCATGCTCGCCGAGGCGCTCGGCTCCACGCCACCGTCGACCAGCCGGCTGTGCGACCGCCTCCAGGCGGTGGGGTTCGTGGAGCGCGCGCCCAGCACGTCCAGCCGCCGCGAGCTGCGGCTGCATCTGAGCCGGCGCGGACGGTCCTTTCTGGCGGAACTGCGCGCGCGGCGCGAGGCCGCGATCCAGTCGGTGCTGGAGCAGATGCCCGTAGCGAAGCGCACGGCGCTGCTGGAGGGGCTGGAGGCGTTCTGCGCCGCGGCGTCCGCGGAGATCCACGAAGGCGACGAGGCCGAAGAGGCCGCCGACGCCAGGAGCGCCTGACACACTCCCGCGCCCCGGTTCGGCGCCGGGGCGGTGCCGCGTGCGCACCGCTGCCCGGCGACGCGGGCCGTACTCGTTGCCGACCGGCACGTTTCACACCCCTCCCGCGCTTGACTCGCTCACTCTGTTGCCTGATGGTCATAGTTGTCAAACGGCAACTGTTTTGGATGCGAGTGCGGGTATCGATCGGTGAACTGCCTCTTCGGGACGCGGTCTTCGCCCCCGTGCGGCGGGCGGCGGCCGCCGGGGCCTAGGACTCCCGGTCCCTCGGCCCGGCGTCCGCGGTGGCGAGTGCCTCCTCGATGCTCCCCACAATCGGGACCGTGATGCTGACACCGGTGAGATCCATGATCCGCCGTACGGCCGGCGTCGGGGAGATGACGTACACCCCTCCCGGGATCTCCCGCACTTCCTGATACGCCCGCAGGACGATGTTCATGCCGGACGAGTCCATGAAGGGGACACCGGCGATGTCGAGCAGGAAATGCCTGCGGCCGTGGTGGAGCTGGTTGGCCAGGTGGTGCTGCAACTCGGTCGCCGTATCCATGTCCAGGTCGCCCTCGACAGTCAGCAGAACGGCGTCCTCACGGGGCACTTCCACCTTGATCGACAAGGGATTCTGGGCAACGGACACAAGTACCTCCACAGGCTCGGCGACGGTGACGGGTGCCCCGGCGACCGGATTCGATGCCTCGCCGGTGCGAGGGAATCTCCCGGGACGGCCCGTCGATTGCGTTCGCCCGCCTACCCCCGAACCTCCCCAGCACACAGAGCACGTGCGAATGAGCCGTATGCCTTCGAGCTTCTGACCGCTTTTCACGCCGTGGGGCGGACGGGGCGGTTTGGCAACCGGCAGAGCGGTCACGCGAACAGGGAGAGAACCTCACGCGATGGGGAGGAGAAAAGGGACTCGGACCTGGTCGGGGTCGTCACGGACGCTCGGCGGGTTCTCCGCCTCCCCGCCTTTGTCAGGGAGCGAAAGGATGAGTGAGATCTACCGGACCGGTGTCGCCAGGAGCCCGGTGGACGCGGGCCGTGGCGGGCACGAGCCGTGGAGTCCGGCCTCACCGGCCGAGGCACGCGGAGTCGTACGGCGGACCCTGTCCGAGCAGACACCCACCCGGGGCGCCGGCTGCGCGCCCGACACCCTCTCGGACGCGCTGCTGGTGGCGTCCGAACTGACGACCAACGCGATGCTGCACGGGGGCGGCATCACCGGCTTCGACGTCGAGGTCGTCGGCCAGAACCTGTATCTGTCCGTGAGCGACCGGGAGCGACGGCGCCCGGTGGCCCTGGACCCCGTCGACCGCCACGGCCGGCACCGGTGCGGCGGCCGCGGCTGGCCCATCGTGTGCCGGCTGTCCCGCACCGTGCTGGTGTCGGACCTTCCCGCCGGCGGGAAACGCGTGACCGCGGTGATCCCCCTCGCGGCGCCGTGCCGGCACCCGGGCGATGCCGACACGGCGTGACGACGACACACGGCGTGACGACGGCGCCGGGCCGCGGCCGGATCGGCCGCGGTCCGGCTCGGACGGCGTCGTGCGTGCGGCGCCGTCGCTCAGGCGACCCCGGGCTCCAGCAGGCCGACGCGCAGTTGCTTGAGGATGCGGCTGATGAGCCGCGAGACGTGCATCTGGGACACGCCGATCTGCTCGGCGATCTGCGCCTGGGTGAGTTCCTCGACGAAGCGCAGGTGGATGATCCGGCGCTCACGGTCGTCCAGCCCGGCGATCAGGGGCGCCAACGAGTGGAAGTCCTCCACGAGTTCCAGCGAGGGGTCCTCCTCGCCGAGCAGGTCGGCCAGGACGGACTCGCCGTTCTCGGCGTCAGCGGTGACGGCGGCGTCGAGGGAGGCGGACTGGTAGCAGTTGGACGCCTTGCGGGCCTCGATGACCTCTTCCTCCGACAGCGACATCAGCTCCGACAGTTCACGCGTGGTGGGCATACGGCCCAGGCGGGAGCTGAGTTCCTCGGTCGCCTTGGCCAGCTCGGCGCGCGCCTCCTGCAACCGGCGCGGCACATGGACGGCCCAGCTCGTGTCACGGAAGAACCGCTTGATCTCGCCGACGATGTACGGGACGGCGAACGTGGTGAACTCGACCTCCCGGGACACCTCGAAGCGGTCGATGGCCTTGATCAGGCCGATGGTCCCGACCTGGACGACATCTTCGAGGGAGTCCCCGCGGGTCCGGAAGCGGGATGCCGCGTACCGCACCAGGGACAGGTTCATCTCGATCAAGGTGTTGCGGACGTACTGGAATTCGTGCGTGCCCTCTTCGAGCATGACCAGCCGGTCGAAGAACTGACGCGACAACTCCCGTGCGTCCTTGGGGCTCACCTTCGTCGGATCCTCGATCAGCGGCAGCGCCGCGTCGTCCGTCGTGACCGCCTCCTGTGCCGTGGCCGTTGCCTGCACCGCCGTCACGGCTGCCATGACGCCCTCCCAATAACCGGAACCTGTTGTCAGTTGCCCGCGTGCCCCCGCTCGCGCCGCTCATTCCTGAACCGTGGCGCGGATCACGGAACGGGGATGAGTTCTGGCCTGAATTCACCCTCGGATGCACCCGATCCGGACACGTCGTACACGAAAGCCCCCCAAATGGGAGGCCGACCCCCTCGCGGGACCGGTCGGCCCTGTCATCCGGAGCACCCTGTTTGCGCCCTCGGTCGTGGGGCATGCGGGTCTTCGTGCTTCGGACCGGAGGCGCACCGGTGCCACAACTGAGAACGCTCCGGGGCCTCGTGCCCCGTGCACCGTTTCCCACGGAGACCCCCTGAGAACGCCGCTTCAGGAGTTGTTCCCCCATGCTGGTCGAGACGTCCGCACAAGTTTCCGACAACCCCACCCGCTCCCGTGTGTCCGGGGGACGCGTCCACAACGACGCTCCCGACACCGGATCCGACTTCGTCCGCCTCGCCGCCCTGCCCGACGGGCCCGAGCGCGAGGCGATACGCGACGAACTGACCAAGGCCTGGCTGCCCATGGCCCATCGCATCGCCGGCCGCTTCCGCAACCGCGGCGAGTCCCTGGAGGACCTGCGCCAGGTCGCGGCGCTCGGTCTGGTCAAGGCCATTGACCGGTACGAGCCCGGTCGAGGGGCCTTCGAGAGTTATGCCGTGCCCACCATCACGGGTGAGATCAAGCGGCACTTCCGCGACCGGATGTGGGCCCTGCGGGTTCCCCGTCGCGTCCAGGACCTGCGCAACAAGGTCCGCGTGGCGCGCCGCGACCTCACCACCTCGGACGGCTCCAACCCGTCGGTCGCCCAGATCGCCGCTCACACCGGGCTCACCGAGGACGAGGTCAACACGGGCCTCGAAGCGCTCGACAGCTTCAGCACCCTGTCGCTGGACGCCGAGATGTCGTCGAGCGAGGACGGATTCAGCCTCGCCGACACGATCGGCGCGTGCGACGGGGCGTACGACGTCGTCGTCGACCGGGAGGCGGCGAAGGAAGGGCTGCGGCGCCTGCCCGAACGCGAACGCACGATCCTGTACCTGCGCTTCTTCGAGGACATGACGCAGAGCCGCATAGCCGACGAACTCGGCATCTCCCAGATGCATGTCTCCCGGCTCATCAGCCGGTGCTGCGCCCGGGTGCGCGACGAGGTGCTCGGAGCCGGCTGCGACGACCACCCCCAGGAAGGATGACCTGTGCTGATACCCCATCCGGCGATACTCCGCGGCCTCGTCGAGGAGTACGAGGCGCTCACGGCCCAGCAGGGCGACGGGCCGGACGCCGCCGGCCGGCGGCGCGAGCTGCGCGTGCAGGACCTGGCGTACACGCTGTGCGTGTCGACCGGGACGCGGGAAGTGGGGCAGGCTCTGCTGCGGGCCCGCCGGCTGCTCGCCGCGGCGAGAGAGCCGGCGAGCGTGGCCTGACCGGCCCGGGCCACCGCGAAGAGAACGACGACACCGAGAAGGATGCGATGTGAGCACCGACAGAATCTGGGCCTACGCGCCCGAGAGCGGTCATCACGAAGGGCGGACGCTCACCGGATACTCCGTCGAGGCCAGTGACGGGACCATCGGGCATGTGGACCGTCAGGCCGACGACACCCCCTTGCGGCATCTGATCGTGGACACGGGCGCCTGGGTGTTCGGCAGGAGTCTGCTGATCCCGGCCGGCCTGGTCTCCACCATCGCCGAGGAGACCCGGGTGGTGACGGTGCGCTGTACCCGCGCGGAGGCCAAGGCGGCGCCGCGTTTCGAGACCGATCGCGAGACCCTCGACCCCGAGTACCTGTCTGCCGTTGGTGGCTACTACGCTTCTCTGCCCCATGATTCGCAGGCTCCCGGGTAGCGGATCCCCAGGCGCACGTGCGGACGAGGACGACGAGACGCGCGGACGACAGCGAGCGAGGAGTGGTGTAGTGACGGCGACCGCAGTCCACTTGGTACGCGCCCGGGATGCCCGGCATCTGATGCGCATCCCGCAGGCGACCGACGAGCGGCCATGAGACCGGCGGAGCACCGTCCGGACCGGGACAGCGCCGAGGCGCGCACCCGGCCGGTCACGATCACCAGTGCGGCGGCGGCCCGGAGTTATGTGCGCTCGGTCGTCGAGGAGCACTGGCGGCCTGCGGCCGGCACGGCCGGTGAGACAGCCGTCATGGATCTCCTGCTGGTCGTGTCGGAGCTGGTCGCCAACGCGATCCGGCACGGCGGCGGCCTGGCGGGGTTCGAGGTGTCCCCGCTCGCCGACGGGGTGCGGCTGAGCGTGCACGACTACAGCGACGCCGTCCCCTCGGCCGCCTACGGGCCCGGGGCCCTCCCCCGTACGCACGAGGGCAGCGGATACGGCTGGCCGCTGATCATCCGGCTGTCCCGCGAGATCCGGATCGACCGCCGCCGGGAGGGCGGCAAGACGGTCAGCGTGTTCGTGCCGCTCAGGTGAGCCGACCGGTTCGGCGGGCGGGTGGCTCACCAGGGCATGAAGGCGTGCACGTCCTTGCCGTCCGCCCGCACCACCACGGTGACCTCGTCGCACAGGGTCTGGATCAGATACCAGCCGATACCGCCGCCGCGGCCGGTTCCGGGGTGGAAGGGGCGCGGCGCCGGTTCGGTGGTGCTCGTGTCACTGAGCGTCACGTGCACACCGTCGAACGCCCTGCGCAGCGTCAGCCCTATGGGCCCCGGCGCGTACTGGATGGCGTTGGCGGCGAGTTCGGTGACGACCAGCACGATGTCGTCCCGGTACTCGGGCGTCGCCGGTGGCGACGCCCGCTCCAGCGTCATCAGGAATCGCTCCGCACTCAGGCGGGCTCTGGTCACATCGCCGACGCCCCCGTCGAATGTGGCCTGCCAGTTCTGCGTCTCCTCGGACGACGGTTTGTCGCCGTCACGCGAATCGGTCGCCATCACACCCTCTTCGGCCTGTCTGTGCTCGTGGCCGTGGTGACTAGTTGTGCCTTCCACCGCTGCTGGTTCCCAGGCAGAGCGCGGCTACTCGTACGAATGCGGTGCGATGCGCAGTGACGTCGCGGAAGGGTGGGGCCACGGGTACCGCCGAGCCGCCGTTTCGCGCACCGTCGCCGGGAGCGCGACCTCGTGTCGCCAACCTGCTGCTCATGCCCGGCACCCCCCACGCGCACGCGGTGCGACGACAGTCCCGAGGAGTACCGGCGGGCTCGTCCGAGCCGGACGTCCGACGAGGACGCGGAGCTGTACGACCGGGCCGGCCCGGCCGACCCCGGTTGTACGACGACCTGGCGGAGCTCGCGGGCACGGTCCCCGGCAGCCGTGTACTGGAGGTGGGCTGCGGCACCGGCCAGGTGACGGTGCCGCCGGCCCGGCGGGGCTGCCGGATCACCGCTGTCGAGGCGGGGGCGCGGATGGCCGCGGTCGCCCGCCGCGATCTCGCCGGGTACCCGGATGTGGACGTGGTGACGACCCGGTTCGAGGACTGGCCGCTGCCGGACGGGCCGTACGACGCGGTCGTGTCGGCGACGGCGTTCCACTGGATCGACCCGGCGGTACGGGTACCGAAGGCCGCCGACGCGCTGCGTCCGGCCGGAGCCCTGGCCGTGGTGCGGACGCAGCATGTGAACGGCGGCACCGAGGAGTTCCTCGTCGAGGTCCAGGGCTGCTACGAGCGCTTGGATCCGGCGACGCCGCCCGGACTACGGCCTCCCGCCGCCGCCGGCGTCGACAGCTCGGACCATGCACGGGAGGTGGCGGGAGCCGGCCGGTTCGGCCCCACTCTCTTCCGCCGCCACTGGCAGGACCTCACCTGCACGACCTCGCCGGGGTGTCGGCGACCGCCACAAGGCGAAGTTCGGCCAACGGCGACTCGCGCTACGAACCTTCCGCCGGCGTCACGTCGGTCACCTTGCCGTCCGGGGTGGCCTCCAGGTAGCCGGAGTCTCCGTACTCGTCGGACAGGTAGACGGCCAGGTGGGCCGGCGTGTCGAAGACGCTGTTGTCCGACTTCACCAGGATGTAACGCATCTCCGGGTTCTTGACGTTGAGCTTCTTGTCGGCTTCGGCCAACAGCGCGGGAACCGCGTCCCAGTTGTACTTGTCGAGCGTGAAAGGCTGGTCGCCGCCCGACAGGGTGCTCTTGATGATGCCCTTCTGAACGCCGCGCCCCGGGTAGTAGGTGTAGGAGTCGTACTTGGTGTTGCTGCCGTCCACCATGACCTCGGCGGACACGAAGCCCTCGTAGACGCTGAAGTCGCCGTACCTGTTCCGGCCGGTCTCCTTCTCCAGGGCCTTGATGGCGGCGCGGATGCCGGCTGGGGTGAGCACCCCGGCGGAGTCCGTGTCCTGCGACCGTTGCGCGGCCGGGGCGCCGGACGACCCTTCCGAGGGGGCCGTGGTGGACGAGGTCGGCCGCGACGCCGAGGTGGTGGACGGGCTCCGCGCGCCCGAGTCCCCTGAGTCGCCCGCGCCGCCGCCGAGCGGCAGCAGCCACCACAGCAGGGCCACCACTCCGGCGAGCGAGGTCCCCGAGACGCCCAGCAGGACGGGCAGGTTGGGGCTGCGGCGGCCTTCCGCCCGCACCGGCGCGGTGACCGGCTGGGGCGTGGCGTAGGGCCCGAGGTGGAGCGGTGGCCCGAATCCGCCGGGGGCGGCCGTCGGCGCGGAGGCGGGGGCGTCGAACGGGACGGACGTGGTCGACGAGCCCGAAGTCCCCGGGTACGAGGGGGAGACGGTGGCGGAGGGCGTCGGCGGGTTCAGCGGATAGGAGGTGTGCGTGTCCGGCACGGGCGCCGGGCCGGCAGGCGCAGACTCGAACTCGGTGAGCCTGCGGTCCAGTTCGGCGGCGGACGGCCGTGCGGAGGGCTCCCTTACGAGCACGCTCATGAGGACGCCGCCCAGGGCGCCGCCTCGCACGGGAGGCGGTACGTCGTCGCTGAGGACCGCGGCGAGCGTGGCCAGCGGGGTGCCGCGGCGCAGCGGGTGGTGGCCCTCCAGCGCGGTGTACAGCATCATCGCCAGCGACCACAGGTCGGAGGCGGCACCGCCCTCGTGGCCCGATATGCGCTCCGGGGCCATGAAGTCGGGCGTGCCGATGATGGAGCCGGTCGCGGTGAGGTTGGTCGTCGTCTCGCGGATCGCGGCGATGCCGAAGTCGGTGAGGACGGGCCGACCGTCGGACCGCAGCAGGACGTTGGCAGGTTTCACGTCCCGGTGCTGGATGCCGGCGTCGTGGGCGGCGGCCAGCGCGGCCAGCACACCCCGGCCGATCCGGGCGGCGTCGGCGGGCGGCATCGGCCCCTGCGCCAGCCGGTCGGCCAGCGAACCGCCGCTGACCAGCTCCATGACGATCCATGGGTAGGTGGCTTCGCCGCCGTCGACGATGTGGTGGATGGTGACGACGTTCGGATGGTCGATCCTGGCCAGCGCCCGTGCCTCGCGCAGCACACGCTCGCGCAGCATCCGCGCGCCCTCGGGGTCGTACTCCGCCAGGTCCCGGTCGGGCGGCCGGACTTCCTTGACCGCCACCAGCCTGTGCAGCACCAGGTCCCTGGCCCGCCAGACGGTCCCCATCCCGCCGCCGCCGAGACGGGCCTCCAACTCGAAGCGCCCGTCGACAACCCGTCTGCCGGGACCTCTGTCTCCCTCACTCATGGGCGGGAGCTTAATGGCCCCCACCGACACCGTTTGCCGGGCCCGTACCGGCGCACATGCCTCGGGGTGAACGGGCTGCGACGCCGTAGCGGGGGCCGAGCGCTGATGGGTGCTCGGCCCCCCTCCGCCGGGAGAGGCGCTCGCTGCGCGCGTCCGGTGGCTAGCGACCGACCGCCTGTGCGCCCGCCTGCGCGAACTTCTCGTCCAGCGCGCCGGACGGGGCGCCCGCGACGCCGATGCCGGCGATCGGGGCGTTGCCGGCGGTGACGGGCACGGCGCCCGCCAGGAACAGGGTGCCGGGGATGTCCTTGAGGGTCGGGGTCTGCTGGAGACGCTCGGTCAGCCGGGACGTCGGGGCGTTCCAGGAGACCGCGGTGAACGCCTTGCGCTCGGCGGACTCGTAGGACTGCGGTCCGGCGCCGTCGCCGCGCAGGGTGACGATGGTGTTGCCGTTGCGGTCGACGACGGCGACCGTGACGCGCTGGTTCTCCTTCTCTGCGGCGTGGAGCGCGGCCTGCGCGGCCTCGGTGGCGGCGTCGATCGTCAGGTGGGTGGAGGTGGTGGTGGCCCGGGCCGGGACGGCGGCGGACGTGGCGGTGGCGGAGGTCGTGGCCGGCGCCGAGGCGTTCGCGTTCACCGCGCCGAAGCCCGCCAGGGCGACGACGGCGAGCACGGCACCGCCGGTGGCGACGCGGGCACGGCGGGAGAACTTCTTGTGCACGGGGTTCATGGGTCGGTCGACTCCTTCGGTGGGCGGGGCGGCCGGTTGCCGCCCCGCTTCGTCCGCTCTCCACCCTCGGCCCGGAAACGGCCCCGGACGGTCGACGTTCCGGCTGCCACAAGACCGCGGAACGGACGACACCGGGGTCATCCGATCGGTTGACCCACCCAGGGCCGCACCGGGCCACAATGAAGGTGTTTGCCCAGTTCAGCGCCCACGAGCAGGGAGGGAGGCGGCCCCGGATGGGGAACCGGTCGTACGAGCCGAGCACCGTGGACACCAGGTGGCTCGGCGCCGTGATGGACGCGGCGTTCTTCCTGCTGCTCGGCGGAGCCCTCGCCCGCTTCCTGCTGCGTCACCCCGGGGAACCCCGTACGCCGTGGATCATCGCGCTGTCCGTGGTGCTCGCCGCGCTGCACCTGCTGGGGCCCAGGGCGGGCGACTCGGGCCTGCGGCCCACCCGGCGGCACACGGCGTGGCTGGCGCTGACCGTCGTGGTGTGGATGGTCCTGGTCGTGCTCGCGCCCAGCTTCGCCTGGTGCGCGGTGCCCCTGTTCTACACCGGCCTGCGCACGCTGCCGCCGCGCGCGGCCCTCGCTCTCGTGGCGGTCCTGACCGTGTTCGTCGTGGCCGCGCAGGTAAAGCTCTCGGGCCGCTTCGACCCGAACCTGGTCCTGGCGCCGCCCGCCGTCGCCGCCCTGGCCACCGCCGTCTTCCTGCAGATGGAACGGCACACCGCACGCCAGCGCGTCCTGATCGACGACCTCATCCGCACCCGTCACGAACTCGCCGCCTCAGAACGCCGCGAGGGCACCCTCGCCGAACGGCAGCGGCTCTCCATGGAGATCCACGACACGCTCGCCCAGGGCCTGTCGAGCCAGCGGATGCTCCTCCAGGCCGCGGACCGGGTGTGGGAGACCGAACCGGACAAGGCCCGCGTCCATGTCCGCACCGCCGCGTCCGTCGCCGAGCACAACCTCGCCGAGGCCCGGCGCTTCGTGCACGACCTTGCGCCCGCCGACCTCGCCGACGGCGAGGGCCTCGACGAGGCGCTGCGTGCCCTGGCCGCGCGGGAGTCCGGCGCCGACCTGGCCGTACGCGTCCACATCGACGGCGACGGCCGGCTCCCCCAGCTGCCCGACCGGATCCGCTCGGCCCTGCTGCGGGTCGCCCAGGGCGCCCTGGCCAACGTCCGCGAGCACGCCGGCGCAGGCAGCGCCGCCCTGACCCTCACCGTCCTCGACGACGAGGTCGTCCTGGACGTCGCCGACGACGGCCACGGATTCGATCCCGCCGCCCTGCCCGACTCCCCCGGCGGCGGACGCGGGCACGGGCTGCCCGCCATGCGGGCCCGGCTGCGCGCGCTCGGCGGCACACTGACCGTCGAGTCCACGCCCGGCGAGGGCACCGTCCTGTCCGCAGCCGTCCCCCTGGAGGCGCCCCGATGAGCCCCGACCGCGCTCCCGTGCGCATCCTGGTCTGCGACGACCACGCCGTCGTACGGGCCGGACTGCTGGCCCTGCTCGACAGTGCCCCGGACATCGAGGTCGTCGGCGAGGCGGGCACCGGTCAGGAGGCGCTCGCGCTGGCCGCGAAGCTCTCGCCGGACGTGGTGCTGATGGACCTGCGACTGGGCGAGGGCATCGACGGCGTGGAGACCACCCGCCGGCTCACCTCCTCTCCCGGCGCCCGCACCCATGTCCTGGTCCTCACCACGTACGACACGGACGCCGACGTCACCCGGGCCGTCGAGGCGGGGGCGACGGGCTATCTGCTCAAGGCCGAGCGCCCCGACGAGCTCTTCGCCGCGATCCACGCGGCCGCCGAGGGACGGACCGCCCTGTCGGCCCCGGTCGCCGGCCGCGTCATGGCCGGCCTGCGCCGGCCCCGGCCCACCCTCACGGACCGCGAGCGCGACATCCTGGCCCAGCTCGCCCGCGGCATCGGCAACCGTGACATCGCCCGCGCCCTGTTCATCAGCGAGGCCACGGTCAAGACCCATCTGCGCCGCATCTACGACAAACTCGGCGTGGACACCCGCGCGGGCGCGGTGGCCGTGGCGAACGAACGGCGACTGCTGCCCTGAAGGCGCGCTCGCTTGAGGGCACCGACGGGGAGCGGATCGTGGCGCTCTTCGACATGCTGGGGCGTGCGTCCCCGTGAGCTGCTGCCTGATCGTCCGTCATCCCGCATGGCAACCGGTCCCTGCCGTCATCCGGTGGGAAAACCGGCCCCCGTGGAGTCGATCGCCGGTGCCTGACCGCCCGCGGTCCGGGTCTCCAGGGCATGGAGTACGGCCACCATGTCCTCGCCGCCGTGTCCCTGGTCGACGGTCTCGCCGAACAGGGCGTGGCAGACGTCGAGCAGCGGGGACGCCATGTCGGCCCTGCGGGCGGCCTCGGCGATCAGCCGGTTGTTCTTCAGGACGTCGGCGGCCGCCGCCTGGACGGCGAAGTCGCGGCCCAGCAGCTTGGGCGCCTTCGTCCGGGAGACCGCGCTCGCCATGGGCCCGGCGTCCAGGACGTCCTGGAGCAGGCGCTGGTCGAGCCCGTACCGGTCGGCGAAGTGGAACGCCTCGGTCAGGCCGGTGACCAGGGTGATCAGGAACAGGTTCACCGAGAACTTCATCAGCAGGGCGCCCGGTACGCCGCCGCACTCGAACGTCTCGCGGCACATGGGCGCGAGCAGCGGGCGTACGGCCGCGACGGCGTCGTCGTCGCCTGCGAGCATCGCCACGAGTTCGCCCCGTTCGGCGGGGACCCGGGAGCCGGAGACCGGGGCCTCGACATAGCGGCCGCCCACGGACCGTACGGCGTCCTGGAGTGCTGCCGAGTACTCGGCCGCGGTCGTACCCATGTGGACGACGGTGCGGCCGGCGAGGTGGGCGGCGAAGTCGGGGGTGCCGCGCCCGAGAACCGTGTCCAGGGCGGTCTCGTCGGCCAGCATGAGGACGACGGTCTCCGCCCGCTCGAAGACGTCGGCGGGGCTCGCGGCGATCTCTGCCCCGGCGGCGCGCAGGGGTGTGCAGCGGTCACTGCTGCGGTTCCACACGACGAGGGGCGTGCCCGCACGGACGAGGTTGAGCGCCATGGGCTGTCCCATGACACCGAGGCCGATGAAACCCACGTACACGATGCACCGCCGTTTCCGCTTCCGTTTCCGCTGTCGCACGCCCGCGGTCCGCTCGTTGCGCGCTCGCACGTCGAGACCTGGGCGCCGGCACGGCCACCGCCGCTATGACAGCGGTCATAGTACCGGTCGATATGACCACTGTCATAGAATGGGAGCCTGCAGCTTCGAGCGCGCGGATGCAGCGGGGACGGAGGTCGGGATGGCGGTGTCCGAACGCGGGCCACGCGAGCGGATGGTCTTCAGCGCGGCCCAGCTCATCCGGCGGGACGGCGTGGCCGCCACGGGAATGCGCGAGGTCGCCGCACACGCCTCGGCACCGCGCGGCTCGCTCCAGCACTACTTCCCCGGCGGCAAGGAACAGTTGGTCAACGAGGCCGTCGGGTGGGCGGGCCGGTACGCCGGAAACCGGGTCGCCCACCTCCTGGCCGCGCTGCCCGAGCCGACGCCGAGCGGGCTGTTCGCGCAGATGGTGCGCCAGTGGACCGACGAGTACGAGGCCGTCGGGTTCGGCGGCGGCTGCCCCGTGGCGGCGGCCACGGTGGACTGCGCGGAGTCCACGGATTCGACCCGGGAGGCGGTGGCCGCCGCGTTCGCCACCTGGACCGGGCCGGTGGGCCGCGCCCTGGTGGAGATGGGCGTACCCGAGGAACGGGCCGCGGGGCTCGCCACCTTGATGATCAGCGCCTTGGAGGGCGCGATCCTGATGGCACGGGCCGAGCGGGACGTACGGGCGCTCACGACCGTGTCCCGGGAACTCGGCCCGGTGCTCGACGCCGCGGCGAGCAGGGCGGGTTGACCACGCGCGTTCGGAACCTCACGGCCAGGGAGCCCTTCGCTGCGGGGCAGTGACGGTACGTCGGTTCGCGACGAGCCCGCGCGCACCGCAGCGGGCCGGGTGTCACGGCCTCCACGACTGTCGCTGGTGATGCGGCGTCGGCCGGTCTGCCGCAGACTGGACGGGTGAGTGGCACGTCTCAAGGACGTGGCGGGACCGCGTCCCTTTCCCGGTCGGGACCACGACAGACCGTGGCGCTGGCGGCGATGATGTTCGCCGTGGCGATGACGTTCATCGATCAGACCATCGTCTCGATCGCCGCCCCCGACATCGTCCGCGAACTGGGACTGTCGGCTCCCGGGATGCAGTGGGTGGTGAACGCCTATCTGCTGTCCCTGGCCGCGTTCTTCGCGTTGGGCGGCCGGCTCGCGGACCTGTACGGGCCGCGCCGGGTCGTAGTGGTCGGCACGGTGGTGTTCGTCATCTCGTCGGTGCTGTGCGGCTGCGTCCCCAAGGGCGACGCGGCCCAGGCCTGGCTGATCGCCTTCCGTGCGCTTCAGGGATTCGGCGCGGCCCTGCTCTTCCCCGCGGCACTGGCCGTGGTGGTGGCGGTGTTCCCGCCCGAGCGGCGCGGCCGTGCGCTGGCCCTGTTCTTCGGGCTGTCCGGCGCGTTGACCGCCCTCGGCCCGCTGCTGGGCGGCTGGCTGACGGGGTGGACCTGGCGCGCGGTGTTCTGGGTCAACGTCCCCGTGGCGATCGTGGCGCTCGCTCTGACCGCCTGGGCCCGTATCTCGGACCGGCGGCGCCCCGGCGCCCTCGACGTACCCGGTGCGGTGCTGATGGCCGCCGGTATGGGCCTGTGCGTGCTGGGCTTCCAACAGGCGTGGGCGTGGGGCTGGGACAGTGCGGCGACCTGGGGCTGCATCGCGGGCGGCCTGGTGATCCTCGTCGCGTTCGTCCGGTACGAACGAGGCGTGCGGCACCCGTTGATCGATCTGCGGGTGTTCCGTGACAAGGCGTTCACCGTGGACGCGGCGGTGCTCTTCTTCTCGATGCTCGCCTTCGTGCCGCTGTTCTTCTTCGCCTCCGTGTACGCCCAGGTGTCGCTGAGCGCCTCGCCGAACCAGGCGGCGCTGTTCCTGCTGTACTTCTTCGCGGGATTCGCCATCGCCTCGCAGTGGGGCGGCCGGATCCTCGACAAGCAGGGTGCGCGCCCGGCGTTGAAGACGGGCACGATCGTGGGCGCCGTCGGGTTCGCCCTGTGGGCCGGCAAGCTCACCGACCTCTCGATGCACGACCAGTGGCCGTACGCCGCTCTGGCCGGCGCGGGCATCGGCTTCATCCTGGCCCCCGCCTCCACGGACGCCGTGAACCGGGCCATCGGCCCCTCCTACGGCGAGGTCACCGGAATCACCCAGACCGTACGCAACTTCGCGGCCAGCGTGGGCATGGCGGTCTTCGGCACGATCCTGACCCACGCCACCAACAACAACGTCGTGAACACCCTGGAATCCCGCGGCCTGCCCGCGAACGTCGCCGACAACGTGGCCCACAGCATCACCGAGTCCATCACGGGCAACGGCGACTCCAGTACGCCCACGGGGACGGGGCCCGCCGCGACGGCTGCCCGGAACGCGATGAACGCGATCCGTATGGACTTCGCCGAGGCCAACCAATGGGTGTTCTACGGCATGGCCATCGCCCTCGGCATCGGCTTCCTGTGCGCGATCCGCCACCCGGGCGGTCGCGCGGTGACACCGAGGGCGGAGACGGAGCCGGGAGGGGTGTACGAGAAGAGCCCGGACCAGCGAGCGGCTTCGCGGTCCGATCCGCGGTCGCATGAGGCGGACGCATAAGCGTGGACGCATGAGCGCGGGTCAGGGCTGCGCAGGTTCGAGAAGGTCTCGTCCTGGGGCACGGGGCAGGGCTTGGCAGTAAGTTACGCCCGTGATCGACTTTGACGCGGAGATCGAGCAGATCCTGGACGGCCCGCCGAGCAGGCTCGCGTTTCGTGCGGTGTGTGCCGCTCTGCTGCGTGCGGGCTGTCCCGAGCATCTGCTGTCCCGCTGTGAGGAGCGGCTCGCTGCCTGGCCCGATGAGGTGCGAGAGGCGTCGTGGTCCTGGCTCGCCGCGCTCAAGGCCGGTCACGCGAAACCGACATGGCGGCTCGTACGCTCCCTTTCCCCGCAGTCGGCGCGCAACGGCACGGTCGACCCGGCCCTGCCGGACCCACGCTCCTGCGCGGAGGTGCGCGGGGTCACCCGTCTCGACCTCGGGTGGTACGCGAGCGAGCCTCGCGGCCACCGGTCTCTCCCGCGTCCGCTCCCCGCCTCCACAGCGTCTCGCTGGCCTACAACAGCGTCGGAACGCAAGGCGCGCGAGCCCTCGCGGCCTGGGCGCTGCTGCCACAGCTCTGGGCACTGGACCTGCACGACAACGTCATCGCGGACGACGGCCTGACCGACCTGGCCAAGTCCGGAGCGGCTCGACGCCTGCTCGAACTCGACCTGGAACAGGACTGCTGGAACCCCAGGGCACGCGACGACAGGAAGCCGCTGCCGGCCGAGGTCGTCGACCCGGCGTCGTTCCCCAGCCTCGACGCGATCTTCCTCGGCATGGTCGACGAGTACCACGGCAGTCGCTACTCCTGCGGCTTCCCGACTCACGTCCGCGAGGAGATCGTGTCTGCGCCCGCCACACGCCCTGAGCTGGTCGCCTTCCTCACCCACCTCGAAACCGACGGGTTCGAGGAGGACGAGGAAGACACCGAAGACACCGACCTGGCCGAGGAAAGCGATCTCGACGACCACGACTTCCGCACCGAACATGCCACGCGCCACGCCCAGTTGTTCGACGAGGCCCGGGACTTCGCCCGCCGCGTGATCGACGGCGACATCGGCCAGCCTCCCCCGGAGGCACCGGAGAAAGGCGCGGCGGTCGGCGTTTGACAGGGCCGCACAACCGACCGCCCCGGACGTACCCCCATCGAGCGAGTCGGCTCCCGTACAGTCCGTGGCGTCGGCACGCGCTGTCGCGGCCGGCTCCAGCGGCTCACCCAGGAGATGGAACATGGACACCGAAGCCGGCCCCGGCTCCCTCCCGCACCCGTCCGGCACGGTCCGGCCGGTGCCCGAAGCCGAACCGGAGCTCGTGGCGCGATGGCGTTCACAGAGTGGGGAACTGGTCGAGCTGCTGACGCAGGTGCGCGAGCGCGTCGGCGGGGTCGCGGCGTTCCGTATCGGGCCGGCCCGCACTGTTCTCGTCACCGAGCCGCAAGCCGTCCAGCACGTGCTGGCCCGGCACCCGGAGCAGTACGTCAAGCGCTCCCACCGCGCCCGGCTGCTGGTCGGCGACGGTGTCCTGTCCGCCGAGGGCGAGGCGTGGAAGCGGCAACGCCGGTTGCTCCAGTCCCAGTTCACCGGCACCGGGATGCGCCGCTACGAGCAGCGGATCACCGCGGCGGCCCGGACGGCAGCCGAGCGATGGGCCGAGTACGCCCGCACCGGCAGGACCCTGGACGTCGGGCGGGAGATGCACCGGTTCGCCCTGGACGCCATCTGGCGCTCCCTCACCGGCCACCCTCTCGACGACGCGACCCAGCAGGAACTGGAGGCTGTCGAAGCCGTGGGGGCGGCCCTGCCGACGCTGCCCGCGGACGTGGCAGAGGGACGGGCGGCGGTCGCCGCCGATCTCGCCCGGATCGACGCGGTGGCCCGGCGCGCGATCGAGGCCGCCCGCGCCGGGGAGGTCGGCCCGGACGGGCCGGGCCTGCTGCATGTGCTGACGGAAGCCGGCGCCGAGCGGGCCGAGTACACCGACCGGCTGATCCGCGACGAGCTGGTGACGCTGCTCGCGGCCGGGCACGAGACCACGGCCAGCACCCTGACCTGGCTGTACCTGCTTCTCGACCAGTACCCCGCGGCCCGCGAAGAGGCGCTCACCGCCGGCGAGGAGAACTCCGGGGAACGCCGCCAGGCCATCCAGGCGCTGGTCCACGAGACGCTCCGGCTGTACCCGTCCGCATGGCTCATGCCCCGCCACGCCGCCGAGGACGACACCCTCGACGGCTACCGGGTCGAGGCGGGCACCGACCTCCTGGTCTGCCCGTATCTCACCCATCGCGATCCCGAACTGTGGCCGGACCCCGAGCGCTTCGACCCTCGGCGCTTCCTCACTCCCGGCGGCCGCCCCACCGACACCGGCGCCTACTTCCCCTTCGGCATCGGCCCCCGCGCCTGCCTGGGCATGCAGTTCGCGCTCCGCGAGTCGACCGTCCTGCTCGAACATCTGCTGCCGGCCCACGTCGTGGCGTTCTCCGCCACCCCGGCGAAGGCGAAGTACGGCTTCACAGTCCGCCCCGACGGCCCCACGCCCGCGACACTCCGACCGCCGGTGCTCTGAATCAGCGGCGCCCGCCGAACTCCCAGTCGTGGACCTCCACATCGGCGTACAGGTCGGTCTTCAGTACGGTGCGCGCCGTCTCCGCGTCCGGTGCGCGCACCAGCGCCGCCGTGCCGAGCCAGGCGGTGCCGTCGTCGGACAGCAGCGGTCCGTACGCGATGAGTTCGTCGTTCCCGGGCGGTTCGGACGGGTCGGCCGCGCGGTCCGGGCCGAGGCCCAGCACCAGGTACCGGTTGCCTCCGCTGCGGCCGCCGGGGAAGTCCCACATGGTGCGGCCCAGCATGTTGCGCCACCGGCGCAGCAGCACGTCCCGGTACACGCCGGCCTGGTGGTTGGGCTCGTCGAGGGCGAACGCGCGGGCGGCGGCGGGGTCGGGCAGGTCGACGATGTGCACGCTGCCGGTCGGCGTCTCACCGTCCGAGGCGAAGGTCGGACCTCGCGCGATCAGCCGCTCGGCGAACAGGTCCATGTACGACCAGTGCTCCTCCACCAGTTGCTCACGCAGTGGCAGGGAGTCGGGCCGGTCACGGTGGTGGCAGAAGAACTCCATTCCCACAGTCTGGGCCAACACTTCACACCTTGTGGCCTGATCCGCTGTCATGCCCCCGTTGCGCGCGTGGACGTCAAGGGCCGTCGCCCGCCTGCTCGTCGTCCTGCTCGCCTTGCTCATGACGCAGAGCGGCACCGGCTACGAGGCCCGCGCGGCACCCAGGAGAGAGTCGTCGGGGACACCGGATCGGCCCCGTCAGCACGTGGCGCTGCGCGGCAACGCCGACAGCTCCCGCCGGCCCGGCCGGCAGCGGGTCTCCTTCCGCAACGCCTCCACCGGTCCGCTGCGTGAGGTGTACGTACGTTTGTGGGGCAACGGCGTGGACAAATGCGGACCCTCCACCGGCGCCCCGCCCACGGTTCAGGTGTCCACGGTGCGCGGCGGCACCGCGGGCCGGCCGATCGTGAACTGCACGGCGCTGCGCATCGCCCTGCCGAAGCCGCTCGCGCACGGCGAACGCGCCTCCGTCTCCTCCGACGTGTCCATCACCGTGCCCGAACGCGACGACCGCTTCGGTCCCGAAGGCGCTCTCCGCTCCCCGGGCAACGCGCTGACCGTGCTCGCCGTGCACGACGCGGACGAGTGGCACCTCGATCCGTAGGTGTCGACGGGCGAGAGCTTCCACGCCCTGGCGAGCGACTTCCGCGTGGCGCTCGACCATCCCGCGAACCTGAGGATCCCGACGACCGGCCGCACCTCGCCCCATCCCGGCAGGCCCGGCAGGCCCGGCAGGCCCGGCAGGCCCGGCAGGCCCGGCAGGCCCGGCAGCAGCGTCACCGTCAGCGTCGCGCACGGGTCCGGGACTTCGCCTGGGCGGCGGGCCCGTTCCGCGACCGGGGCCTCCCAGTTCGGCGGAGCCACGGCCGTCACCGTCGCGGCGGGCAAGACCAGCGCCGCGGCCACCGTCGCCGCCTACGCGATCGCCGACCGCCGCGCCAGGCGTCGGCGCCGCCGTGAGGCCCAGCGCCCGGTCCTGTTGCGTGATCGACCGGTGGACCAGTTGCCGCGGAAGGTCGGCCGGCTCCCGTCACTCCGGTGCGAAGCGGCGGCGTACGTCGGGCCGGGACTTGAGCCGGTCCGGGTAGCCGGGGCCGAGCCGGGCGACGGTGTCGTCGGCGTGCATGGGCTCGCCGCAGGCCGAGCAGACCACCTCGGCGTGCCCGTCGTGGCCGCACGCCTCGTGGTGCAGGGTGATCGGCGGTCCCTCGGGCCCGGCGAGCCAGCGGTCGCCCCAGTGGGCCATCGCGGCGAGCACCGGGAAGAGGTCCCGGCCCTGCTCCGTCAGCAGGTACTCGTGGCGGGGCGGCTCGCTCTCGTAGAGCCGCTTCTCCAGCAGTCCGGCCTCGACCAGGCGCCGCAGCCGGTCGGTGAGGGTGTTCCGGGCGATCCGCAGCTCGCCCTGGAACTCCTCGAAGCGGCGGCTGCCGTAGAACGCCTCCCTGAGGACGAGCGGGGTCCAGGCGTCGCCGACCACGTCCAGGGTCCGTGCGATGGAGCACGGCCAGTTCGCGAAGGACGTACGCGCGCTCATGCCCGCTCTCCGACCTCGTGGACCAGTTCGATCGCGCGGCCCAGTGTGTCGAGGCGGGCGGCGAGGTCCGCGCCGGCCGGGTACAGGCGCACGGTGTCCACCCCGGCGTCGCGCCAGACGCGGAGCCGGTCGCGGACCATGCTCTCGGTGCCGATCAGTGTCGTCGCGAGCACCATGTCGTCGGTGACGAGCGCGGCCGCCCCGTCCCGGTCGCCGGCCTGCCAGCGCTGCCGTACCTCCGCGGCGACGTCGGCCCAGCCCTGCCGGCTGTAGGCACGGTTGTAGAAGTTGGTGGAGGCCGAGCCCATGCCGCCCAGGCTGAAGGCGAGTTCTTTCTTGCGGCCGGCCACCATGGCGCCCAGTGCCTCCTCGTCGGGGGCGAAGGCCACCTCCGCGCCCTGGCAGACGTCCAGGTCGGCGCGGGCGCGTCCGCCGCGGGCCAGCCCCTCGTCCAGCGGGCCGAAGTAGGCGTCCGCCGCTCCCTCGGGCACGAAGCTGGTGCCGAGCCAGCCGTCGGCGACCTCGCCGGTCAGGCGGAGCATGGCAGGTGACAGGGCGGCCAGGTAGATCGGCACGGGGTGCTCGGCGCGCATCGACAGCCTCATGGGTACGGCGTCCCCGCCGGGCAGCGGGATGCGGTACTCCTCGCCGCAGTGGTCGATCTTGCCGCCGTCGATGACCTGCCGCACGATCTCGACGGTCTCGCGGACGCGGGCCAGCGGGCGGGCGAAGGGGACGCCGTGCAGCCCCTCCATCACCTGGGGGCCCGAGGGGCCCAGGCCCAGCAGGAAGCGTCCCTGGGACAGGTTGGAGAGGGTGATCGCCGTCTGCGCGAGGGACACCGGGGTCCGGGTGCCGACCTGCATGACGCCGGAGCCCAGCAGCATGCGCTCGGTGCGGGCGGCGTAGTAGCCCAGCGCGGAGGGTGCGTCGGAGCCCCAGGCCTCGGCGACCCAGCAGATGTCGAGGCCCAGCTTCTCCGCCTCCGCGACGAAGTCCGCCCGCCGCGGCCAGGAACCGAGACCGGACGCCTCGATCGTCGTCGCGGTCCTCATCGCTCCTCCGCCAGCTTCCTGATGTGCCCGAGGGTGGCGGTCATGCTGCGCTCGAACTCCCGCATGCGCACGAACACGATCTTCTGCTCCTTGTCCGGCATCTCGTCGATGGCGAAGGACAGCCCGGACCGGCCGGGCCCCAGCTGCATCCACTCCGACAGGTCGGTCCCGCCGTCCTTGCCCTCGAGCCGGAAGCGCCAGACGGCTGCCGGCCGGGACGGGTCTTCGACGGCCCAGGCGAGGAGGCGCGGGCATTCGCACTCGACGACGTGGGAGGTGGTCTCCCACTCCCCCAGGGCCTCGTGCCTGCTGCGGCCGACGAAGCGAGCGCCCACCGCGGGCCCCGCCGCGCCGTCGAGCCAGTGGACCGACTGGAGCTCTTCGCTCATGCCCGGCATCAGCGAGAAGTCGGAGACGATCTCCCACACCCGCTCCGGCGGCGCGTCGACCCAGGCCCGCACCTCGACCGTGGGCGTGTCCGCATAGCGTGCGCCCGTCCACTCCACACCGCACCAACTCCTTCCGCACCGCGCGCGATTGACCTCCAGAGTTGCGTAACGAGACTGACTGCGTCAAGAGGCGGGCGGCGGACACCGGTGGGCCGCACCGCTACGCCCCGATGCCGCCCCCGCTCGCGTGCCCGACCGCCTTGTGCACCTGCTCCTCGACGTCGCTGCGCGTCTCGCCGCGCTCCCTGGCGTAGTCGGCCAGCGCGACCTGCACCTCCCGGGCGAGGTCCCGCCAGGCCCGCAGGGCCGTGTTGTACGTCTCGGTCTGCCGTGGGCTCCAGCCGCCCTGCTGGGTCGGCGGGCCGTACATGCCGCGCAGCTCTTCCACGCGGCTGTGGGCCTGCTCGGCCGCGCGCTCCTTCGCCACCAGCTCTTGGAAGATAGTCGTCACACAAATGGAGCATAGGCGGGTGGATCGCCCATCGCGCGCCGAGCGGCACGAGGCTCAGGCCCACGGCGTCACGAGCGCGCGTTCCGCCCACTCCCGGGCCGACAGGGCGAGCAGTGCCTCCGTCTCGCCCTGGTCGGGCAACGGGCCGTGGTCTCCGGTCACTTGGAGGGCGGACGCGGCGGTGATGTGGCCCAGCCGCAGGGCTCCGGTCGTGCCCGTGCCCCGCAGCAGACCCGTGAGGAACCCTGCCGCGAAGGCGTCGCCGGCCCCCACCGCCTCCACCACCGTCACACGCGGTGTCGGCACGACGACGGTGCCCTCATCGGTGAACGCGGTCGCCGCCCTCGCCCCGTCCTTGACGACGAGGATGCGCGGATGCGGGAGCTGCGCCCGTACGGCCTCCTCGGTCAGGTGCCCGCCCCACAGCGCCTGCGCCTCGTCCAGGCCGACGAAGACGATGTCGGCCCGGTCGGCCAGTTCGCGCAGTACGGCCGGGGCGGTGCCGTCCGGCCAGAGGGCCGCACGGTGGTTGACGTCGAAGCTCACCGCGTACGGCCGGTTGCCGGGCTCGGTGGTGAGCGCCCGGGTCACCAGGCCGTGGCAGGACGCGGACAGTGCCGGGGTGATGCCGGTCAGGTGCAGCAGCGCGGCCGTGCGCACCGGCGGGCCGTCGAGCAGGCCGGGGTCGAGAGCGGAGGCGGCCGAGCCGCGCCGGTAGTAGTGCACGCGCGTTCCGTCGGGGCCCGGGTCCTTCACCAGCACGCCGGTCGGGCGGTGCGGGTCGGTGCGCACGTACGACACGTCGACGCCGGGCGCGGCGACCGTGGCGCGGACGCGGTGCCCCAGGGGGTCGTCCCCGAGGGCGGAGAGCCAGGCGACGGGGATGCCGTGGTCGGCCAGATACATGGCGACGTTCGACTCGGCTCCGGCCACCGAGAGCCGCAGCTGCGGCGCGGTCAGCAGGCGGCTCGGCGGGTCGGGGGCCAGGGCGGCCATCGTCTCGCCGACGCAGACCACCGGGCCGGGCGTCAGGCGCCAGGGGGTGGTCGTCACGGGAGGCCGGGCGCCGGTCATGCGGGCTCCCCGAGAGGCGAGCGAAACCGGACGGTGTCGAGGGGACAGGCGGGCGGCGGCATGCCCGGCATGTCGAGGTGGGCGGTCGTGATGCGCGGGAGGCCGGTCATGCCGACCCCCGGCAGGCCCAGGGCCACTGCGCCCAACCCACCCGACACACCGACGCCGACAGCACCACACAGGCGGTCGACCCACGCAGCGGGCCCCTCATACCGACCCCCCGAAGGCCGAAGGACGCCTGACCGTGTCCAGGCGGCATGCGGGCGGCGGCATGCCCGGCATGTCGAGGTGGGCGGTCGTGATGCGCGGGAGGCCGGTCATGCCGACCCCCCCGCAGGCCCAGGGCCACTGCGCCCAACCCACCCGACACACCGACGCCGACAGCACCACACAGACGGTCGACCCACGCAGCGGGCCCCTCATACCGACCCCCCGAAGGCCGAAGGACGCCTGACCGTGTCCAGGCGGCATGCGGGTGTCGGCGTGCCCGGTACCTCCACGCGGGCCGTGAACAGGGCGCCGTCCTGGTCAGCGGGAGCCGTCAGGCCCACGCGGGCGGTCGTGATGTGCAGGACGTCACCGGCGAGGCACACGCCGGCCGGTTGCCGGGCCGGGAGCCGCAGGGTGCGGTCGAGCGTGCCGTCGGGCAGGTGGCGGCGTACCGTGCCGGTGCCCCAGACGGCGACCCATACCGCGCCCTCGACGTCGACCGCCATGCCGTCGGGGCTGCCGTCGCCGATCGTCACGAAGTCCTCGGGTGCGCCGAGTTCGCCGGTCACCGGTTCGACCGCGTACCGCCGGACCACGCCCCGGGCGCTGTCCGCCAGGTACATCATCGCGCCGTCGGGCGTGAACGCCGGCCCGTTGGGGACGGTGATGCCGTCCAGGACCCGTACGACCGTGCCGTCCCGGTCGACGCGGTACAGGGACCCGGCGTCCTCGTCGGCGTCGTAGGCCATGCTGCCCGCCCAGAAACGCCCGAAGGGGTCGGCGACGGCGTCGTTCATGCGCATCGGCGCCGGGGCGTCGTCCTCCGGCCGGGCCAGCCAGTCGAGGGTGCCGTCGGTGCGCAGCAGGGCGATGCCGGTGCCCGCGGCCGCGATCCAGCTGCCGGAGTGTCCCGCGAGCGGGGCCACGGCGCCCAGCGGGACGGGGAGTCGGGCCAGGGTGCGCAGGGGTGCCGTCGGTTCGTGCGGGGCGGAGAGGAGACGGCCGGCGAGGATGTCGACGAGGACGATGTCGGTGCCGGTCCAGCGGACGCCCTCGCCCAGTTCGAGGCGGTCGGGGCGAGCGGCGATCGGTTCGGCGGTCACGGCGTCACCGCCTCGGCCACGACGGTGCGGAAGAGGCGGGCGCGTTCCCGCAGGGCGGTGATGCTGCCGCCGTCGGCCGCGTCGCCGATCAGGGGTGAGCCGACGCCGACCGCGAGGGCACCGGCCGCCAGGCAAGCGCGGGCGGCGGCCTCGTCGACCCCGCCGACGGGGACGAACGGCGCGTCGGGGAACGGGCCGCTCAGGGCCTTCAGATAAGCCGCTCCCCCGAACTGGGCCATCGGGAAGATCTTCAGCGCGGCCACGCCCAGGGCCCGGGCGGCGATGACCTCGGTCGGGGTCACCACCCCGGCGAGGACCGGCATGCCCAACTCCTGTGCGGTGACGACGCCGTCACCCAGTCCCGGCGTGACCGCGAAGTCGGCTCCGGCGCGGTGCGCGGCGCGGGCGTCGGCGGCGGTCAGAACGGTACCGGCGCCGAGCGGATGTTCCGGGCCGAGGGCGTGGCGGGCGCGTTCGATGACGGAGACGGCGTCCTTGCCGGACAGCGAGACCTCGACCAGTTCGACGCCCTCCTCGACCAGGGCCAGCACGGTGCGCAGCGCGGCGTCGGCGTCGTCGCCGCGCACGATCGCGACCAGGCGGTGGGCGGCCAGCGCGGCTCTCAGGTCCACGGACGGTGCTCCTTCGGTGCGGGGGTCGAGGGGCAGCGGCAGACCCCGGTGATCGTGAGCCGCCAGCGGACCTCGCCCGAGGGCGGTACGCGCGCGGCGTCGTCGGGGCCCGCCTCGGCCAGGTCGAAGACCCGCCCGAGCATGGGCTCCACGCCCGTGCTCCGGTACGGGTGCGGCTGCGGGAAGCCGCCGAGGTTGCGCCACAGGGCCACCGACACGGGCTGTCCGTCCGCCCGCAGTTCCAGGGCGAGCCGGTCGCGGTCGTCGTGGACGCAGGCCAGCGGCGTGTCCACGACGGCCCCGACCGCGGTGCCGTCGTCGGGTCCGAGCCGGTTCATCGGTACTCCGTGGGGTGTCGGCCACGGGCCGGTGATCCAGGGAGCGTCGGCGGGCCAGGGCTCGCCGAGGAGCGGTGCGGCCTCGGGGAACAGACGGGTCGGCGCGCCGTCGGTCATGTGCAGGGTCGCGCGTCCGGAGAGGTCCAGCAGGGCGTGCGCGGCCCACACGAACCGGAAGCCGGGCGGCGCGGTGAGGGTGTAGTCGGCCCGCACGCCGTCGGCCGTGGTGCGGATGGTCCGCGCCAGGGTGAAGGAGTCGCCCCTGACGTGTTCGGTGTCGCCGGTCCGGGTCCAGGCGCGTGACCAGACCTCGCCGTGGTCGGGCAGGCCGCGGACGGTGGGCACGCACTCCTCCAGCCCGCCCGCGTCCACGAACGCGTCACCAGGTGCGGCCTTGTCCCGTTCCGGTGCCGGCCGCTGCCAGAGCCATTCGCGCGAGGGCGAGCGCAGGGACGTCCAGCGTCCGCCGTGCTCGGCGTCGGTGGTGAGGGTCAGCATTTGCGTCACCACTCGGCGAACGAGTCGTCGGAGTGCCGCCAGACGGGGTTGCGCCAGGCGTGTCCGGAGCGGTCGGCCGCGCGTACGGCCGCGTCGTCGATCGTGATGCCCAGGCCGGGGGCGTCGTTGAGCGGCGCGTGGCCGTCGACGAACCGGAACGGTGCGGGGTCGGCGAGGTAGGACAGCAGGTCGGCGTCCTTGTTGTAGTGGATGCCGCGACTCTGCTCCTGGATGAGGAAGTTCGGCGTCGCGAACGCCACTTGGAGGCTCGCGGCCAGCGCGATCGGGCCGAGCGGGCAGTGCGGGGCGAGCTGGGCGCCGTAGGTGTCGGCGAGGGAGGCGATGCGGTGCACCTCGGAGATGCCGCCGGCGTGGGACAGGTCGGGCTGGGCGACGGCTATGCCGGCGCAGAGGGCCGGCAGGAACTCGGCGCGTGAGTAGAGACGTTCGCCGGTGGCGAGCGGGATCGGCGTCGAGGCGACCAGGCCGGGCAGCAGATGGCCGTGCTCGGGGACGACGGGTTCCTCCACGAACAGCGGGTGCAGCGGGGCGAGTTCGGCCAGCACTCGGCGGGCGCTCGCGGCGGTGAAGCGGCCGTGGAAGTCGACGGCGACGTCCCGGTCCGGGCCGAGGGCGTCACGGGCGGCGGCCACGCGGGCGACGACGGCCGCGGTCTCGGCCGCGGTGGTGATCGGCGAGGTGGCTCCGGCGGCGTTCATCTTGACCGCGGTGAAGCCGGCCTCGACCTGGGCGGTGATCTGGTCGGTGAGCTCGGCGGGTTCGTCGCCGCCGACCCAGGCGTAGACGCGGACGCGTTCGCGCACGGGTCCGCCCAGCAGGGCGTGCACGGGGGCGCCGTAGGTCTTGCCGGCGATGTCCCACAGGGCCTGGTCGATCCCGGCGACGGCGCTGGAGAGGACCGGGCCGCCGCGGTAGAAGCCGCCCTTGGTGAGCACCTGCCAGTGGTCCTCGACGCGCAGCGGGTCCTGGCCGATGAGGTGTTCGGCGAGGACGTCCACGGCGGCACGGACCACCTCGGCCCTGCCCTCGACGACGGGTTCGCCCCAGCCGACCACGCCGTCGTCGGTCTCGATCCGGCAGAACAGCCAGCGCGGCGGTACCAGGAAGGTTTCTATGCGCGTGATCTTCACTTGCCGCCGGTGCCTTTCGTGTCGTCGGGGCCGTCGATGCGGTCCAGGTCGCGCCCGGCTTGGACGAGCAGGGCCCGCATCGCCGTCTCGGCGGCCGAGGCGTCCTGTTCGCGAACGGCGTCCAGGACGGCGCGGTGGGCCGGTACCGGGTCCTCGCTGTGGGGGTGGCTGTGCACGATGCGGTCGCGGTGGGCGAGGCCCGGCTCGATGACCATCTCCATGCGTTCGAGAAGTTCGTTGTGGGTGGCCGTCAGCAGGGCGCGGTGGAAGGCGAGGTCGGCGTCCACGGCCTGTCCGGGGTCCGCGTCCTGCCCGCCCATCGCGTCCAGGGCCGCTTCCAGGGCCTGGAGGTCGGCTTCGGTACGGCGTTCGGCGGCCAGGCGCACGGCGGCCGGTTCGACGATGGCGCGGACCTCGGCGAGGTTGCGCAGCAGGGTCCGGTCGGCGTCGGTGGCCTCCCCGGCGCCCTGGAACTGCCAGCGCAGCACGTCGGCGTCGAGGAGGTTCCAGTCGGCGCGGGCCCGGACGAAGGTGCCGCGTTTCTGGCGGGCGTCGACCATGCCCTTGGCGGCGAGCACCTTCAGGGACTCGCGCAGCGCGGTGAGACTGACGTCCAACTCGCTCTGGAGCGCCACCAGGTCGAGTGTGGCTCCCTCGGGGATCCGACCGCCCAGGATGCGGCGGGCGAGGGCCTCCACGGTCTGGCCGTGCACGCCGCGGCGGGCGTAGGGCGTCATGTCGTACAGCCTTTCTGCTGAAGGGTGCGGGCGGGGGTGCCGGTCATGCCGAGGCCTTCACGACGCTCCAGCCGCCGTCCACGACGAGGCTCGTGCCGGTGATGTAGGAGGCTTCGTCGGCGCTCAGGAAGGCGATGGCGGCGGCCACCTCCTCGGGGGTGCCGAAGCGGCGGGCCGCCGTCTCGGCGACGCTGCGCTCGCGGTCCTCGGGCGGCACCCGGTCCCAGGCGGCGGTCAGGATCGGCCCGGGCAGGACCGCGTTGACGCGGACGTCGGGCCCGTACTCGACGGCGAGCTGACCGCACAGGGAGAGCAGGGCGCCCTTGGACGCGGCGTAGGCGGGGTGTCCGGGGATGCCCACGCGCGCGTGGACGGACGAGGTCAGTACCGTCGCGCCGCGCCGCTCGCGCAGGTCCGGCAGTACCGCCCGGAAGCCGAGGAAGCTCGCGGTGAGGTTGACGGACAGCTGCCGCTGCCAGGACTCCAGGGTCATCTCGCCGGCCGGGGCCACGTCGACGGTGTAGGCGTTGCTGACGAGGACGTCCACCGGCCCGAAGTCGTGGGCGACGGCCACGATCCGGCGCCAGTCGTCCTCGGCCGCCACGTCGGCCCGCACGAACCGGGCCCGGCCGCCGTCCTTCGCGATCCGCTCGGCGACCGCCGTGCCGGCGTCCTCGGCGACGTCGGCGAGCACCAGCGCGGCGCCCTCCTCGGCGAGGCGGACGGCGGTGGCGGCGCCGATGCCGGAGGCCGCGCCGGTGACCACGGCCGTGCGGCCGCCGAAGCGGTCACCGGGCCGGCGTGGGGACTGGTCCATCGTGGGGTCGACTCCTTCGTGAGCTCCGGGTGCGGAGAGCGGCCGTCGGGGAAACATATGCGGCTCACTCACGTGTCAGTACCACGAGATCCGCGTCGTGATCGGCGCTCCAGGCGAACGGCAGCCCGTAGTGCAGCAGATGGGCTCCGCCGTACGTCGTTCCGGTCGCCGGGTCCCGGTAGTGCGCAGCCGGGTCCAGGCCCCGCAGCCGGAGCCGGTCGGGGCGTCCGGGCACGAGGGGTGCGCCGTCGAGGCGGCCCGTGCTCAGTGCGGCGACGACCGTGCGCTCACCGGCGTCGTACTGGACACCGCAGGTGGTGTCGGCCGGTGAGCCGAGCAGCCGTGCCTCGCCGTGATGCAGTACGTCGCGGACCTCTTTGTAGCGGGCGATCCAGCGCGCGGCCTCGGCGCGCTGGTCCGAGGTCCAGGTGCGCAGGTCGGCGCCGACGCCGAGCACTCCGCACATGGCGTTGACGAAGCGGAACGCGAGACTGCGCGGGCGCGGGTCGAAGACGCCCGGCGCGTCGGTGACCCAGGAGCTCATGACGTGCGGCGCGTGCGCGTGCAGGAAGCCGTGCTGGACGGTCAGCCGGTCCAGCGGGGCGGTGTTGTCGCTGGGCCAGACGACGTCGGTGCGGGCCAGCGTCATGTGGTCGATGCGGGCGCCGCCGCCCGCGCAGCCCTCGACGGTGACGTCGGGGTGGGCGGCGCGCAGGTGGTCCAGGACGCGCAGGTATCCGGCGACGTGCTCGGCGTCGAGGTCGACGTGCCCGGCACCGGGGCGGCCCCGTTCGGTGGGCGGCCGGTTCATGTCCCACTTGAGGTAGCCGATGGCGTAGGTGCCGAGGAGCCGGTCCAGGGTGCCGATCACGAAGTCCTGGACGTCGGCGCGGCCGAGGTCGAGCAGGAGCTGGTTGCGGACGAGGCGGGCGGGCCGGCCGTCGACGCGGTAGATCCAGTCGGGGTGTTCGGTGTGCAGCCTGCTGCCGGGGCTGACCGATTCGGGCTCGACCCACAGACCGAAGTCGAGGCCCAGTCCGCGCACCTCCTCGACGAACCGGTCGAAGCCCTGCGGGAAGGCCGCCGGGTCGGGGTACCAGTCGCCGAGTCCGCCGGTGTCGTCGCGGCGGCCGGTGAACCAGCCGTCGTCCACCACGAACAGTTCGGCGCCGATGTCGGCGGCCTTCTCGGCGAGTTTGAGCTGGCCGGCGGCGTCGACGTCGAAGCCGGTGGCCTCCCACGAGTTGTAGAGGACCTTGCGGGTGCGGTGCAGACGGTCGCCGGAGAGGTGGCGGTCGTAGCGGTGCCAGATGCGGGACAGTCCGTCGAGTCCGTCCGGGCTGAACGCGCAGGCGAGGCGGGGCGTGGTCAGGGTGGCGCCGGGCGCCAGGAGTACGGCTCCCTCGTGCGGGACGCGTCCGGCGCGTACCCGGACAGCGCCGCCGGGCTCGGCCTCGGCGGTGATGTGCCAGTTGCCGGGCCACTCCAGGGCCACCCCGTAAGCGGGGGCGTCGTCCGTGGTCAGGTCCTGTACGGCGAGCCAGGGCACATAGGCGTGGCCGGGCACGCCCTGGGTGCTGCCCATGGTGAACGTGCCCCGGGTCAGGGCGAGTCGGGTCAGCTGGAATTCCTGGGACCACTGGCCGGTGAGGTAGGTCAGCCGTGCCCCGGTGGTGACGGGCACGTTCACGGCTGCCGAGTCGAGGCGTTCCAGGCGCAGTTCCCGCGAGGCGGTGTGCTCGGTCCAGCGCAGGATCACATCCGTTCCCGGCACGGTCTCGTAGCAGAGGACCGTGCGCAGCCCGAGGGTCCCGTCGGTGAACGCGAGCCGCAGCTTCCCCTCGGTCTCCCGCGCCCCTTCGAAGTCCCACCAGACGCCCCGCTCTCCGTCCATGCGTTCGGCGACGAGTTCGGCGCCGTTGAACGGCCGCAGCCCGTGCGGCAGATACTCGGCGGGGGCGGCGTCGGCGGGCGTGATGAAGTGGGTGCGGTGCGACCAGTCGAGCGCCGACGGCCCGCTCTCCACCCCGTGCGGTCCCCAGGAGTCCAGCTCGGCCCACGGGCCGTCCGGGGACAGCCGTACGGTGTAGCTGGTGTTCTCGGTGCGCAGGGTCCAGCGCCGGTACGACGTCACTTGACTGCTCCGAGGTTCAGGCCGGCCACGAAGTGGCGCTGGAAGCGCAGGAAGACGGCCACGGTGGGGGCGGCGGCGATGACGGAGCCGGCGGCGATCACGTTCCACATGGAGACGTACTGGCCCTGGAGGCCGATGAGCGCGGCGGTGATCGGCATCTTGGTGTCGCTGCGCAGCACGGTGATCGCCCACAGCAGGTCGTTGAAGATCCAGGTGAAGGACAGGGCGCTGAGCGCGGCGAGGGCGGGGCGGGTCAGCGGCAGGATGATCCGCCAGAAGATCTGCCAGGGCCCCGTCCCGTCGACGACCGCCGCCTGCTGGATCTCGACGGGGATGGACCGCATGAACCCGTGCAGGACGAAGACGTAGAAGCCGACGCCGAACCCGATCTGCACGCCGATCAGCGCGGGAAGGGTGTCGTGGACGCCCATCATTTCGCTGAGCTTGGAGACAGGGATCAGCAGGATCTGCGGCGGGAGCAGGTTGCCGCCGAGCATGAGCAGCAGCAGGGAGCGGCGCAGGGGCATTTCGTAGCGGCTCAGCGCGAACGCGGCCATCGCCGCCAGGGCCAGCGTCACCAGCACGCAGGGCACGGTGACGATCAGGCTGTTGATCAGGGCGCGCTGCTGTCCGCCGTCGATCCAGGCGAGGCTGAAGTTGTCGAGGGTGAAGGAGTGGGGCCGGCTGCCGAGCCCGTTGGCGGCGATGTCGTCGAAGGAGCGCAGGCTGGTCACCACGACCAGGGCGATGGGCAGCAGCCACAGCAGCGCCAGCGCGCCGGCCGAGAGGTGGAATCCGGCGGTGGCGGCCCGCTTGCGGCGCACCGCCGTGGAGTTGGCGGACATCAGTCGGCCTCCCGGAAGGCGCGCACGAGGTAGGAGGCGATGACGCCGAACGCCAGCAGGAAGATGACGACGGCCAGGGCGGAGCCGTAGCCGAGCCGCAGGGACTGGAAGGCTGTCGAGTACATGTAGGTGCTCAGCAGTTCGGACGAGTGGTAGGGGCCGCCGCGGGTCAGCGACCACACGACGTCGAAGGAGCGCAGCGAGTCGATGATGATGACCGACAGGACGACCGCGTTGACGCTGCGCAGCTGGGGCAGGGTGACGTGGCGGAAGCGCTGCCAGGCGCTCGCGCCGTCGACCTTGGCGGCCTCGTACAGGGCGGGGTCGATGCCCTTGAGTCCGGCGAGGTACAGGACCATCACATAGCCGATCTGGCGCCACAGCGCGGGCACGATGACCGCGTACAGGGCGGTGTCCTGGTCGGCGAGCCAGGCGTGCCGCAGGCTGCCGAGGCCGACGGACTGAAGGAGCTGGTTGAGGACGCCGTCGGGCTGGTAGACGGCCTGCCAGACCAGGGCGGTGGCGACGAGCGAGAACACGACGGGCAGGAAGAGCGCGGCGCGGTAGAAGCCGACGCCGCGCCGCTCCTGCTGGAGCAGCATCGCGGCGGCGAGGCCGAGCAGGGCGGACAGGCCGCCGAACAGCACCAGCCAGAGCACCGTGTGGCCGACGGCTCCTCGGAAGACGTCGTCGCCCGCCATCTCCCGGAAGTTGTCCAGGCCGACGAATCTCGGTGCCGACACGCCGTCCCAGCTGGTCAGGGCGAGGTAGAAGCCCTGGAGCGCGGGCCAGAACACCCACACCGCCTCGGCGAGCAGCGGGACGAGGACGAAGGCGAGCACCAGCGGGGGTGTGCGCCGCGGGCTCCGGGCCCGGCCGTCACGGGACGGCGCCGGGACCGGAGGCTTGCGGTGGGGGGCGGTCAGGACGGCCATGTCAGGCGTTCCAGATCTTCTCGGCTTCGCGCTGCCAGTCGGTGAGGATGGACCCGATCTCCTTGGGCCTGGCGAGGAACTTGGTCAGCGCGGTGTCGGCGGTGGGCTGGAGGGCGTCGCTGGAGTCGCGGTTGAAGAACTGGGTGATCTCCGCCGCCTCCTCGATGTGCTTGCGGCCCTTCTGCACCAGCGGGGTGCCGGAGTCCTTGGCGTCGGGGTGGCAGGGCAGGACGGTGCCGGAGGAGCCCTTGATGTAGATCTCCTGGGCCTCGGCGGTGGCGAGGTAGCCCAGCAGGTCGAGCACGCCGTCCTTGCGTCCGGTGCGGGCGCTGGCGAAGTAGCCGTCGGTGGGGGCCTCTTCGGCGAGCGGGACCTTGGGGTCGATGACCGGGAAGCGGAAGAAGTCGATGTCGTCGAGGGCGTCCTTGGGGGCCGCGTCGGCGAAGAAGGTGCCGATCAGCATCATGCCGCTGCGGCCGTTGAGCAGGGCGGTCGTC
Source organism: Streptomyces sp. bgisy027 (assembly GCF_057710365.1). NCBI lineage: Bacteria > Bacillati > Actinomycetota > Actinomycetes > Kitasatosporales > Streptomycetaceae > Streptomyces > Streptomyces sp. bgisy027. The sequence goes on from NZ_JBYIVZ010000050.1 coordinate 69,307, forward strand.
GCGTCCTGGAAGGCGCCGGCGGTGCCGTTCGGGTCGAAGTACGGCAGCACCTCCTGCCAGCGGTCGAAGACCTTGCGGACCTCGGGGTCGTCGAAGCGGTGCTTGCCGGCGAGCAGTTCGCGGTGGTACTGGGCGCCGTTGATGCGGATGTCGAGGTAGTCGAACCAGGCCGAGGCGACCCAGGCGGTGTTGCCGCCCGCGCCCAGGCCGATCGGGGCGACGCCCTTGCTCTTGAGCTTGTCGCACAGGTCGAGGAAGTCGTCCCAGCTCTTGGGCTCGCTCACGCCCCACTTGGCGAAGTTGGACTTCCGGTAGAACATGCCCCACCAGTAGTAGGTGGCCGGGACGAAGACCTTCTGGCCGGAGCCCGACGTGCACAGCGAGTTCAGCGCCTTGGAGTAGCGCTTGAGGTCGGAGGAGCCCCAGAGGTCGTCGAGGCCGAGCAGCAGGTCCTTCTTCGCGTAGGCGTCCGCCACCGAGCCGGGGTACCAGGTGTAGACGTCCGGCGGGTTGGCGGAGGTCAGGTACGTCGGCAGCTGGGTGCGGAAGGTCTCGGCGGCGACGGTGTTGAGGCTGACGTCGCCGGTACCCTTCTTGCCGTAGGCGGCGACCAGGTCCTCCATGGCCGCCTTGGCCTGCGGCGCCGACAGGTTGGACTGGAGGGTGACCGCGCCGTCGGAGGAGGACTTCGAGGACGAGGTCGAGGTGACACAGCCGCTGAGCAGCGCGGCTGTGCCGGTGGCGCCGAGTCCGGCGGGGAATCGCCGTCGGCTGGTGTGCGGGTTCGACATCGATGGCTCCCTGTGGATCCCCGCGACGGGTCCGCCCTCCTGACGGCAGGGGCCCGCTCGCGGCTGATCCAGGTTCGCGTGGCGCTTCGACCACGTCAAGATTAATTACTAATTTATTTGAACTGGGCCCGGTGAAGGGCAACTCGACGTGACGCGGGCCGTGCGGGCGGCGGGGGCCGTCGGCGTCACGGCGAAGACTGTGGCGCGCGGCCGGAACCCTGTCAATATTAATTACTAATTTACAGAAACAAGAGCCCGTGCGGGTTCGAAGCCTTGACGGACCCAGGTCGGCGGTGCAGCGTTGGGCAACGTTGTCAGAGGGCTGCTCCGGCCCCCTGCCGGACAAGGCTGTCAGCATGCGGTCCTGCTGGGCGCGCGGGCGAGCTGCCGGATGAGAACACGTACTGGACGTGCCGCGAGGCCGGCCACAGGCGAGCACTGAGCGCGGCCGGCCGTGCGGGTCGAGGGCCACGACGTCCCCGCCGTGACCGTGAACCGGTCCTGAGGAGCGGCGGCCTCCGGCATTCAGAAGCGGTGTCGCTGAATCCGATGAAAAGGATGCGTTGGACGTCAGAATCAGGCAGGAGCACAGTGAACACGTCCCTCACCCGGACCGAACCACCCCGACTGCACCTTGCGGAGAACTCTCGATGAACCACGTCGCTGATCCCGAGCGCCACAACGGCACCATGCGGTACCGGCGCACCGGACGCTCAGGACTCGACCTGCCCGTGCTGTCCCTGGGGTACTGGCACAACTTCGGTGACGACAAGCCCTTCGAGACCCAGCGCGAGATCGCCCTGCGCGCTTTCGACCTGGGCATCACGCACCACGACCTCGCCAACAACTACGGGCCGCCGTACGGCGCCGCCGAGATCAACTTCGGCCGGCTGATGAAGCAGGACCTCGCCCCCTACCGGGACGAGATGGTGATCTCCACCAAGGCCGGCTGGGACATGTGGCCCGGCCCCTACGGCCAGGGCGGCGGCTCCCGCAAGTACGTGCTCGCCTCCCTCGACCAGTCGCTGCGCCGGACCGGGCTGGACTACGTCGACATCTTCTACTCCCACCGGCTCGACGCGAGCACGCCGCTGGAGGAGACGATGGGCGCGCTCGACACCGCCGTCCGCCAGGGCAAGGCGCTCTACGTCGGCATCTCCTCGTACGACGCCGAGCGCTCCCGGCAGGCGGCGGCCATCCTGCGGGAGCTGGGCACGCCGCTGCTCATCCACCAGCCGTCGTACAGCATGCTCAACCGCTGGATCGAGACCGAGGGCCTGCTGGACACCGCCGAGCAGGAGGGCTTCGGGGTGATCGGGTTCACGGCGCTGGCCCAGGGGCTGCTGACCGGGCGCTACCTCGACGGTGTCCCGGCCGGCTCGCGCGCCACCCAGGGCAAGTCGTTCGACGAGACCTGGCTGACGGACGACATGCTGCGCAGGCTGCGCGCGCTCAACGACATCGCGGCCCGGCGCGGCCAGAGCCTCGCCCAGATGGCGCTGGCCTGGGCGCTGCGCGACCGGCGTGTGACGTCGTTGGTGATCGGCGCCTCGCGCACCGAGCAGCTGGAGCAGAACGTGGCCGCACTGCAGAACGCCGACTTCAGCGACGAGGAACTCGCCGAGATCGACAAGTACGCCACCGACGGCGGCGTCGACCTGTGGCGGGAGGCCCGGACGGGCCGGATCGACTGACACACGCGCCACGCGGTTCCCTCGCGCACCCCGGACGCCCGACGGCGTCCGGGGTGCCTTGCGTCTCGGCAGGCCGTTCGACCTGAATATCCGCCGGAACTTTGGTATGGACCTGACACGCCACCCTGACTATGCTCGGCTCGACACCGAGTGAGAGCGCTCTCAGCTTGCGGTTGTTCCACCCCACCTTGCTGGAACGACGAAGGGCAACTCCCTTGAGACGCAGCAGACTCAAGTACGCCGGCGTGGCCGCACTCCTGTTGTTCGGCGGCTTGACCGCGGGCGGCACCGGTCAGGCAGCGGCGGACGACTCCCCCGCGGCCGCCGACACCGCACCCGCCTCCGACGCACTGCTCCAGGCCATGCAGCGCGACCTCGGACTGTCGAAAACCCAGGCCGAGACCCGGCTCGCCGCCGAACGCACCGCCACGAATCTCGCGCCGAAGGCGCGCAAGGCGGCCGGTTCCGCATACGGCGGCTCCTGGTTCGACGCGAAGAGCGAACGGCTCACGGTGGCCGTGACGTCGGACGCCCCCGCCGCGACCGTACGGGACGTCAAGGCCACCGGAGCGTCCGTGCGCACCGTCACGCACAGCGCGCGGCAGCTCGATGCCGCCAAGGCGCGCATCGACCGGCTCTCCGCGCCCTCGGGCGTCGGTGGCTGGCACGTCGACCCGATGGCGAACACCGTCGTCGTGAACGTCGTCGCGGACAAGCGCGCTGACAACGATGTCCGCGACTTCGTCTCCCGGGCGCGCGCGACCGGCCCCGTCACCGTCGAGACGGTCTCCAGCGCGCCGCGCACCTTCGCGGCCGGCACGGTCGGCGGCGACCCCTACTACACCGGCAACGTCCGCTGCTCCATAGGCTTCTCGGTGCACGGCGGCTTCATCACCGCGGGGCACTGCGGTCAGGCGGGCGCCGGCGTCCGGGGCTGGGACGGCAGCTACATCGGGAACTTCCAGGGTTCCTCGTTCCCGGGCAACGACTACGCGTGGGTGAACGTCGGCAGCGGCTGGTGGACCGTACCGGTCGTGCTCGGCTGGGGCACGGTCTCGGACCAGCTCGTGCGAGGCTCGGCCGAGGCACCGGTCGGTGCCTCCATCTGCCGGTCCGGCTCCACCACCCACTGGCACTGCGGCGCGGTCCTGGCCAAGAACGAGACCGTCAACTACAGCCAGGGCGCGGTGCACCAGATGACGAAGACCAGCGTCTGCGCCGAACCCGGTGACTCCGGGGGCTCCTTCATCAGCGGCGACCAGGCGCAAGGCGTCACCTCGGGCGGCTGGGGCAACTGCTCGGGCGGCGGTCAGACCTGGTTCCAGCCCGTCAACGAGATCCTCGGCCGCTACGGCCTGACCCTGCACACGGCGTGATCCAGCGCGGGGAGGGGCGATCCCGGCGCTCCCCCGCCGGGCCGCTCCTCCCCGCCGATTGACCTCGGTGCCTCGGTGCGCTGGGGCCTGGTGCGAAAGTGGCGTCGTCGCCCGGAGGGCGGCCGCGCGGCGTTCGGTGCGTCCTCTCGGCGTGCCGCCCGGA
>NZ_JBYIVZ010000051.1:0-72283 GCF_057710365.1 Streptomyces sp. bgisy027
CGGTTCACTGAGTTTCGAGACGCCGATGCTCTGGGCCTTCGGATTCCTGGTCACGTTCGTGTTCGGCGGCCTCACCGGCGTCATGCTCGCCTCGCCGCCGCTGGACTTCCCGACCTCCGACACCTATTTCGTCGTGGCGCACTTCCACTACGTCATCTTCGGCACCGTCGTCTTCGCGATGTTCGCCGGCTTCCACTTCTGGTGGCCGAAGTTCACGGGCAGGATGCTCGACGAGCGGCTCGGCAAGATGACCTTCTGGACACTGTTCGTCGGCTTCCACGGCACCTTCCTGGTCCAGCACTGGCTGGGCGTGAACGGAATGCAGCGCCGGATTCCGGACTATCTGGCGGTGGAAGGGCTCACGACGCTGAACTCGCTGTCGTCCGTGTTCTCGTTCGTGCTCGGCGCGTCGCTGCTGCCGTTCTTCTACAACATCTGGAAGACCGCCAAGTACGGCAGGAAGGTCGAAGCCGACGACCCGTGGGGCTACGGCCGCTCGCTGGAGTGGGCGACGTCCTGCCCACCGCCGCGGCACAACTTCCGCGCTCTGCCGAGGATCCGGTCCGAATCCCCGGCGTTCGACCTGCATCACCCTCCGGAGCGGCAGAAGGAGCTGACCACTCTGTGAGCCTCACCGACAAATACCTCACCGACAAGTTCCTCAATGACATCGAGGGGCATCTGCTGCTCGCCGCGACACACGAGGAGGGCCGCACGGCAGCCGCCCGGTTCAGCGCTCCGCTGCACTGGATGACGGACGCCCAGCGGGGCGAGGTGGAGCGGCGGTTCGAGGCGGAGTACCTCGCACTCGCCCGCGTCTCCTGGCAGCACACCGCGGAGCGTGCCGGGAGACTGCGGGACGAGTACGAGACGACCTACCGTGACCTGCGGCGCCGGCTGCTGGCCGGCTGGCTGCTGACATGCGCCGTGGCCCTCGGCGTCCTGGTCGTGTGCCTCGCCTAGGCCGGCGCTAGCTCACCGTCCACTTCTGGTTGGCCTGGCCGTTGCAGGTCCACAGCACCAGTTTGGTGCCGTTGGCCGTGCCCGCTCCGTACGCGTCGAGACAGAGCCCGGCATTGACGTTGGTGAGGGTGCCGTCGCTGTTCAGGTTCCACTTCTGGTTGTTCTGGCCGTTGCAGTCCCAGATGACGACACGGGTGCCGTTGGTGGTGCCGAGGTTGTAGGCGTCGAGGCACTTGTTGCCGTACACCACGAGTTCCTTGCGAGTGCTGTGGTACTGCCACACCTGGTTCTGGCCGCCGTTGCAGTCCCACAGCTGGGCGTCGGTGCCGTTGGCGATGGTGTTGTCGTCGATGTCCACGCAGCGGCCGGACCCGGTGCCGGTGATCAGGGTGCCGTTCCTGCCCGGCAGCGGCCGGACGACGATGCCTTCGAGGGTGGGGGCGCCGGCGAAGGCGATCGTGTTGGCGTTCCCCTTGGCGAGGGAGACGTTGACGGAGATGTTGCCCGCGGTGGCTCCGGTCGGCGGGAAGGAGACCTTGGTCGGGGTCTGGCCGTTGACCGTGAGTGTGGCTGTGCGGGCCATGGAGGTGTTGTTGGTGTAGGAGACCTCGACCGTCTTCAGTCCGGCGCTCCCGGCGACCACGCCGGAGAAGCTCGACGCGCCGCTGTAGGTGCTCGCGGACTGTTCGGTGCCGCCGGTGACGGTGAGCAGCGCGGATCCGCCCGCGGGCACGCCGGTGGTGAAGCTCGTGCCGGTGGTGGCGACGTTCTGCCGGGCCCACAGGTCACGCACGGTGGCGGAGGCATCGGTCAGACCGAGGTCGGACCAGCGCACGGTCATGTCCTGGGTGACCGAGGTGCGGTTGAGCAGGACGACGGCACGGTTGCCGCTGCCGGCGAGGACCTTGCCGTACACCTGGAGACCGGTGGTGTCCTCGGCGACCTCGACGCCCTGGAGGCCGCGCGGGTCCTGGTCGACGGCGATGACCTCGGGGTTGGTCAGGATGCCCGTCGTCTCGGCGGTGAGGGTGGTGAGGTCGACTCCGGCGAGCAGCGGGGCGCCGGAGATCGCCCACAGGTTCATGTGGCTGCGGTTCTGGGCGGCGGTCAGGCCGGTCATACCGACGACCATCATGTCGGGGTCGTTGTAGTAGCCGGTGTGCTGGGCCGTGGGGTGGATGTTGCGGTCGAAGGCGGTCAGGACGTTGCCGTACGACGGTGTGCCGCCGTGGAAGAAGATGTCCGTGTTCGTCCGCCACATCGGACCCATGCCGGGGGCCCAGTTCCACGGGTTGTCGTAGCCCCAGTTGCACAGGGAGAGCGCGAGCGGGCGGCCGGTGGCGGCGGTCGCGCCGGCCACGGCGTCGCTGATCGCCCGGTAGGTCGTCCTCGGGTCGAGGCCCTCGGCGTCGCCGCCGCACCAGTCGACCTTCACGAAGTCGAAGCCCCAGCGCGAGAACTGGAGCATGTCCTGCTCGTAGTGGCCCTCGCTGCCCGAGCCGGGGGCGGCCGGACGGCCGGTGGGGAAGTAGTAGCCGCAGCCGTCCTTGCCGGCGTCGGTGTAGATGCCGGCCTTCAGGCCCTTGCTGTGGATGTAGTCGGCGATGGCCTTCATCCCGCCCGGCCACTCCGTCTCGTCGACGGTGATGTTGCCGGCGCCGTCACGGGTGCCCTGCCACCAGCCCTCGTCGATGTTGATGTACTCGTAGCCCGCCTCGGGCAGCCCCGCCGCCACGAACGCGTCGACCTGTCGCTTGATCACGCCGTGGTCGACCTTCGCGGCGAAAGCGTTCCAGGAGGCCCAGCCCATGGGGGCGGCGGGCACCGGAATCTGCCGGGCCGTCGTCGCCGCGCGGGCCGGTGCGGGTGCGGCGAAGAGCAGCGCGGCCGTCGCGGCGAGCGCGAGCACCAGGAGGCGGATAGCGGCGGATCTGAAGTGACGGGCGAGGTCGGTGGGGGGTGGGGGGTACATGCGGCTCCTTCAGGCAGGAAAGCAAGGGACGGCAAGGAAAGATGGGTTCGTAATATCGAACAGAATTCGGAACACCGAACGCGTGGCGCTGAAATTAGGGCCGCACGAGGGGGCAAGTCAACGGATCAGACGGACTTGAAGTCGCCCGTTCGCGCGTCCAGTTGGCGCTCGCGAGGGCCCGCGCCGCCATACTGGCCGGGTGAGGGTGGCGATCATGACGGCGGGCTCCCGGGGCGATGTGGCTCCCTACACCGGACTCGGGCACGCCCTGTACCGGGCCGGGCACGAGGTGACCCTGGTGACGCACGGCTGCTTCGAGCGGCTGGTCGCGGACTCGGGCGTACGGTTCCATCCACTGCCCTTGGACCCCCGCGCGGAGCTGGAGTCCGAGCGCGGGCGGAGCCTGCACCGCAGCGGCACCGGCCTGGGCAAGCTCGTGCGCGTGGTGGGTCTGGCACGGAGCCTGGCCGGATCCCTGACGCACGACATGCTGGCCGCCGCGCGGTCGAGCGACGCCCTGCTCCTGGCCCCGTCCACCGCACCGCTCGGACGCGTCATCGCCGAGGGCCTGTCCCTGCCGAGCATCGAGCTGCCACTCCAACCGCTCGCGCCGACCCGGGAGTTCGCACCGGCCATGCTCGGTGGTGGCTCCTGGGGGAGCCTGCCGAACCGGGTCGGCGGACATGCCGTGAACCTGGCCATCGAGCGCGTCTTCTCCGCGGCCGTCCCCGACGCACGGGCACGGCTCGGCCTGCCCCGCGACAAGGTCCGCGGCGCTCGACGAGGCCGGCCCACCGGCGCCGTGCTCCACGGCTTCAGCCCCCTGGTGGTGCCCAAACCGCACGACTGGGGCCCGCACCTGCGCGTGACGGGGTACTGGTGGCCCTACGACGGTCCGTCTCAACTGCCGTCCGGGCTGCGGGACTTCCTCGACGCGGGCCCACCGCCGGTCTTCGTGGGCCTGGGCAGCGCGACCGTCCCCGATCCGGCGGGCCTGAGCGAGAGGGTGGTGCGTGCGGTGCGTGCGGCCGGGTTGCGGGCGGTGATCCAGCGGGGCTGGGGCGGTCTGGGCGCCGCCGGGGACGACGTCCTGACCATCGACGAGGTGCCGCACTCCGCGCTGTTCCCGCGGATGGCGGCCGTGGTCCACCACTGCGGCGCGGGCACGACCGCCGCCGGGCTGCGCGCCGGGGTGCCGGCGGTGCCCGTGCCGATCCAGTTCGACGAGGCTTTCTGGGGCGCCCGCCTGGTCTCGCTGGGTGTCGCGCCGCGCGTTCTGGGGCTGCGGAGGTTCACGGCCGACGCGCTGGCAGCGACCCTACGGCAGGCGACCGGAGACCCGTCCTACGGCCACCGCGCCCGCGCCCTGGCCGACGGCCTGCGTGCCGAGGACGGCACGGCTCCCGTGCTGGCGGCGGTGCACCGGCTCGGCGGCTGAAGCCCGCCGGGCGAGCGAACGTTCCGCGGCCCGACCGTCGGCCGTCAGGGCCCGGTGAACCGGGGTTCCACCGGCTGGAGGATGCCGAGCAGGATGCGGACGAGTTCGTCGACGACCTCGTCCAGGGTCGCGTCCACCCACCCCGCGCTCCAGTCGTGCAGCAGGCCGTTGACGCTGCCGATGAACGCCGTCACGGCCACCCGGTAGTCGCGCGGCGCCGCCTCCCCACGGGCCACCGCGCCCGCCACCTCCGCACAGACGAGGTCGATCCAGCGGGCGCGGCGCGCGAGGCGCTGTTCCTCCAGTCGGGGGCTGACGCCGATGATCTCGACGAAGGTGATGCGGATGCGGCGCCGGTCGGAGGTGACGTTCGCGGCATAGGCGCGGAAGATCACGGTGGCGCGTTCGGCGAGCGGCAGGTCCTCCGCCTCGGCGGCCGCGCCCAGGACGGCCTCCTCCGCCCACCCGTTGACCTGGAGGTGGAGGGCGGCCAGCACATCCTCCAGGGTGCGGAACTCCTCGTAGAACTGACGCGTCGACAGTCCGGCGGCCTCGCTGAGCGCGGCTACGGTCGTCCCCCGGAAGCCGGGGCCGCCGCCGAAGAGTTGCAGTGCCGCGTCGAGGAAGCGCCGTCGCCGCTCGGCCTGTCGCTCCTCGGCCGACTTGCCGCCGTAGCGGCCGGTGGGCGCCTTGGTCCTGCCCGCCACACTGTCCTCCCGCCGCTTCGCCGTCCCGACGATCAATTTTGTCGTGTACGCAGTCTTGTGGAGAAGGGCACCCCCTCCTTACTTTTCAGTAAGTTGACTCTGAAAGCACTTGTGTTCAGATTCGACGCTCTGCTTCGGCATGCCCCACTCATGACGCCCGCCCCCTTTCAGAGGAAGAGAGAGCAGTCATGCCTGCCATCAGAACCAGGCACCTGTGCTCCGTAGCCGCCGCCCTCGCCCTGACCGTCTCCGCCTCCGCGACCGTCGCCACGGCCGCCGACTCCTCCGCCGCCGCCCTGCGCGAGGTGTTGTTCGTCGGCAACAACTGGGACGGCACCGCCGACGTCATCAAGTCGTCCGGCGACTTCGCGAAGATCGGCCGTATCAACGTCATCCCCGACAAGGACCAGCGGATGGCGGAGATCAACGCGAACCCGATCAAGTGGATCTACTTCATGGCGATCCGCAACAGCGTCGGCGAGGGCCACGACCAGTTCGTCGACGACATGTACTCGACGCCGGACGGAACGTCGGTCGTCGTCTCGCGTCCCAGCTTCGCCGACGTGGTGTCCCTCGATCTGGCCACGGGTCAGGTCAACTGGCGCTTCCCGGTGTCCGGTTACCGCGCCGACCACATGGCGGTCTCCCCCGACGGCAAGCGGGTGGCCGTGTCGGCCTCGACCTCCAACACCGTGCACGTCCTGGACATCGACAGCGGCCGGGAGCTGGGCAGGTTCGGCACCGGCGACAAGCCGCACGAGAACGTCTTCACCCAGGACGGCAAGTACATCTACAACATGGCGATCGGCGACGTGAACACGCAGACCGACGCCCCCTGGCTGGACTGGACGAAGGGCGACCGGCGCATCACGGTCGTCGACGCGAACACGTACCAGCAGGTCAAGGTCATCGACATGCGTCCGAAGCTGGACGCGATCGGCCTGAGGGACTACTCCGACGCGGTGCGGCCCGCCGTGTTCTCGCCGGACGAGTCGAAGCTGTACTTCCAGGTGTCGTTCTTCAACGGATTCTTCGAGTACGACCTGGCCACCGACCGGATCACCCGGACCAAGACCCTGCCGAAGAACCCGGCGACCAGCGACGACCGCACCACGTTCGTCAACGACTCGCGCCACCACGGCATTTCGATGAGCCCGGACGGCAGCAAGCTGTGCGTCGCGGGAACGATGGACGACTACGCCACCGTCGTCAACCGCACGACGCTCCAGGAGGGCCCGCTCGTCACCGCCTCCAAGCCCTACTGGGCCACGGTCAGCGGTGACGGCAAGTCCTGTGTGGTCTCCGAGAGCGGCACCGACCAGGTCACGGCCATCGACTTCGCCACCGGGCAGAAGCAGGTGTCGGTCCCGGTCGGCGACCATCCGCAGCGGGTCCGGCTGGGCCATGTGCAGAGCGGCTGGACGAGTCCTTCGGCGGGCTGATCGGCCCAGGGCCTTCAGCACCGCGCCCACCCCGTCCTCGGTCGCCATGTGCCGCGCGGCGACCGAGGCGGCACATGGCGTACGCCTGCTGCCGTACGGCCCGGCCGAGCGCGTCCGAGAGCCGGTGCGGGGTGCGCGAGGCGCAGGGGACCGGTTCGGTGCCGGCGCCGGCGCCGGCGCCGATCGAGGCGAGCCGTCAGTCCCGCCCAGAACGGCCGGTCGGCCGTCACGGGCACCGGCACCGAGGGCGTCCCGGCGCGGGGCGCTGCCGCCGTGTGCCCGCCCCGGCGTGGTGCACCACCGCGGCCGCCCTGGGGAACAGCAGGGCGTGCGGCAGGTCGCCGACGGTCAGGACGTCGTCGGCGTCGACGGCGAGTCCGGCACGGCCGGCTGGAGGCGCCCGATCTCCTCGGTCAACCGCCCCGCCCGGGACCGGAGCTGCGTCAAGCGGCGTTCTTCATCCGGCCTTCTGCGCGGCCCAGGCGGAGAGTTCGGACCGTGCGGCGTTCAGCAGTGCGGCCGAGGGAGCGGTCGCTCCGTTCGTCACCAGCGCGTAGTGCAGGACCCCGGAGTCGGTGTCGGTGAGCAGCAACCGGCGGCTGCCCGTGCCGCCCGGTTCCGCGGCCACGCCGACCGGGGTGGCCGAGTGGTAGGACGGGGGCGCGTGTGCCGTGCCCAGGTCGGAGACCACGGTGGTGGACGCGGTCGGGAAGGACGCCGGCAGGTGCAGTTCGGTCGGTGCCGTGCCGCTGTTCGAGCGCCAGAGCAGCAGCCCGTACTGGCCCGATCCCACCAACTGCGCCACGTTCGGCAGTGAGCTGGGCACCGGATTCCAGGTCAGGGTCGTCGAGCCGTCCCGGGAGCGGTCCTCGTAGGTGAAGGCGACCGTCGTGCCGGAGGTGGCGCTCGGGTAGATCCGGTCGAGCAGCCGGGAGTCCTGCCGCAGCACCGGCGTACCCTCGTCGTCGAGGCGTACGGCCGAGAGGTCCTCGCCGTTCCAGGCGTCGCCGGCGGTCTGCACCTTGTCCGGGTTGTCGTTCATCAGCTCGTGGTGGCGGCCGTTGTAGATGTCCCACTGCCACTGGGAGCCGGAGAGGACGGGACCGGAACCCGCCGGGTTCGACCACCAACTCGCGCCCTTCACACGGGAGTCGAGGGCCTGGTACATCGCCTTGTGGACCGTCGGCGCCTTGTCGGAGACGGATCCGGTCAGCGGGTGTCCGAACTCGCTGATGATCGCGGTCGTCCCGGTGGCGGAGGCGCGGTCGCGGACGGTCGCGAAGTCACCCGCGTACTGGCCGTCCGCTGCCTTGCCCCACATGAAGATGCCGGAGATGGCCTTCTGGTCGTAGAAGTGGGTGTTGAAGACATAGCGCGGGCCGAGAGTGCCCGCGTCGAGCAGTCCGCCCTCCTGCTTCTGGAAGTCGAGGTTGGCGTTCCAGAAGAGGTTCGGCTCGGCGAAGAGCGGCTTGTCCTGCCAGCCGGCCGCGTCCATACGGGCACGGAACTTCTCGTAGAACGGCCAGAGCACGTCGCGCTCCCAGGTACGGCTGGTCTGACCGGAGTCGTAGCCCCCGGCGTGCGGCTCGTTCCACGGGTCGAACCCGACGACGCCCGCGAACCGGTCGGCGGTGAGGTTCTGCCTGATGTGCGCCATCGTCTTCTGAGCGGTGTCGAGGAAGGCGTCCTGGAGGCCGTACTCGTTGTGCCAGAAGTCGTACGTCGACTGCTTCACGGCTTCGTTCGAGGTGATGTTCTGGCCCCAGAACGGGCAGATCCCGCAGTACTCGTCGGGGTAGTCACCGAGGTCGACGGCCCATCTGGGGGCGCCGTCGCCCGTGTACCAGCTGTCCGTGTCGAACAGCCAGCGGGAGTAGAGGTCCTGGTGGAAGTCGGGGTACACGCGGATCCCGGCGTCCAGGAAGGCACGCATCTGGTCGGTGGCCTTCGCGAGGTAGGCGGTGTCGACCTGGCCGCGCACGGGCTCCGCATAGGCCCAGGAGAGCAGGAAGCGCACCGAGTTGCCGCCGCCGAGGGCGCGCAGCGCGGTCGCGGACTTCTTCGCGTCGGCGGTCGACGCGAAGGGCAGACCGTTGTTCTCCTTCAGTTTCGTCTCGCCGGAGACGTTGTAGCCGCGCAGCACGACCTCGCGGCCGTTGCCGTCGACGAAGCGGCCGCCGCGCACGGTGAGGGGCGTTTCGTCGAACCAGAGGGAGTCGGGGAGGGGGACGGCGGTGGCGGGGGTGGGGCCCGCCACCGACAGGGATCCGAAGAGGACGACCAGGACAACCAGCAGACGCGTCCGAATGTTCGGCATGTCCACTACAGTCCGGTGATATCAGGACACCGTCAATACTTCTGACTCACGAGTAAGTTGGTGCCCTGTCAGCTCAGTTGCCCACTCTGCGCGTCAGGTTCAACAGGTACTCCTTCCGGTTCAGCGGGTTGAGGTCGGTGCGGCGGCGCTCCGGGAGGGTGCCGCGCGGGGCGGGTGCGTAGTGGTCGAAGGCGCTCTCCAGCTCGCCCTCCCCCCGGGTCAGCCCCGGCAACTGCTGCTCCAGTTCGTGCACGTGGGCCGCGGGTACCGTCCCCTCCAGTCGGCAGTCGGCACCCCGGGTCTCGGTGGTCTGCGGTGTGGCGCGCAGCCTGGCCAGCACCGGCAGCAGCGCGGCCAGGGTGTCGCTCGGGGCCTCCAGACGGAAGTGGTGCAAAGGCTCGTGCACCCGGGTGCCGGCCCGGCGCAGCGCCTCCATCAGGACCAGCGGGGTCACGCCCCGGAAGTCGTAACCGGTGCTGGACATGCTCTTGTCGAAGCCCTGGTGGGCATGGCTCTGCCGGGGCGAGTAGCCGGAGTGGGTCATGGTGACCGTGCAGTCGGGGACCTGCCAGCCGTGCAGGCCCTGGCCGAGGGCCTCGCGGACGGTGTCCTCGACGGCCTTGAAGAAGGCGTACGGCATGGAGCCCAGCTCCACTTCCAGCCGGAACTCCACGCCGGACCCGGCCTGCGCCGGGTCGACGCGCAGGCCGACCGTGGCGAGGAAGGGGTTGCCGTCCTTCTTGTTGAACTCCACCGCCGCGCCCGAGCCGACAGGCCGTTCGATGCACAGCGGTGTCGTCTCGCGGAAGGTGACGTCGAGGCCGAAGTCGTCGGCCAGGGTGGCCTGGATGACCTCCTTCTGCACCTCCCCGTAGAGGGACACGAAGGTCTCCTGGCGGACCTCGTCGTGGCGCAGGTCGATCAGCGGGTCCTGCTCGGCCAGTCGGGTGAGCGCCCGGTGCAGGGCCCGCCGGTCCACGCCGTCGGCCGGCGCGACGATCGTCTCCAGGGTGGGCGGGGAGAAGAAGTGCCCGTACGCCTTGCGGGGTTCGCCGATGGCGTCGCCGATCCTGATGTCGGCCAGGCCCCACAGCTTGGCGATCCGGCCCGCCGGGACCTGGTCGTCCCTGACGTCCGTGCCCCGGTCGAAGACGCTGATGGCGGTGATGCGGCCGTCAGCGCGGGTGTCGCCGAGGTCGGACGTGGCGCGGCTGGGCACCGGCTCCACGCCGTCGCCCGGCTCGGCCGACATGCCTGGCTCGGCCGACATGCCTGGCTCGCCGAAGCGGATCCGGTCCCGGGTGCGCAGCGTCCCCGAGAACATCCGCGCGTACGCGACCTTCTCCCCCGCCGGGCCGCGGTCCACCTTGAAGACGGTGCCGGAGACCGGGCCGTCCCGGTCGCCGCCCGCGGCGGGCAGCAGTTCCCTGATGCCGTCGGTCAGCGCGTCCACGCCGGCGCCTGTGACGGCGGAGCCGAAGTGCACCGGGTGGACGAGTGCCTGCCGGGTCCGGACGGCGAGGGCGGTACGGAGCCGGTCGTCGGTGACCTCGTCCTCGACGTACGCGGTCAGCAGAGCGTCGTCGAGGCCGGCCAGGACGTCGAGCGCGGCCGTGCCGAGGCCGGGCAGGAAGCGTGCGCCGCGCGTGCCGAGGGCCGTGGCCGTGCCCATCGGGACGACGGCAGCGGTGAGCCGTTCGGAGACGGACCGCAGGACGGCGTCGTACCGGGCACCGCGTCGGTCGATCTTGTTGACGAACACGAGCGTGGGGATGCGCAGGCGTTGCAGCGTGCGCATCAGGACGCGGGTCTGCGGCTGGACGCCCTCGACGGCCGACACGACCAGCACGGCACCGTCGAGGACCCCGAGCACCCGCTCCACCTCGGCGATGAAGTCCGGGTGGCCGGGGGTGTCGATGAGGTTGACGGTCACGTCGTCCAGCGCGAACGACACCACCGCGGACTTGATGGTGATGCCGCGCTGCCGCTCCAGCGCGAGGGAGTCGGTCCGGGTGCTCCCGGCGTCGACGCTGCCGATCTCGTCGATCACGCCGGCCGAGTGCAGCAGGCGCTCGGTCAGGCTGGTCTTACCGGCGTCGACATGGGCGAGAATTCCGAGGTTGAGCAAGTGCACGAAGCGTCATGTCCTTTGACGAGGGGGTGATTCCTGCCTGGGGGGACATGCACGCAGTTCGCATGTGTGCTCCTGGTCTTCCGACGACGGGTCCGTGCAGTGCAGCAGACCCGGCGGCGCGGCGGCAACGGATTTAACGCGGCACCGCGAGCCCGACGACCGCGTGCCCCTCCCCCGTGACCTGCGTTTCCTCGCGAGCCCGGCGGGCACCCGGCGGGCACAGCTGCCGATCGCGGCCCGCTCGCGACCACCCCATCGGCCCCGCGGCGAAGGGACACGCCATGAACCACCGAACGCGCTCCGACGCACACCACCGCGCGCAGACCCACCACACGGGTGCGACCCTGCTGGGCGTCTATCTCAACGACCACCTGGCGGGTGCCACCGGCGGGACCCAGCGGGCCCGCCACATGACACGGTCGCACCGGGGTACGGACCTCGCGGCGGCGATGGAGCCGATCTCCGCCGGGATCACCGAGGACCGGGCCGTCCTGATCGAGATCATGGAGCGGCTCGACATCCCGGTGCGGCACTACAAGATCTACGCCGGGCGGGTGGCCGAACGCGCGGGACGGCTGAAGAGCAACGGCCGGCTCGTACGGCGTTCCCCGCTGAGCCCGCTGCTGGAGCTGGAGGCGCTGCGGGTGGGCGTCGAGGGCAAGGCGGCCCTCTGGCAGACGCTGCGCGACCTCGCCGACGACGAGGAGCGCCTCGACCCGGACCTCCTCGACGGGCTCCTCGAACGGGCCCGCCACCAGCAGGCCACGCTGGAGGAACTGCGCCGCCGCCAGATCGGACCGGCGCTCCGGACGACGTGAGCGGCGCTCCGGACGGCATGAGCGGCGCCCTGCCTCGGTACGACCGGCCCCGGACCCTGAGGCGGTGCGGGGCCGGTCGTACGGCGGGTTCCGCGGGTGACAGTCAGTGGACCCTGAGGCGGTGCGGGGCCGGTCGTACGGCAGGTTCCGCGGGTGACAGTCGGTGTCAGTCCGAACCCCCGCCGCCGAACGAACCGCTCCTGCCCTCGTTCCAGCGGCGCCGCCCCTTCAACGAGCTGCGCCGGGAGGGCATGTTGCCGTGGCCGGGCAGCTCGTGCGGGGTCAGCCGGTGATCGCTCCTGGGCACCGCGTCGGGCTCCCGGCGCTCGCGGACCTCCCGGACCGGCCCGCCGTCGGGCAGCCGCGGCTGCTCCTCGGCCCGCGGCGGAGCGGATTCCCGGCGCCTGACCCGGATGCCCAGCACGAATGCGCCGAGAAGCAGACCCACGACGACCAGACCGGCGACGACCAGACCGATGCCCAGCGCGCCCTCGGCGGCGATGTCCGTCCATGCGATGTCCATGGCGCCCGAGTACCCCTGGCGCCACACGTGAACCTGGGCGTCCGCGCGACCCGCCGGGACGACCGGCCCTCGGATCCCCCTTCGGCGCACATGAACTTCGCCGCCGCAAGGTCGATACTGCTGGGAGCAGCGCGCCGCGCCCGGACGAGCGCCTGGGCCCCGCGTGTGACTTCGCGGGCAGCTGACCACTCGTCATCGAGGCCATGGCGCCGAGACCGTCCGTCGAGCTCACGAGGAGTACCCGCGACCATGCGTGAGATTCTCCCGGTGATCGGTGGCTGGTACGCGGCCCGGGTGCCGTTCGGGCTCGCCACCGTGGTTGCCACGAGCCGCAGCGCGCCGCGCGATCCGGGTGCCGCGATGGCGGTGGGTCCGGACGACGAGGTCGTGGGCAGTGTGTCGGGCGGGTGCGTGGAAGGCGCCGTGTTCGAGCTCGCGCGCGAGGTGGTGGCGAGCGGCGAGGCCCGGCTGGAAACGTTCGGGTACAGCGACGAGGACGCGTTCGCGGTCGGACTGACCTGTGGCGGCGAGATCACCCTGCTGGTGCGCCCCGTGACGCCGGAGAGCGACCCGGCGTTCGGCGAGGTCGCCGCCTCGGTCGCGGCGGGCCGTCCGGTGACCGTGGTGACGGTGACGGACGGGCCGGCGCCGCGCGGTGCGACGCTCGCCGTGTGGCCCGACCGGGCGGCGGGCACCCTGGGCGCGCCCGGCCTGGACGTGGCGGTGAGCGCCGACGCGCGCGGCGAGCTGGCCCTCGGAGCCACGGGCCTGAGGCACTACGGCCCGCACGGCGAGCGACGCGAGGACGCGGTCACCGTCTTCCTTCACTCGTTCGCGCCGCCGCCCCGCATGCTGGTCTTCGGCGCGATCGACTACGCGGCCGCGGTCGCCAGGATCGGCGACTTCCTGGGCTACCGGGTCACGGTGTGCGACGCGCGCGCCGTCTTCGCCACGCCGCAGCGCTTCCCGCAAGGCGTGGAGGTGGTCGTGGACTGGCCGCACCGCTACCTCGGCGGCACCGACACCGACGACCGCACGGTGATCTGCGTGCTCACCCACGACCCGAAGTTCGACGTGCCCCTGCTCCAGGAGGCGCTGCGGCGCCCGGCGGCGTACATCGGGGCGATGGGCAGCCGCCGTACCCACGACGACCGGATGCAGCGGCTGGCCGAAGCCGGCCTCGGTGAGCGGGAGTTGGCGCGGCTGCGTTCACCGGTCGGGCTCGACCTCGGGGCCCGTACGCCCGAGGAGGTCGCGGTGTCCGTCGCCGCCGAGATCGTCGCGCTGCGCTGGGGCGGCAGCGGTACCCCGCTGACGGCGACCGTGGGGGCCATCCACCCGCGCGCGGCGGACGGCGCCGCACCCGGTGGGCGCGGCGGCGATCGACGGGAGAACAGGCCGGATCGAAATGTGTAAGGCGGGTCCGAAAGGGTAGTCGCGGCACAACGGAGGCATCTCGTGCCCCCGAACACAGCCTCTGAGCGGGAAGGAGGTCCATGACAGCGCACTTGCAGCGCCCGGGCCGCTTCCCCGCACAAGGAGCGGCCCGGATCTTGTGCGGGCCCCTCCTCCGTTGATGCCGGCCGTCAGCGCGGCGGCAGCCGGTGCAGCTCCACATCCGTGAGGCCGTTCTCGGCCACGGTCGCGGTCATGTACGTGCAGTGCGGCTGCCGGCGGCGGTCCGTCGGGGAGCCGGGATTCAGCAGACGCAGGCCCGTGGCGGTGGTGGTGTCCCAGGGGATGTGACTGTGCCCGAAGACCAGGACGTCGAGGTCGGGGAAGCGGGCCGCGCAGCGTGCCTCCCTGCCCTGGGCGGAACCCGTCTCGTGGACGACACCGAACCGCAGGCCGCCCAGCTCGACGTACGCCGTCTCGGGGAGCCTCGCCCGCAGGTCGGGCCCGTCGTTGTTGCCGTAGACCCCGACGAGCCGGGCGCTGCGGCTCTCCAGCAGATCGAGCGTGGCCGCATCCACCCAGTCCCCGGCGTGGAACACCACGTCGGCGCCCGGCAGTTCGGCGAGCAGCGGCTCGGGCAGGGCCTTGGCGCGCTTGGGGAGATGGGTGTCGGACATCAGCAGCAGACGCACTGCGCCAGGCTACTCGCGGGGCGAGACGGGTCAGGACAGCGATCTGGCGTGCGGGGCGGAACGGGCCGTGACAGAGTTGGCATCTGGCCACGAGCGCCGAAATCGGACGCAAACGCCCAGCGACCCGACTGCATCGACTCCCTGCTCCGCCAGTAACTGCCGCCGGCCGAATACGAAGTGATCTTCGTCGACGACGGCTCCATCGACGACACACCCGCCCGGCTCGACGCCCTCGCCGCCGCGGAACCCCGGGTCACCGTCCTTCACCAGGAGAATTCCGGCTGTTCGGGCAAGCCCCGCAACGTCGGCATCGACTCCGCCCGGGGCGAGTACGTTCTTCCAGTAGCCCTCGATGACCGTGCAGCGCACGTCGGCGCGGGCGGGTTTGTTTGGCACGGGCGGTCATTCTGACGGGGTCGGTTCGCTTGTGCGTTACCTCGGAGCCGTCCCGTATTCACCGGAATTCGGGGTTCGGTCGCTTGCCGCGATCTCGCTCCACACCTGTTTTCCGCCACTGACGGGCACTGTCCCCCACGCCGCCGACATGGCCTCGACCAGCAGGATTCCGCGCCCGCCGGTGGCCTCCCAGCTCAGGCTGGTCGGCTTGACGGGAGTGCGGGGCGAGGCGTCGGCGACCGCGACGCGCACGCGGTGGTTGACGAGCGTCAGGTCGAGGCGGACGCGGCCGTCCGTGTGCACGAGGGCGTTGGTGACGAGTTCGGACACGACGAGCAGCACGGTGTCCATCGTCCGCTGCGGCACTCCCCAGGCCCGCAGGGTACGGCGGGTGAAGCGACGGGCGTGGCCGACGGCCTCCGGGACGCGCCAGACGGTCCAGCTCTCGCGCAGGGGCCGTACGGCCATGCCGTCGTAGCGCAGCAGGAGCAGCGCGATGTCGTCGTTGCGGCGGGCGCCGACCAGCAGGGCGTCGGCGACCAGGCCGAGGTGGGCGGGGTCGGAGCGGGCGAGTTCACGGGCGAGCCGGTCCATGCCGGTGTCGATGTCGTCCTCGGCGGACTCGACGAGGCCGTCGGTGGTCAGGGCGACGATGGTGCCGGGGGTCAGCCCCAGCGGGCTCATCGGGAAGTCGGCCTGCCGCATGACGCCGAGCGGCGGGCCGCCCTCCGCCTCGGCGATCTCCGTCCCGCCGTCCGGCCGGCGCAGGACCGGCGGGAGGTGTCCGGCGCGCACGCACCAGCCGGTGCCCTCCTCCAGGTCGACGTCGACGTAGCAGCAGGTGGCGAAGAGGTCGGTCTCCATGTCCATCAGGAGGCGGTTGGCGTGGTGGACGACGACGTCCGGCGGGTGTCCTTCGGCGGCGTAGGCGCGCAGTGCGGTGCGCATCTGGCCCATGAGGGTGGCGGCGGCCGCGCTGTGGCCCTGGACGTCGCCGATGACGAGGGCGACGTGGTTGTCGGGCAGCGGGATCACGTCGTACCAGTCGCCGCCGACTTCCAGTCCGGCCGTGGTGGGCAGATAGCGGGCGACGGCCTCCGCGCCGGGCAGCCGGGGCAGGCGGCGCGGCAGCAGCTGGCGCTGGAGCATGCCGACGAGCTCGTGCTCGGCGTCGAAGGCGTGGGCGCGCATCAGTGCCTGGCCTGCGAGGCCGGCCGAGGCCGTGAGCAGGGCGCGTTCGTCGGGGCCGAACTCGTGCGGGGTGTCCCAGCCGATGAGGCAGGCGCCGGCCATCCGGCCCCCGGCGGGCAGCGGCAGGACGGCCAGCCCGCCGGGGCCGACGTCGGCGAGGGCGGGTTCCAGCGGGGTTCCGGCCGGCCAGATCCGGGCGCGGCCCTCACGCAGCGCGGCGGCGAGGGTGGGCATGGCGCGCACGGGCGCGTCCGGCCATTCGGTACGCCACTCCAGCCGCCACAACTCCGGCCAGGACTCGGGTTCGGGCGGGTCCAGGACGGTCACGACGAGTCGGTCGTGCTCCAGCTCGGCGAGGGCGATGCGGTCGGCGCGCAGCGGCTTGCGCAGGGCGGTGACGACGGCGTGGCTGACGTCACGGACGGTGCCGGCGGTGGCCAGGGCGGCGGCGAGGCGCTGGACGCGGGCCACGTCGGTGACCTCGGGGCGCAGGGTGGAGGCGTCGGCGACGGTGCCGACGAGGCGGGCGGGCCGGCCCTCGCCGCCGGGCAGGAGACGGCCGCGGAGCCTGAGCCATCTGGGCGGGCCGGCGGGCTGGAGGACCCGGAACTCCAGCTCGCGGTCGCCGATGGACATGTGGTCCGCTTCGACGACCGACATCAGTGACGGCAGGTCCTCGGGGACGGTCAGGCCCAGCAGGGTCTCGACCCTGCCGTCGAACTGCCGCGGTCCGATGCCGAACAGCCCGAGGAGGCCGTCGCCGACCTCGACCCGGCCGGTGTCCATGGCCAGACTGAACGCGTTGACCGGCAGCTCGCCCCCTTCGGCGGCCGCGGCCGGGGCGGGGTAGGCGACGGCCTCGGCGACCAGCTCCAGGCACACGCGGTCCTCGGCGTCGAAGCCGCCGGGCCGCTCGCTCACGGCGAGCAGGCAGCCGCCGTCGCCCTCGGCGGGCAGGACGGCCAGGGAGAAGTCCCGTGACGGCGCCCGCCGGGATTCCGCGCGTTCGGCGAGCTGCTCCGGGCCGAGCCACACGGCACGGTCGGTGCGCCGGGCCTCGGCGAGCGGGGAGCGGCCGGTCGGGGTGTAGCCGTCGCGAAGGCCGTACACGGTGCGGGGTACACCGGCGCTCTCGACGAGGCAGAGCAGCTCGCCGTCCTCACTCGGTGTGTACACCGCGGCCAGGGTCGCTCCGGCGAAGACGAGCGCCTGCTCCAGCACCCGCCGGAGCCGCTCGGGGGAGTCCGGCTCGACGGAAAGCGCCTTCAGGGCCTCCTCGGCGCGCAGACTTCTCGTCCTGCGCCCCGCGGTGCCCTCAGTGACCACGTCCGCCATTACAGCGCTTATGAGCCACCTGCGCAGCCCCTGTGTGCGTTCCGTGCAGCCAGGATGCGTGCGGCGCTCGAAAGGAGCCGAACATGACTTCACGCATGCGTTCCGCACGGTGATGTCGTGACAGCCGTGACTGTCCGTGGCCGCCGGCCCGCTGGAAGGCTCGGTGCCGGGCCTGCGGAGGGGGGCGTATGGACAAGCGCTACGAGGTGTACGCGCTGGCGGACCGGCACTTCTACGAGACGCCGGACCGGCTGTCCGCACAGGGCCAGGGGGCCGCGCCGCTGTACGGGGCGGCACGGCTTGCGGCACCCGCGGGCTGGAAGTCCGCGCGGATCGGCGACTGGCTGACCCTGGCGCCGCTCGGCCCGGACGGGACTCCCCTGCCGGACCGCGCCCAGGGCTGGAAGATCCATGTCTCGGCGACCCTCGCGAACGCCGAGCGGATCGCGGGAATCGTCTGGGACTACTGCGTGCCGCGGGGCATCGCCTTCAAGTTCGTGCCGGGCCCTCACCTGGTGCATCTGCGCAACGCCAAGTACGCGGGCCGGGACTCCAGCGGCAAGTTCGCCACCCTCTACCCGGCCGACGACGAGCAGCTCCACACGGTGCTGGGTGAGCTGGGCCGGCTGCTGGAGGGTTTCGAGGGACCGTACGTCCTGACCGACCTGCGCTGGGGCGAGGGTCCGCTGTACGTGCGGTACGGCGCCTTCGCGCGGCTGTTCGTCGTCGACGAGCGCGGTTCGCTGGTACCGGCGGTGCGGGACGGCGAGGGGCGGCTGGTGCCGGACCGGCGGGAGCCGTCGTTCCAGGTGCCCGAGTGGGTGACACTGCCGTCGTTCCTCGCCCCGCATCTGGCGGCCCGCAACACCACGACGGTCGGCGAGCTGCCGTACCGCATCGAGAAGGCGCTGCACTTCTCCAACGGCGGCGGGGTGTACGCGGGCACCGACACGCGGGACGGGCGCAGGGTGGTGCTGAAGGAGGGCCGGCCGCACGCGGGGCTCGCCGCGGACGGGGCGGACGCCGTGACCCGGCTGGAGCGGGAGAAGTACGCGCTGGAGCAGCTGGCGGGCACCGGGGTGGTGCCCGAGGTACGGGACTGGTTCCTGCTCGGCGAACACCGCTTCCTGGTCATGGACTTCGTGCCGGGGCGCACCCTGAACTCGTTCTTCGCCGAACGCCACCCGCTGATCGGTCCGGACCCCGACCCGCGCGCGGTGGCCGACTACACGGCCTGGGCGCTGCGCGTCCACGGGGCGGTCGAGCGTGCCGTGGCGGCGGTGCACGCGCGCGGGATCGTCTTCAACGACCTGCATGTCTTCAACATCATGGTCGCCCCCGACGAGGAGTCGGTGTCCCTGCTCGACTTCGAGGCGGCGGTGCCGGTCGGGGAGAACGGCCGGCAGGTCGTCGCCCACCCCGGCTTCATGGCCCCGCCGGACCGCAGGGGCGCGGACGTCGACCGCTACGCCCTGGCCTGTCTGCGGCTGGCGATGTTCCTGCCCGTCACCACGCTGTTCGTCGTGGACCGCGGCAAGGCGGCACATCTGGCGCAGGTGATCGCGGGCCGGTTCCCGGACGTGCCACGGCAGTTCCTCGACGAGGCGGTCGCCGAGATCACCCGGGACGTGCCCGGCGCGGAGCGGGCGGCCCGGTCCACCTCCCGCTCGGCACACGCGTCGTTCGTGGAGCCCGGCGACTGGCCCTACAGCCGCGACTCGATGGTGAAGGCGCTGCTGGCCTCCGCGACCCCGGAGCGCGAGGACCGGCTCTTCCCCGGCGACATCGCCCAGTTCTCCGACGGCGGCGGGCTGGGCCTGGCCCATGGCGCGGCCGGCGTGCTGTACGCCCTGGCCGCGAGCGGCGCCGAACGCTACGACGAGGGCGAGCGCTGGCTGCTGGACCGCACGGACCGGCCCGCGGCCGGCACCCCGCTGGGCCTGTACGACGGTCTCGCGGGCGTGGCCCATGTCCTCGGCCTGCTCGGTCACCGGCAGCGGGCCCTCGACCTGATCGACACGATCCTGCGCGAACGGTGGCAGCGACTCTCCTCCGACCTGCGCGGCGGACTGGCCGGGCTGGGCCTGGTCCTCGACGACCTGGCGCACACCACCGGCGAGCCTGAGCTGCGCGAGCGGGCCGCGGAGACCGCGGACATCCTCGTAAGGCGCCTCTGCGAACCGGCCCCGGAGGGGCAACGCCCGCGCGCCGGACTGCTGCGGGGTGCGAGCGGGCCCGCGCTGTTCCTGCTGCGACGGTACGAGCGCACCGGCGAGGGCCGGCTGCTGGACGCGGCCGGCGAGGCACTGCGCCGGGATCTCGCGTGCTGCGTCGAGCAGAAGAGCGGCTCGCTGGAGGTCGACGAGGGCCGGCGGACCATGCCGTACCTGGGAGACGGCAGCGTGGGCCTGGGAATGGTCCTCGACGACCACCTCGCCCACGCCGCCGACGACACCGGCGTGTTCGAGCGGGCCCGCGCCGGGATCCTGACCGCCGCCACCTCCCGCTTCTACGCACAGCCCGGCCTGTTCCAGGGACGTGCGGGGATGATCCTGCACCTCAGCCGTACGACCACGCCGGGCGCGGACGCGCGACGGCTCGCCGACCAGATCTCCGGGCTCGGCTGGTACGCGATGTCCTACCAGGGCCAACTGGCCTTCCCCGGGCATCAGATGATGCGGCTCTCCATGGACCTCGGCACCGGAACGGCCGGCTGTCTGCTGGCTCTCCGTGCGGCCCTGGGCACCGACGAGGCGGGTGCGGCACCGGCCCACCTGCCCTTCCTCCCGCCGCCCGCGCGGCCCACAGAACGCGGCTCCGCGCACTGACGGAGTCGTGACTCAACCCCGTCCCCATGAGAAGGAGAGGACACGAGATGGCACTTCTCGACCTGCAGACGATGGAGACCGAACAGCACACCGGCGGCGGCAGCACGCTCAGCCTGCTGCTCTGCGCCAGCCAGGCCAGCATCAGTCTCTGTCTCTGACACCTCGTGCAGTGACGGCTCCGGGCGGTTCCCCTCCTGTGCGGAGGGGCCGTCCGGGCCCCTTTTCCGGACCGAGGAGCGAGCCCGGAATGACGAACCCCGCCGATGTCCCGTCCCGGACGCTGACGCGCTCGGCCACCCGGCACAGCGGGACCCGTACCGTCGCGCTGTGCCTGGTGAGCACCGTCGCGACCGGCGCCGGGCTGCTGCTGCCCGCGGCGCTCGGCCGCACCCTGGACCTCCTGCTGGCGGGAGCCCCGGCGACGGCCTGGGTACTGTGCTGCGCCGCGCTCGTGCTCTCGCTCGCCCTGCTCGACGCGTGCCAGAGCGTTCTCGTCGGCACCGTCGACGCCCGCGCCACGGCCTGGCTGCGGCACCGGTTGACCGGGCACGTCCTGGCCATGGGCCCACGGGCCACCGGCCGCTTCGGGTCCGGCGACCTCGTGGCGCGGCTCGTCGGCAACGCCGCGCAGGCCGGCACCGCACCGGCCGCCCGTGCCGTACTGGCCGCCGCGCTCGCCGGGCCGGCCGGGGGCGTCGTCGCCCTCGCCCTGATCAATCCCTGGCTCGCCGCCGCGTTCCTCGCCGGGGCCCCGGTACTGGCCCTGCTGCTGCGGGCCTTCGCCCGTGACACCTCCCGATGCGTGAGCGACTACCAACGGGAGCAGGGCCGGATCGCGGGCGCGCTCGCCGAGGCCGTCGACGGTCACCGCACCGTCGCCGCGGCGGGCACGGCGGACCGGGAGACGGCACGGATCCTGCGGCCGCTCCCCGAACTCTCCCGTGCCGGGCACCGCATGTGGCAGGTGCAGGGCCGGGCCGCGGCCCAGGCCGTCACCGTGGCCCCGCTGCTGCAACTCGGCGTCATCGCCGTCGCCGGCGTGCTGCTCGCCCGCCACCGGCTGTCTGTCGGGGAGGTGCTCGCCGCCTCCCGTTACGCGGTCCTGGCGACCGGCGTCGGCATGCTGGTCGCGCAGCTCGCGGGCGTGGCCCGGGCCAGGGCGGCGGCCGGACGCCTCGGCGAGGTCGTCGTCGAGCCCGCCCCCGCCCACGGCACGCGCCGGCTGCCTCCCGGGCCCGGGCGGCTGGAGCTGCGCGGGGTGACCGCCCGGCGCGGCGGACGCGCCGTCCTTGAAGGCGTCGACCTCGTCGTGCCCGGCGGGACCACCCTCGCCGTGGTGGGCCGCTCCGGCACGGGCAAGTCGGTGCTCGCGGCCCTCGCGGGACGGCTCGCCGACCCGGACGCGGGCGAGGTCCTGCTCGACGGGGTGCCCCTGAGCGAGCTGACCCACGACGACCTGCGCCGCGCCGTCGCCTACGCCTTCGACCGCCCCGTCCTGCTGGGCGACACCGTCGAGGACGCGATCGGCCTCTCCCTGACCGCCCCCTCCCCCGCTCGTGTCCGGCAGGCCGCCCGCACCGCCCGCGCCGACGACTTCGTCGGTCGCCTGCCACAGGGATACGCCACCGCCTTGACCGACGCCCCGCGCTCGGGCGGCGAGTCCCAACGCCTCGGTCTCGCGCGGGCGTTCGCGCACGGCGGCCGCCTGCTGATCCTCGACGACGCGCTGTCCAGCCTGGACACGGTGACGGAGGCCCGCATCACCGAGGCCCTGGCCGACGACGGCTCGTCCACGACCCGCGTCCTGATCGCCCACCGGGCGGCCACGGCGGCACGGGCCGACTCGGTGGCGTGGCTGGACGGCGGGCGGGTGCGGGCGGTGGGGCGGCACGAGGAACTGTGGCGGATCCCGGCGTACCGGGAGACGTTCACGGGAGCGCCGGCTCACCCTGCCGCACCGACCGGGAAGACGCGCCCATGACGGGCCCCCTCCGCTCACTGGGACTGCGGGACCGGTGGCGACGAGCCACGCGAGCCCCGACGATCCGAAGCTCACCCACGAAAGCGACCGACCCACCCGACACCACCGACCAGACGCACGAGCCCACGGCTGACCGGCTCCCCGCACGAGGACTGCGGTTCCTGCGCGACCGGTGGCGGGTCGTCGTACGGCTCGGCCTGTGGTCGGTGCTGGAGGCGGGGCACAGCTTCCTCATCGGGTACGCACCGGCCCGTGCGCTGGACGACGGGTTCCTGGCGGGCCGGACGGCGACCGGGCTCGCGTGGCTCGGGGTCGCCGGGCTCGGGGTCGTGGTGGGCGCGTACGGCACGGCTCGGGTGTACGCGGCCGTCGCGGCGCTGGTCGAACCGCTCAGGGACCGGCTCGTGCGGCGGGTCGTGGAACGCGGGGTGCGCGAGGCGGACCGCGGGGCGCTGTCCGGGCTCACCCAGCAGGTCGAGATCGCACGGGACACCTTCGCTGGGCTGGTGATGGTGTCGCGGTCGTTCGTGTTCACCGCCGTCGGCGCGCTCGCGGGCCTGTTCTCGCTCGCCCCGCTGCTGCTGCTCGTCGTCCTGCCTCCGCTGGCCGCGGGCATCGGTCTGTTCGCGGCGACGCTGCGGCCGCTGGCCCGCCGGCAGGAGGCGTTCCTCGCGGCCGACGAGGCCCTGGCCGACCGGCTCGGCGCCGTCTGCCCGGGGCTGCGGGACATCACGGCGACCGGTGCGCAGGAGCGGACGGCCGCCGGCGTGGGGTCTCTGGTGGACGCCGAGGAGCGGGCCGCCCGTTCCCTGGCCCGCTTCGGTGTCGTACGCGTGGCCGCCCTCGCGCTCGGTGGACAGCTCCCGATCCTGCTGCTGCTCGCCACGGCCCCCTGGCTCCTCCGGCACGGCGTCACCACCGGCGCCCTGGTCGGCGCCCTCTCCTACGTCACCCAGTCCCTCCTCCCGGCCCTGCACAACCTCCTCCACGGCCTGGGCACCAGCGGCTCACGCCTGGCGGTGGTACTGCGGCGACTGGCGCCGGACGGAGGACGCGGCGCGGGGCTCGGCCCGGGCGACGGGACCGGGGCGGCCGAGTCCCCGGCTTCAACCGCACGTCGGGCTCCCGCCCTGGCCCTCACCTCCGTCACCTTCGCCTACGGCCCCGCCTCGGTCCCCGTCGTCGAAGACCTCGACCTGACGCTCCCCGCCGGGTCCCACCTGGCCGTGGTCGGGCCGAGCGGGACCGGGAAGTCGACGCTGACGGCTCTGGTGGCCGGGCTGCTGGAGCCTCGGTGCGGCTCGGTGCGGGTGGGCGGGGAGGCCGCGCGCGGGGCGGGCGCCCTCGCGCGGCGGGTGCTCATCCCGCAGGAGGCGTACGTGTTCACCGGCACCCTCGCCGAGAACCTCGCCCATCTGCGGCCGGACCCCGTCCCCGAGGCGGAGCTCTTCGCGGCCGCCGCGGCGGTCGGGCTCTGGCCGCTGCTCGAAGCGCTGGGCGGGCCGGAGGGCCGGGTGGATCCCGCGGCGCTGTCCGCGGGCGAGCGGCAGCTGATCGCGCTGACCCGGGCCCATCTGTCGCACGCGCCGCTCGCGCTGCTCGACGAGGCGACCTGCCACCTGGATCCGCGGGCGGAGGAACGCGCGGAACGCGCCTTCGCGGCCCGCCCCGGCGGCACCCTGGTCGTCGTCGCCCACCGCATCACCTCGGCCCGGCGCGCCGACCGGGTCCTGATGATGGACGGCCGCGACACGGCATACGGAACGCACGACGAGCTCGTCCGGTGCTCGGCGCGCTACCGCGAACTCGTGGGCGCCTGGACCCCCGTGCCGCACTGACGTTCAGACCCATCCCTCGCCCTGCGAGATCCGGATGGCGTCGATGCGGTTGCGGGCCCCGGTCTTGCGGGTGATGGCCGCCATGTAGTTGCGCACGGTCCCGTGGGACAGGTGCAGGCTCCCCGCGATCTCGGCGACGGACGCCCCTTCCGCGGCGAGGGACAACACGCTGAGCTCGCGGCGGGTCAGCGGCATCTCGGCGGCCTTGAGGAACCCGAAGCCCAACGAGTCGTCGATGAAACGTTCCCCCTGGGCCACGCGGCGTATCGCGCGTACGAGATTGTCCGGTGAGCCCTCCTTGTCGACATAGCCGAGCGTCCCCGCCTCCAGGGCCCGCCGGAGCAGCCCCGGCCGCTTGGCACTCGCCAGTACGAGAAGGTGCGGCGGCGTGCGGCCGGCCTCCCGGACCCGCAGCTCGCCGAGCGGCGGGAGGCCGTACGCCTCCGAGTACTCCAGGTCCGCCGCGCACACGTCCGGGCGGACCGATCGCACCCGCGCTGGTGCGCTGCGCCAGGGAGTGTCGTAGACCCCCAGGTCAGGTTCTCTGCGTAACCACTCCGCCAGTACCGATCGCACGAGACACGCGTCGTGCACCACAAGGACACGGATCACTGCTGCCCCTCCAGCTCGCCGTTCGCCGTTTCCATCGCTTTCATGGTGTTGAGCGCGTGCCCCATTCTTGGCGTTCGTGACCTTCAACAGGCGCGAAGATCCGGCCATCAGGTTGCGCGGGGGCGCACGGGTGGCGCCCGCACGCCGCTTCGCGCATCGGCTGTGGGGGCATGGGAACCCGGCCATGGGGTAAGGACGGGCCCGCTTCGGCCTGTGTGGCGCCGCTCGCCGTGCGCGGCGCGACTTCTGGAGGCAGATTTGAGCCCTGGGACTCGTCGCGCGGCTCCGCGGAGGAGGTGGTCGGGGTGTCCGACGGGCAGACGTCCGCCCAGGCGCCGGCGGCCGCGAGGACGCGGGTCGGCCGGCCGCTGCTGTCGCTGGCGCTC
Organism: Streptomyces sp. bgisy027; assembly: GCF_057710365.1. Taxonomy (NCBI): domain Bacteria; kingdom Bacillati; phylum Actinomycetota; class Actinomycetes; order Kitasatosporales; family Streptomycetaceae; genus Streptomyces; species Streptomyces sp. bgisy027. The sequence continues at coordinate 24,969 of NZ_JBYIVZ010000051.1, forward strand.
GCCTCGATGATGGACGAGGTGCACGCGCACGCCGGTGGCGTGTACCTGCTGGCGGCCGACGAGCCGGTGCTGGAGATGGCGGTGATGGCGGGGCTGCCCAGGGCGTTCGCGGCGCCCTGGGAGCGGGTCGGCCTGAGCGCGCCGATCCCGGTCGCCGAGGCGGTGCGCGAGCGGCAGCTCGTCTGGGTCGGCGGCGAGGAGGACATGGCGGTCCGCTTTCCGCGGATCGCGGTCGTGCTGCCGTATCCGTTCGCGCTGGCCGCGCTGCCCGTGGCCACCGAGACCACCGCGTACGGCGCGATCTTCGTGACCTGGCCGGGTTCGCACCCGCCGGAGCTGTCGGTGCGGGACCGGGAGCATCTGATCGCCGCCTGCCGGCGGCTCGCGGTGCGGCTGGAGCGGGCCTTCGAGGCGAGCCGCCCGCCCTTGCCCGAGCCCGATCTGCTCGCCGGTCCGGCGTTCGCCGGCTCGGCCGGCATGTTCGGCTCGGTGGAGGCGGCGCGAATGGTGTCGCGGCTGCCGTACGGGCTGTGCTCGCTCGACCTGAACGGGCGGGTCAGCTACGCCAACCCGGCGGCGGCCGAGCTGATCGGCGTCCCCTCCAACCGGCTGCTCGGCAACCAGCTGTGGGCGGCGGTGCCCTGGCTGAACGACCCCGTCTACGAGGACCGCTACCGGGCCGCGCTGTTCAGCCAGCAGACCACGTCGTTCGTGGCGCTGCGCCCGCCCGGCGACTGGCTGTCCTTCCGGATGTATCCGAGCACGACGGGTCTGAGCGTGCGGATCAGCAGGGCGCGGGCGGTGGCCGAGATGGCCCGCCGCGGACCCCAGCCCGGTGACACGCCGTCCCGGCTGGTGACCATCTCCCAGGTGCTGAGCCTGGCGGGCGCGCTGACCGAGGCGGCCAGCGTGCAGGACGTGGTGCAGCTCGTCTCGGACGAGATCGCCCCGGCCGTCGGCAGCCAGGGGCTGATCGTGCTCGGCTCGCGGTCCGGGCGGCTGCACGTCCTCGGTCATCGCGGCTGTCCCGACCCGCGTGCCGTGGAGCGGTTCGACGGGCTGCCGCTCGCCGAGCGAACCCCGGGCGCGCAGGTCCTGAGCACCGGTGTGCCCGCCTTCTTCGACTCCCGGCAGGAGCTGGAGCGGCTGTATCCGTCGCGGTACGCGGCTCCCGACGGGTTCGCCGCGTGGGCGTATCTGCCGCTCATCGCCTCGGGCCGGCCGGTCGGCACCTGTGTGCTCGCCTACGCCGAACCGCACACCTTCCCGGCGGACGAACGCGCGGTGCTGACCAGTCTGGGCGGGCTCATCGCGCAGGCGCTGGAGCGGGCCCAGCTCTACGACGCCAAGCACCAGCTGGCGCACGGACTCCAGGCCGCTCTGCTCCCCCACTCGCTGCCGGAGCTGCCCGGCATCGAGGCGGCCGCGCGCTATCTGCCCGCGACCCAGGGCATGGAGATCGGCGGCGACTTCTACGACCTGGTGCCGATGGAGCCGGGTCTGACGGCGGCGGTGATCGGGGACGTGCAGGGCCACAACGTCACCGCGGCCGGGCTGATGGGCCAGATCCGCACGGCGGTACGGGCGTACACGACGGAGGGGCACTCTCCCGAGGAGGTCATGCGCAGCACCAACCGGCTGCTGATCGACCTCGGTTCCGATCTGTTCGCCAGCTGCCTGTATCTGAGTCTCGATCCCGAGCGGGGGCGGGCGGTGATGGCCCGTGCCGGGCATCCGCCGCCGTTGCTCAGGCGGCCGGACGGGCGGGTGCGGGTGCTCGACCTCGCGGGCGGTCCGCTGCTGGGCATCGACGGTTCGCCCGCCTATCCGACGGCGGAGGTGGACCTGACTCCGGGGTGTGTGCTCGTGCTGTACACGGACGGGCTGATCGAGTCCCCGGGTGTCGACATCGAGGAGTCGCTCGCCGACCTCGGCCGGGTGCTCACGGAGGCCGGGGACCGTCCGCTGGACGAGCTCGCCGATCTGCTGGTGCGGCACAGCTCGTCGGTGCGCGACCGGGTCGACGATGTCGCGCTGCTGCTGTTGCGCGCGCGGGGCTGAGCGGCGCCTGCGGAGAGCAGAGCGGTCCGGCCCTCCCGCCGGAGGGCCGGACCGCGTGCGTCCGCGTCACTCGGAATGTCTCCGGATCACCTGGATCCGTGTACCGGTGTCAGGGCGTCAGTTGTTGCCGACGCCGTTGCCGACGATCTCGCCGAGGCCGTTGCCCGTGCCGTCGGCGTTGCCGTTGCCGACCTCTTCACCGGCTCCGGCTTCCTCACCGGCGCCGGCCTCTTCGCCCGCACCGGCTTCCTCACCGGCGCCGGCACCCGCGTCGTCACCGGCGCCCGCTTCGTCGCCCGCACCGGCCTCGTCACCGGCGCCCGCGCCGCCCGCGGCGTCGCCGAGGGTCGCGCCGACCGCCGCCAAGGCGGTGGTCACCGGCTGGAAGAAGGTCTCGCCGCCCACCGTGCAGTCACCGCTGCCGCCGGAGGTCAGGCCGATGGCCAGCCCGTCCTGGGTGAACAGGGAGCCGCCGCTGTCGCCGGGCTCGGCGCAGACGTCGGTCTGGATGAGCCCGGTGACCGTGCCCTCCGGGTAGTTCACGGTGGCGTCGAGACCGAGGACCTGACCGTCGCTCAGCCCGGTGGTGCTGCCCATCCGGAAGACCTGGAGACCGACCTCCGCGTCCGCGGCCTGGCTGATCGCCAGGGTCTGGTCGCCGAGGTTGACCTCGCTCGGGGCCTGCGTCGCCGGGTCGTCGTACTTGACGAGGGCGAAGTCGCCGTCACCGGGGAAGGTGGCCTGGTCGACGGTGGCGATCGGCTGGCCGCCCTCGGCGTCCGACCACTGCTCGGCCGCGACTCCGCAGTGACCGGCGGTCAGGAAGGCGGGGGTGCCGTCGCCCGCGGTGACGTTGAAGCCCGCGGAGCAACGTGCGCCGCCGGCGAAGATGGCGTCGCCGCCGGAGAGGAACGTCTTGAAGGTGCCGGCCGACTTCTTGATGGTCGCCATGCCCGAGCCGAGGCTGTCGACGGTCGACTCCAGCGTGTCCCACTTGTCGCCGGTGACCGTGCTGTCGGCGGTGACGAGGATCTTGTTCGTTCTGGGGTCCACCGCCCAGGCCGTGCCGGGGATGGTCGCCTCGGACTTCAGGGTCTGCGCGCCGGACGCCAGCTCGGACAGGCTGTTCTCGACCTCGCGGACCTTCGCGCCGGCCTTCTTCGCCTGGACGATCACGTTGTTGTTGTCGCCGGAAATCACGTTGACGACGAGCTGCTGGCTCTCGGCGTCGTAGTAGGAACCGGCGAAGGCGTCGCCGAGCAGGCCCGCGAGCTGCGAGGCGAGATCCGAGGCGTCCGCGGACTTCAGGGTCTTGGGAGCGGCGGCGTCGTCCGACGCACCGTCCTGCGAGGCGTTGGCGTTCGGCAGCAGGATCGCGGCCGCTCCGAGCGCCACCACGCTGCCCGCGGCTATCGCGGCCTTGCGCTTCGGGATTCGCTTGTGACTCAAACTTCTCGACCTCCTGGGGGACGGGGTCTGTGCCGCCGTCTCTGCGGCAGCTGTTCGGGGCGCCTGGTTGGCAGTTGGTACGCACGGGCCGGGTGGGGCGTTCAATTCCGTTGACGCGCAACCGACTCGGCACACCGAATCGGCCAGGAACCTCGTCCGGCGGGCCGGCGCCGGGAACAATCCCCCATATGACGATGACCAGCGCCGAAGCCGACAAGATCCTCTCCGCCAACTTCGCCCCCTGGGTGTGCCGACTCGGGCTGACCGTCGAGGCGGTGGCACACGACCGCGTGATCCTGCGAATGCCCTGGTCGGACGCGTTGGCCCGGGAGGGCGGAGCGCTGTCGGGGCAGGCGTTGATGGCCGCCGCCGACACCGCGACCGTGATCGCCGTATCGGCGGCGCGCGGGGCGTACGGACCGATGACGACGGTGCAGCAGTCGACGTCGTTCCAGCGCGCGGTGACCGGCTCGGATGTCCTGATCGAGGCGGTCGTGACGAAACTGGGCCGCCGTATGGCATTCGCCGATATCGCGATGACGGACGAGAGTTCGGGGGAGATCGCGGCCCGCGCGAGCACCGTGTACGCCCTTCTGGGCTGACACGATCCGCCACCGATCAGTAACGGTCGGTGGAGAACCCCGAGCGGAATCTCGGCTTCAGGGAATCTGCACATTCAATGCTCAACCAAGTCACCGGGTGCCGAGGTTCTGCACAAGGGGGCTACCGCCGGTCACCCTCTTGGGGCCGGAGTGTCGGATTCGCCACCGCGACGACGACAGGGACCCCGGGCGGACGCAACAGCTCGTCCGAGCCGATGCTGTGACGCATGTGAAGAAGTCGCCGACAAGACGTGCCCGCGTCTGCACGGAACGAGGCTCCTGAGGCTCAAGTTCCCTGGTGGGGCCTACGTTTGATTGGAAGGCCGCACCCGCAGCGTGCTTTGATCCATCGCACCGCGGGGGCCACGAACGGTTCCCGGAAACGGGCGCCGGACGCCCGCGGTTGCGGCCGTCATCTGTCCCCCAGAGGGGGCCGCTCCCCCTTGTGAAATACCCATTAGGAAGGGAAGTTCCATCATGAACTCCACCCCCCAGGTTGCGACCGTCGAGATCTCCGACGCCGAGCTCGACAACGTCTCCGGCGGCCTGCAGGTCAACGCCGTGAACGGTGCTCTCGACGCTGTCAACGGCATCGCCCCGGTTTCCGGCCTGGTCGACACGGTCGTCGGCACCGTGGAGGGTGTCACCGGCCTGAACACCGCCCCGGTCTCGGGCCTGGTCGCCGGTCTCTGATCGCACCTTTTCGTAACCGCTGAGTCCCGGAGCCGTTCCCCGGCTCCGGGGCTCTTCGGGTGTCGTGGGAAAGCCAGGCACCGCTCCGCAGCACGACCGGCCCCGTGCGCCGGTCTCCACTCATCCTCAGGTGAGGGAAAGTTCCGTGCAGTTCCGCCAACAGGCCCTCGCCAAGCTCCAGTCACCGGAGGAGCTCGACCTCCCGGTGCGCTTCGCCCGCCCGCAGGGCTGGCTGGTGCTCTCCGTGACGGTGGTCGTCATGGCCGCCGCGTCCGTGTGGGCGGTGACCGGCTCGGTCTCCTCCACCGTCGGCGCGCCCGCCGTCCTCACCCACGGCCAGGGCAGCTACATCCTGCAGAGCCCGGTCGCCGGCCAGGTCACCGCGGTCCTCGCCGAGCAGGGCCAGCGGCTGAAGGCCGACGCGCCCGTGCTGAAGGTCCGTACCGCCGAGGGCGAGACGGTCGTGCGCACGGTCGCCGCGGGCCGGGTCACCGGGCTCGCCGCGACCATCGGGCAGATCATCTCCACCGGCGCGAACGTGGCCGCCGTCGAGAAGGTCGCCCACACCGGGGACCCGCTGTACGCGACGGTGTACGTCCCCGCCGAGAACGCGGCGTCCATCCCCGCCAAGGCGGCCGTCGACCTCACCGTCTCCTCCGTGCCCACGCAGGAGTACGGCGTGCTGCGCGGCCATGTGAAGTCGGTGGACCGCTCCGCTCAGTCGGCGCAACAGATCGCCGCGTTCCTCGGGGACAGCCAACTGGGCGAGCAGTTCACCAAGGACGGCCGGCCGGTCGCCGTGCTCGTGAAGCTGGACCGCAGGTCGAGCACCGAAAGCGGCTACGAGTGGTCGTCCGCGGACGGACCGCCGTTCCCCCTCACCTCCATGACCATGGCCGAGGCCTCGATCCGGCTGGCCGACGAGCGTCCCGTCGATTGGCTGCTGCCGTGAGCCCCGCACTTCAGACACGGAGCAGGCGCCGCGCCGCCCCGCCGAAGCGCCCCGTCCCGAAGGGGAGGGCGAAGACCGTCCGCACCCCCACCGTCCTGCAGATGGAGGCCGTGGAGTGCGGCGCCGCCTCCCTGGCGATGGTGCTCGGGCACTACGGCCGCCATGTCCCGCTGGAGGAACTGCGCATCGCCTGCGGTGTCTCCCGCGACGGCTCGCGCGCCAGCAATCTGCTGAAGGCTGCCCGGAGTTACGGCCTCACGGCCAAGGGCATGCAGATGGACACGGCCGCCCTCGCCGAGGTGAAGACGCCGGCCGTCCTGTTCTGGGAGTTCAACCACTACGTCGTCTACGACGGCATGGGCCGCCGCTTCGGCCGCCGGGGTGTCTACATCAACGACCCCGCCAAGGGCCGCCGTTTCGTGCCCATGGAGGACTTCGACGGCAGCTTCACCGGCGTCGTTCTGGTGATGGAGCCCGGCGCGGACTTCACCAAGGGCGGCCGCAAGCCCGGAGTGCTCGGCGCGATGCCGGCCCGGCTGCGCGGCACCGCCGGCACGATGCCCGCCGCCGTACTCGCGAGCCTGCTCCTGGTGGTGGTCGGCGCGGCGGTGCCCGCGCTGAGCCGCACCTACATCGACATGTTCCTCATCGGCGGCCAGACGTCCCTGCTGGGCGTGCTGTTCGCGTCGATGGGGACCTGCGTCGCGCTCTCGGTGGTGCTGACCTGGCTGCAACAGGCGAATCTGCTGCGCGGCCGCATCATCTCCTCCACCCTGTCCAGTGCCAGGTTCCTGCGCCATCTGCTGCGGCTGCCGGTGACGTTCTTCTCCCAGCGCAGCCCTGCCGACCTGGTGCAGCGCCTCCAGTCGAACGACGCCGTCGCCGAGACCCTGGCCCGCGACCTCGCGGCGGCGGGCGTGGACGCGGTGGTCGTCGTCCTCTACGCGATCCTCCTCTACACCTACGACCCGCAGCTCACGTTCGTCGGCATAGGCGTGGCGCTGCTGAACGTCGTCGCCATGCGTGTCGTCATCCGGCTGCGCGCCACCCGCACCGCGAAGCTGCGCGCGGACAACGCCCGGCTCACCAACACCGCCTACACCGGCCTTCAGCTGATCGAGACGATGAAGGCGACCGGCGGCGAGGACGGCTACTTCCGCAAGTGGGCCGGACAGCACGCCACCACGCTGGAGGAACAGCAGCGGCTCGGCGTGCCCAGCGCCTGGCTCGGCGTCGTCGCCCCGACGCTCGCCACTCTGAACAGCGCGCTCATCCTCTGGATAGGCGGCATGCGCGCGATCGAGGGCGGCATATCCGTCGGTCTGCTGGTCGCCTTCCAGGCCCTGGTCACCCGCTTCACCGCCCCGATCACCCGGCTCAACGGCGTCGCGGGCCGCATCCAGGACTTCGCCGCCGACGTGGCACGCCTGAAGGACGTCGAGAACTTCGAGGCGGACCCGCTCTACGGCCGTCCCGGCACCGGCGACTCCACCCGCCGGCTGCACGGCCACGTCGAGCTGCAGAACATCACCTTCGGCTACAGCCCCCTCGACAAGCCCCTGCTCACCGGCTTCGACCTGACGGTCGGACCGGGCCGGCAGGTGGCCCTGGTCGGCGGCTCGGGCAGCGGCAAGTCGACGGTGTCGCGGCTGATCTCGGGCCTGTACGCCCCCTGGGAGGGCGTCATCCGCATCGACGACCAGCGCATCGACGACATCCCGCGCGGCGCGCTGGCCGCCTCGGTCTCCTTCGTGGACCAGGAGGTGTTCCTCTTCGAGGGCACGGTCCGCGACAACGTGGCGCTGTGGGACCCCTCGATCCCCGACGACGCGGTGGTGGACGCGCTGCGCGACGCGGCGCTGTACGACGTGGTGACGCGTCGCCCCGGCGGCATCCACAGCAGCGTCGAGCAGGACGGCCGCAACTTCTCCGGCGGGCAGCGCCAGCGGCTGGAGATCGCGCGGGCGCTGGTGCGCCGCCCCAGCATCCTGGTCCTCGACGAGGTGACGAGCGCGCTGGACGCGGAGACCGAACTGGTCGTGATGGACAACCTGCGCAAGCGCGGCTGTGCCTGTGTGGTGATCGCGCACCGGCTCAGCACCGTGCGCGACAGCGACGAGATCGTCGTACTGGACCACGGCACGATCGTCGAACGCGGGCGGCACGAGGAGCTGGTGGCGCGCGGTGGCGCATACGCGGCTCTGGTCAGGGAGCGGTGAGATGACCTCCGTCCACGAGGGTGACCTCGTCCTCGACGCGCTCGGTCAGATGGGTACACGCATCGACTGCGCCGGTCTCAACCGGATCGACCTCGAAGGCCCGCAGGTGCTGTGGCTGGTCGCGTCCGGTGCCGTGGACCTGTTCGCGGTGGACGCCGGGCAGCAGGGCCACTGGCATCACCTGGGCCGGCTGGAGGCGGGCTCGCTGCTGCTCGGCCCGGTCCCCGGACCGCAGCACACGCTGGTCGCCCGCCCGCTCAGGGACTGCGTGGTGCACCGCATCGGACTGCGTGAGCTGTACCAGCCCGCGCACACCCAGACCTGGTCCTACGACGAGTACGGCAACCCGCAGTACGTCCCGCCGCAGACGAGCCCTCTGGAGTACGCCCTCGCGCTGGGCGTCGGCCGCAGCCTCACCATCCTCTTCCAGGCGCCGATGGCCACCGAGCGGGCGGCGGAGGTCACGGACGACGACGTCTTCTGGATGCAGGTGCCGCCCGGCAGCGTGCAGTACGGCTCGCTGTACGGCGCGGAGGCGGCCGCCGATCTGCTGGTGGACCCGACGGTCTGGCAGTCCATGGTCGACCAGCAGTACCGCCTGCTGACCACACTGGACCGCTGGATCGAGCAGTTGGAACGCACCCACGAGACACGCACCGCCGAGGGCATCAAGGCCGGTGAGGCGGTGCGCGCGCAGGCCGACCGGACGCTGCTGGCGTCCATCGGCAAGCGCGGCGACAAGCGGACGACGGCGGCCGACGCGGACGCCAGTCACGCCGCCTGCAAGCTGGTCGCCGAGGCGGCCGGGATCACCCTGTCCGAGCCCGCGCAGAGCGGCACCGAGAGCGAGAGGCTCGACCCGGTGGAGCGTGTGGCCATCGCCTCGCGGGTGCGCACCAGGGCCGTACGCCTGGACGGACGGTGGTGGCGGGACAACGTCGGACCGCTCGTCGGCCACCGGGCGCTGTCCGGTGCGCCGGTCGCGCTGCTGTGGCGGCGCGGCGGCTATGTCGCCGTGCATCCGGCGACGGGCCGGGAGACGCCGATCGAGAAGGCGAACGCGGAGGAGTTCGAGCCGCGTGCGGTGATGTTCTACCGTCCGCTGCCGGACCGCGCGTTGAGTCCGCTGAGGCTGCTGCGGTTCAGCATGCAGGGCACGGGCGGCGACCTCACCCATCTGATCGCCAGTGGACTGGTGACCGTCGGGATCGGTGCGCTGGTGCCGATCGCGACCGGGAAGGTGCTCGGCGAGTTCGTGCCGAAGGCGCAGACCGGGCTGATCGTGCAGTTCTGTCTGGCCGTGATGATCAGCAGTGTCGTGGCGGCGGCGTTCATGCTGCTGCAGAACCTGACGATCCTGCGGCTGGAGGGCCGTATCGAGGCGACGCTGCAACCGGCCCTGTGGGACCGGCTGCTGCGGCTGCCCACGAAGTTCTTCACCGAGCGCTCGACCGGTGAGCTGGCCAGCCAGGCCATGGGCATCAGCGCGATCCGCCGGCTGATGGCGGGAGTCGGGCCGGTCGTGGCCTCGTCGGTGACGGTGGGCGCGATGAACCTGGCGCTGCTGTTCTGGTACAGCGTGCCGATGGCGCTGGCGGCGATCGGCATGCTCGTCGTCATCGCCGCCGTGTTCCTGGGGCTGGGCCTGTGGCAGGTGCGCTGGCAGCGGCGGCTGGTGGTGCTCAACAACAAGCTCAACAACCAGGCGTTCCAGACGCTGCGCGGACTCCCGAAACTGCGGGTCGCGGCAGCGGAGAACTACGCGTATGCGGCGTGGGCGTCGCAGTTCGCGCACAGCCGTGAGCTCCAGCAGAAGGCGGGGCGGATCAAGAACCTCACCACGGTGATGGGCGCGGTGTATCTGCCGCTGTGCACCCTGCTGATGTTCATGCTGCTGGCGGGACCGGCCCGCGGGACGATGCCGGCGGCGGCCTTCCTCACCTTCAACACCTCGGTGACGATGCTGCTGACCTCCGTCACCCAGCTGACGGGCTCGTTCGTCTCGGCGGTGGCCGCGCTGCCGCTGTTCGAGGAGATCAAGCCGGTGCTTGAGGCCACGCCGGAGGTGCGCACGGCGAGCACCCGGCCCGGCCCGCTGACGGGCTCGATCGAGGCGCGCCGCCTGTCCTTCCGGTACTCCGACGACGGTCCCCTCGTCCTGGACGACGTCTCCTTCGACATCCGGCCGGGTGAGTTCGTGGCGATCGTCGGGCCCAGCGGCTGCGGCAAGTCGACGCTGCTGAGGCTGCTGATCGGCTTCGACAAGCCGGTTTCGGGCAGTGTGCTGTACGACGGGCAGGACCTGGCGGCGCTCGACCAGTCGGCCGTGCGCCGCCAGTGCGGGGTCGTGCTCCAGCACGCCCAGCCGTTCACCGGGTCGATCCTTGACGTCATCTGCGGCACCGAGCCGTACACGCCGGAGGAGGCGATGGCGGCGGCCGAGATGGCGGGGCTGGCCGAGGACATCAAGCGGATGCCGATGGGGCTGCACACCATTGTGTCGGGCAGCGGCGCGATCTCCGGTGGGCAGCGCCAGCGTCTGATGATCGCCCAGGCACTGATCCGCCGGCCGCGCATCCTCTTCTTCGACGAGGCGACCAGCGCCCTCGACAACGAGACGCAGCGCACGGTCATCGAGTCCACGCGGGCCCTCAACGCCACCCGCATCGTCATCGCCCACCGCCTGTCGACGGTGCTGGACGCCGACCGCGTCATCGTGATGGAGGACGGCAAGGTGGCCCAGCAGGGGCCGCCCGCTCAGCTCCTCGCGGACACGGGCGGGCGGCTGCACGAGCTGGTGCGGCGTCAGATGGCCTGAGCCGTCACGCATCGACGCCGGGGACGGTGGCGCCGGAGGGGAATCCGGCGGCCACATAGCTGTCGTAGACCCCCTTCCAGGGGGCCTCGGCCCCGGCGTGCGGCTCCTCGACGCGCTCCCCGCGGGCGTGCGCGTCGAGTGCGGCGAGACAGACCTCCCAGCCGGCGCCGTTGCGGGCGGCGGTGTTCTCGGCGTCGAGGACGTTGGTGAGGGTGAAGCGGGTGCGGCCCTCGTCCAGCGCCTCCAGGTCGAAGTGCAGTTCGTCGCCGCCCCACTCGAAGGACAGGTGGCGCGGCTCCTCGACCGCGATGACGCGACCCGTGGAGTCCTCCATGTTCGGGTCGCCGCCGAATTTGATCGTGCCGCCGGGACGCAGCTCGATCTCGGCGCGGGACGGGAACCAGTGGGCCAGTTCGTCGACGTCGGTCACGAACCGCCAGACGCGCTCGACGGGATGGTCGTAGGTGCGGCTGAAGCGGACGGCGGGGCGGCCGTCGTCGAGGGTGAGATAAGTGCCGGTGAGGTCGGCGGTCATGTGGATCAGTCCTTCGTGGTGGGTCCCTCGGGGTCGTACGAGGTGTCCTCCGGCGCTGTTCGCGCCGTCTCGTCGAGACGGCGGCCCAGGGCGTCCAGGCTGCTGTTCCACAGCTTCCGGTACGGGGCGAGCCAGGCGTCGAGCGCCGCGATCGGCGCGGGGTCGAGGGCGTAGACACGGCGTTGCGCGTCCTGTCGCACCCGCACCAGGCCGGCCTCCCGCAGCACCTTCAGATGCTTGGAGGTGCTCGGCTGGCTGAGACCGCGTTCCTCCACGATCTCCCCGACGGACCGCGGCCGCTCCAGGAGCAGCGCGACGATGGCCCGCCGATGGGGATCGGCGAGGGCGCTCCAGAGGGAGGCGTCATCGGACATGAGTCCAATATGCCTCGCCGGTTATATTCCCGTCAAGGAATGCGCAGACGGGATGGACGCGCGCCCCGATGGACTCCCCCAAGAAGTCAATGCTTCGCGAATGAAGTTCACCTGGTCGAGTGAACTAGATCTTGCGCACGGCGCCGCAGGGATGCTCAACCCCGCCCACGGGTAACAACCCGGATCAAATGCGCCCCTGCCGAGGTGGAGCGGACATGACGCCGGACGCCGACGACCGCGCCCGCTATCCGACCGAGGATCCGGCCATGGACCCCACCGGTTCCACGCCGCCCCCGGCGAATCCGTATGCCCGCACCCGCAGATGCGGTCCGTTCACGGTCGTCGAGGTGACGGGCGAGATCGACCTGGCCTCGGAGGCACTGCTCGCCGAACACCTGAACGCCGCGGCCGGCGAACCGGAGGCGGACGTACTGGTCGATCTGCGGCGAGTGGCCTTCTTCGACTGCTCGGGGCTGCGTGCGCTGTGCCGGGCGGAGCGGCGGGCCAGGGACCACGGCGGTCGTCTGCGCGTCGTCTCGGAGGCGCCGCGGATACGGCGGCTGTTGCTCGGCGCGGGTTTGCTGGGCCGCTTCCCCCTCCTCCCCGGCATCCCCGGGGAGGGCGTGTGACCATGCGGTGTCACGAGGTGCCGACCGGGCGGCCCCACTCCGCCCGGCCGACCCCCGATGCGAGATCGCAGGGGCCCCTCGGCGCAGCTCGCACTCCCCATCCGCGAGCCTGCGCCGAACTGCACGGGGACCGTGCGATCCCGGTCCCTAGAACGCGAAGAGGCTCGCCCCGTAGGAGCTCTTCACGCACTCGTTCGCGAAGGTGCGCTCATAGGAGACGCGCTGGCCCTGCCAGACCCCGACGACCGTGACCACCACGGGGTCGTACTGCTTGGTGCACAGTGCACCCTCCCTGGCTCTCAACGCCTCGAAGTCCCCGTTCACTCCGCGCAGTTCGGCACAGGCCGAGCCGGCCGCGGGGTGCGTGCCCGTGGCCGTCGGGGCGCAGCTCAGGGTGACCGCACGTGCCGGGGAGGACAGGGCGGCGCTGTCGCCGTAGCCCATGGTGAGCACCAGGGCCGAGGGGGCGTAGAGAGAGGCGGGGGCGGCGTCGGGGGCGGCCAGGGCGGATCCGGTGAGGGGTCCGCAGACGGCGGTGGCCGTGAGAGCGAGGGTCGCTGCCCAGCGCGCGGTGTTCCGCATTGTGTGCATCCTTCCGCTTGAGTCGAGGGTGTGTCGGATCCGGCGCGATCGGTGCCGGACGACGAGCGGGAGTCTGCCGAGTCCGGCTCCGAAACTCACATCGACACCACCGGTTTCGGTAACCTTGCGTATTGAATCAGTGGCGTGAAGTAACGGAGTTCGAACGTTCCAACGCCGAAACTTGGCGCTTCTTGATCGTTCCAAGTGGCCGAGTGGCCGGATCTCGCACGCTGATTAATAGGCCTGAAACATTCCGGTTGAGCCCTCGGCGGACACGCCCGCCATGCCCTTGTGTGGGTCCGATGGCGGAGTAATGCTGATTACATGATTACCAACGAACAGAAGGAGAAGCTGCGCGGCTGGTTCGCCGGCCGTCTGCCCGACGACCTCTTCGAGGAACTGACCGAGGTGACGGTCGACCGCGAGGAGATCACGGTGATCGGCCGCATTCCCGCACCCCAGCTGACCGAGGGCGTCTCGGCCACCGAGCGGGCGGCGGCCGTGGAGGGCCGGATCCAGGAGTTCCGGGAGCGCACCCGGGAGTCCCGGATCGAGGTGGCCCGCGAGGCCGAGCACAAGTTCCGCAGGAAGGTCTCCTGGGGCGTGGAGTGCGGCCCGGAGCGCGCCCTGTTCACCCATGTCGCCGCGCCCGTGATGACCCGGCTGCGGCAGCCGGAGCGGCAGGTCCTGGACACGCTGATCGCCGGCGGGGTCGCCCGCAGCCGCAGCGAGGCCCTCGCCTGGTGCGTACGGCTGGTCCAGCGGCACACCGACGACTGGCTGAGCGAACTGCGCGAGTCCCTGGAGAACGTCCAGCGGGTGCGGGCGCAGGGGCCGGACACCGAACCGGAGGACACACCCACGGACACCGAGTGATGGAGGAAACGTCCAGTCCCGGCGACGAAGACGGACGGGACCGGCCTCGACTTCTCCTCGGTCTTCCCGCGCCTCACACACATGCAGGCCACGCTGCTGGTCGGCGCGCTGTCGATCGCCTTCATCTTCGTCGGACGGTTCGCGCTCGACCTGGTGCAGTCGATCCCGACGTTCGCCACCATGATCATCACCTGCACCACGCCGTGGATGGTCGTGATGATGCTCGGCTCCTGGACCCGGCGCGGCCGGTACGACCCCGAGGCGCTCCAGGTCTTCAACCGGCGTCAGCGCGGCGGCCGCTACTGGTTCGCGCACGGCTGGAACTGGCGGGGCATGACGGCCTGGTGGGTGGCCGCGGTGACCGGCGTGCTGTTCACCGACATCCCCGGGCAGTTCGTCGGCCCGCTCGGCGATCCGGCGGGCGGGGTGGACATCAGCCTGCCGTTCGCCGGCGGTGGCCGGCGTGCTGTTCCTGGCCCTGCTGCGGCTGTTTCCCGAACCCCGGGCGGTCTACGGGCCCGACGGCCCGCGGCTGGCGCGGACCGCCGAGGTGCCGGTGCCGCCGATCGGCAGGCCGGGGGCGGTGTCAGTGCCGTCGGCTACGTTGCGGGCATGACCAATTTCGTACTGGTGGCGGGGGCGTGGCTCGGGGCGTGGGCGTGGGAAGAGGTGGCCGCCGAACTGCGCACGGGCGGCCATGGCGTCCACCCGCTGACGCTCGCCGGCCTCGCCGAGAGACAGGGCGAGCCGGCGCCCGGGCAGCAGACCCATGTCGAGGACATCGTCGCCGAGGTCGAGCACCTCGGTCTGCGCGACGTCGTCCTCGTCGGGCACAGCTACTCGGGAGTGCCGGTCGGGCAGGCGGCCGTGCGGATCGGTGACCGGCTGAGCCGTGTGGTGCTGGTGGACGCGAACGTCCCCGTGGACGGGGAGTCGTTCCTGTCGGGCTGGCCCAGCGACGAGGTTCGGGCGGCGATCGTGAAGAACGACGGCTTCTGGCCGCCGCTCACGGCCGACGAGTTCGCGGGCCAGGGCCTGACGGACGAGCAGACCGCCCGCATCGTCGGCGGCTCGACCCCGCACCCGGGCGCCACGCTCACCGGACCGGCGGTCATGCCCCGCCCCTTGAGCGAGGTCCCCGGCACCTACGTCAAGTGCCTGCTCGACGGCGAGGAGCCGTGGGGCGCCGCGGCGGACCTCCTCAAGAGCGACCACTGGAACCTGGTCTCCATGGACACCGGCCACTGGCCGATGTTCTCCCGGCCGTACGACCTGGCCCGCATCCTGCACGAGTCGGTGACCGCCCCCTGATCCACTCGCACGCCTACCGGTCGGTATGGTCTGCGTACAGCGCGTTCTCAGTGACGAGAGGCGGGGCGTACGCATGGGCAAGCACTGGGCGGACTTCCAGTACGAGATCTATCTGAACGGGATGTCGGGAGCCGTACCCCGGCTGCCCACCGATCTGACGCGGCTGGAGGAACTCACCGAGCAGCGGCTCGGTCCTGGCCCCGTCGGCTATGTCGCGGGCAGCGCGGGGGACGGCAGCACCGCCCGCGCCAACCGGGCGGCGCTGCGGCGGCACCGGATCGTGCCCCGCATGCTGCTGGACGTGCACGAACGCGACCTCTCCGTCGAGGTGCTGGGCCGCGCCCTGCCCGCCCCGCTGGCCCTGGCACCGATCGGCGTGCTGTCGATCATGCATCCGGACGCGGAGTGCGCGGCCGCCCGGGCCGCCGCCGCGCAAGGGGTGCCGTTCACCCTGTCCTCCGCGTCCAGCACCCCCATGGAGCAGGTCGCGGAGGCCATGGGCGACGCCGAGCGCTGGTTCCAGCTGTACTGGCCGAAGGACCCGGAGGTGGCCCGGAGTTTCCTGAGCCGGGCGAAGGCGGCCGGGTTCAGCACGCTCGTCGTCACGCTGGACACCCCCATGCTGGCCTGGCGGCCCCGCGATCTCGACCAGGCGTATCTGCCGTTCCTGCACGGCGTGGGCACCGCCAACTACTTCTCCGACCCGGCCTTCCGGGCGGGGCTCGCCAAGCCGGTGCACGAGGATCCGAACGCGGCCGTCATGCACTTCGTCGGCATGTTCTCCGACCCCGCGAAGACCTGGCCGGACCTGGCGTTCCTGCGCGAGCACTGGGACGGCCCGATCGTCCTGAAGGGCATCCTGCACCCGGACGACGCCCGCGCCGCCGCCGACGCCGGGATGGACGGGGTCGTCGTCTCCAACCACGGCGGCCGCCAGGTCGCCGGCTCCATCGGGGCGGCCGCCGCCCTGCCCCGCGTGGTGGAGGCGGTCGGCGACCGGCTGACGGTGCTGTTCGACAGCGGCATCCGCACCGGCGACGACATCTTCAAGGCGCTCGCCCTCGGCGCGAAGGCGGTCCTCGTCGGACGGCCGTACGCCTACGGACTCGGCCTCGACGGGCAGGCGGGCGTCGAGCACGTCATCCGCTGTCTGCTCGCCGAACTCGACCTCACCCTCGCCCTGTCCGGGCACGCCGGCCCCGCCACACCCGGCCCCGCCGACCTCATCGAGGAAACCGCATGACCGCCCAGCAGAACGTCCTGGCCGTCATCTCGCCCCACGTGGGAGGCCGCGGCATCGGCGCCGGCCTCGCCACGCTGTTCCCAGCGGACACGAACGTCACCGTCGTGGAGGCGGCCGACGAGGACCCGGCCGCCCTGCGCTCGGCGCACGTCGTCATCACCGCGCTCTCACCGGTGACCGCCGGACACCTCGCCGCCGCACCGGAGTTGCGGCTCGTGCAGTGCGCGAGCCACGGCTTCGACTACGTCGACGTGGACGCGGCACGCGAGCGTTCGGTACGGGTGTGCAACATCGGCTCCAGCGGCGCCGAGGCGCAGAACGTCGCCGAGCAGACCTTCGCCCTGATGCTCGCGCTCGCCAAGCAGCTGATCCCCGCGCACACCGCGCTGGTCGAGGCCGACTGGGCACTCCCCCGCCTGCAGAACTCGCTGACGGAGCTGTGCGGCAAGACGCTCGGCATCGTCGGGCTGGGCCAGATCGGGCGGGAAGTCGCCCGGCGGGCGGTCGCGTTCGACATGAACGTCGTCTACGCGGGACGCCGCCGGCTGCCGCCGGAGACGGAGGCCGAATCCGGCCCGGCCCGCCACGTCCCGCTCGACGAACTCCTGAGCACCGCCGACTACGTCTCCCTGCACACCCCGCTCACCGAGGAGACCCGGCATCTGCTCGACGCCGAGCGGCTGGCGCTGCTGAAGCCGACGGCGTTCGTGATCAACACCGCGCGCGGCGCCCTGATCGACCAGGACGCCCTCGCCGACGCGCTGGAGAAGGGCGCCCTGGCCGGGGCGGGCATCGACGTCTTCGACCCCGAACCGCCCACCCCGGCCCTGCGGCTGCTCCGCGCCCCGAACGTGGTGCTGTCCCCGCACGCCGGCGGCGTCACCCGTGAGACGTTGGTCCGCATCGCCCTGGCCGCCGTGCAGAACGTGACGGACTTCCTGGCGGGCGGGACACCTCGGGACGTCGTGAACTGAGCGCTCCGCCAGAGGTGCCACATCGCGTCGTCGCTCGGCCGCGGCGCCGTCGTGGCTGGTCGCGCAGTTCCCCGCGCCCCTGGACGGCACTGCCGAAGCGACACCCTGCCGTGCCCGCCCGTCGGGCTGGACTACGCGTCCTCCTCCCCCAGCCGCACCGCCCGCGCCCCCGGCGTCTCCACCTCCGCGCCGGACAGCGACCCCGGGCTCGCCGACGTCGCTTGACCCGTCAGCCAGCGCTGGCCCTCGGAGCCGTCGCGGACCTTGACCACGATGTCGGCGCCCGCGTCGGCCGTCGTGGCCGTCAGGGCGAGCTGTTCGTCCCAGCGGGGCAGCAACTCGCCCTGGACGGTGAGGTCGTAGCGCACGTCGTCGGCGCGTTCCGAGTCCTTGTCGACGCACTTGCCGAGGATGACCACACCGGCGTCCGCGTGCGAGTCCAGGCACAGATCGGGCTCCGCCACGCTGCGCAGCAGGCCGTCCTTCTCGTACGACCACTGCTGGGTGTCGTCGTCCGAGCACTTGGCCAGTTCCGTCCCGGCCCCGGCCTCGGCCGCGCCCCGGATGTCGAGGCACAAGGCGGCCTCGGCGTTGCGCAGCCTGGTCTGCCGGGGCGCGTTGGGGAGTTGGGCGGTGCCGGGGGGCGAGGTGGACACGGCCGGGGGAAGCCCGGTCGCCCTGCCGCCTCCGGTGGCCGAGGCGGCCGGGTCGACGCCGTCGTCGTCCGAGAGAAGGCCGGCGGCGAGCACGATCGCGATCAGGCCCGCCGAGGCCAGGCCCACCCCGGTCAGCAGCGTCCGTGAGGAGCGCGGTCCGCCGGGCGGCCGGCGCATCTGCGCGGGGATCCGCGACAGCAGCCGACGACGGCCGGCGCCGTGCCGGGCCGAGCCCCGGGCCCGGGCGGCGGCGTCCTTGTCGCGGCCAGGCCGGGTGTCCAGATAGCGGCGAGCGCCCCAGCCGAGTACCGACTCGGCGATGAGCCCGCCCAACGCGCCCTCGAAATGACTCAGTTGTTCGGCGGCGTTGCGGCAGTAACGGCACTGGGCCAGATGCTGCTGGACATCCGGCAGCAGGGCTCCGCCGCGGCGAATCGGGACGTCGAGGAGACGGTTGTAGAACCGGCAATCCTTCGTGGGCGCGAGTTCCCGATGGGCATGTACACAACCTTCACGGAATTTATCACGCGCCTGTTCGAGCGCCGCCGCGGCGGTAACGGTGTCCATGCCCAGCAGCCCGGCGGGGACGCTTAGCGGCTCGGCTTCGACCTCGATGTGCCAGAGGAGACATCGGGCAAGTCCCGGAAGCGCCTGGAATGACCGATCGGCAAGCTTCCGATTTTCGGGCGTCATGGACTTCGCGGCCCGCATACCGCGCCCGCCCGCGGGTTTCCCCAACTCCGGCAGAACGCCCGCTATTCGCTCGTCGGACGACCAGTGCCGGACGGTCTCCCGGACGGCGACGAGGAGCCTGGGCCGCAGCGCGACGGCCGGTTCGCCGAGCGCCAGACGGTCGAGAACCTGATGGAATGCGGCCGCGGTGACCAGATCCACGGCATCGGCCGGGGAGGCGAGACAGATCACCGCGTATGCGCGGACCGGCTGCCAGTGGCGTGCCATGAGCAGCGCGACGGACGGGCCGGCCTCGCCGTCCGGCCGGCCCCGGAGTCTGGCGGCGAGGCCTTCGTCGGATTCCTCGGGAACCCCGCCTGGCGGGGGGTAAGGAGGGCGAGGGGGGTGGGGGGTGGGCACTGAACGGATTCCTTCCCACGCGCAAGACACAGAAGTTCTGATCGCCGAAAAGGAGCGGTGACTTGGTGTGTACCTCTTCGACGCGTGCGCGGGGAGCACGAATTCACCGACACCCATCCGCACCGGTTCTCCCGCGGAACGAATGAGCTACGGCCTTTTCCACCCCCCACGGGTACTTCACCCTGGCACAGCGCACTGATGACCAACAAGGCACTTGGGCAACATCAGCCCCATTGAAAGAAGGTCAGATACGGCGGCAACTCGCCGCACCGGTGCCACCTTTAGGCATTCCATGCACCCCGTGTGAAACCGACGCCCACACCGGAGCACCACGCACGCTCCCCGGCGCACGTGCCGGCGTAGTCCACTGGGATCGGCCCTCTCGGAAGGCCCGGCGCAGACTCAGGAGGCTCTCCCCGCGCGCCATGGGCCACCGACCCCGTTCCTTCCGCCCTCGGACGGCGGCCCCGGAGCGGAAGGAACGGGGATCGCCGGGCCGCCCGAACCGGTCCCGGCGGAAGCCGTGGTACCGGCGGAAGCCGTGGTACCGGCGGAAGCCGTGGTACCGGCGGAAGCCGTGGTACCGGCGGAAGCCGTGGTACCGGCGGAAGCCGTGGTACCGGCGGGCGAACCCCTGGTTCTAGATCTGCCAGGAGCGCAGCCGGTCGGCCGCGCCGTACACGTCGACCTTGCCGGAGATCAGGTCACGGGCGAGGTCGACGAGGGCGCCGTAGGGCGGGTCGATGCCGACACCGCTGACGAACATGTAGGCCACCGCGGCCGAGCAGGCGAAGCGGGCGTTGGCCGAGGGCAGCGGTTTGAGCAGGGCGAGGGTGTGCAGGAGCGCCGCGGCCCGCCAGGCCGGGTCGGAGTCGACGCCCAGTCGGGGCGGATCGACACGATGGCGGGCGACGGCGGCGACCAACGCCGAGAAGTCGTTGATCGTGGGCTGGTCGGGCAGGACCTCTTCGTGCCGCTGGAGCAGCCAGGGCACGTCGATGTGGATGACGGGTGCCATCGGTCAGGCGGCTCGTCCCTCGCCCTTGGCGGGCGGCTCGTCGTCGGGGAAGGCTGCCGCGAACTCGTCGGCGTGCGACGAGAAGAACCGGCGGAACGCCTCGGCGCCCTCCTGCAGCGCCCGGTGCCGGGCTATGTCCGCCGCGGCGGCCTCCCGCACGAGCGCCTTCATCGACGTACCGCGTTCCTTGGCGATCTGCCGCAGGTCCTCTAGCTCGCGGTCGCTGAACTCCACGTTGAGAGCTGGCATGCTCCTCACGGTACCGCTCGGGTACTTACGCGTAAATACCAGCAGGTCAAGTGTGATGTATGCCGGTACCGGGGCGGCCGATCAGGCCGGCCGGGCGCAGACCTGCGGGCCGATCCCCCGAGACGTGGGTCACATTCGGCCGTGTGGTGTCACATTCCGGCCCCCGCCACCACTCGCAGTAGTGAGCGCGCACCGGGAGGCCCCACGCATGTCCGACAACCCCGCAACCGTCACCGACGACGCGACCGCCGTCTTCGTCCGGCATCGTGAGCTGATGTTCGGCGTCGTCTACAACATGCTCGGCAGTGTCGCCGACACCGAGGACGTCCTTCAGGAGACCTGGCTGTCGTGGACGGCGCGGGGCGGCGGCGCACCGCTCGACGGGGTCGAGAACCCGCGGGCGTATCTGGTGCGGATCGCCGTCAACCACGCCCTGACGCGGCGGGCCGCGATCAGCCGCCGGCGCGAGACGTACGTCGGCCCGTGGCTGCCGGAGCCGCTGGTCGCGCAGGGCGAGGAGGCCGACGCCGAGGACCCTGCGCTGCGCGCCGAGTCGGTGTCGCTCGCGATGCTGGTGGTCCTGGAGTCGCTGACCCCGCTGGAGCGCGCGGTGTTCGTGCTGCACGAGGTGTTCGGCTACCCGCACACGGAGATCGCGGAGATCATCGAGCGCAGCCCGGCGGCCGTACGGCAGCTGGCGCATCGCGCACGTGAGCATGTGCACGCCCGGCGGCCGTTGTACGAGGCACATCCGCGGGTGCGGCGGGAGGCCACCGAGCGGTTCGTGCGCGCCGCGGTGGGCGGGGACATCGCCGAGCTGATGGAGATCCTCGCGCCGGACGTGACGGTCTGGACGGACGGCGGCGGCAAGCGGAAGCGGGCGGGACTGCGTCCCGTGCACGGCCGGGACAAGGTGGTCCGGCTCCTGGACTCGTTCGCGCGCCGGGGCGGCGCGGGAAGTGCCCACCTGGACCTGCGCCACCGGAGGGTCAACGGCGACGACGCGGCCGTGCTGTTCCAGGGCGAGGAGCCGTACGCCGTCCTGGTCCTGGACCTCACGCCGGACGGCGAGCGGGTGTCGGGCGTCTACGTGGTGAGCAACCCCGAGAAGCTCACACATGTGAAGCGGGGGGAGGCATGAGTACAAGAGAGCTGCCCGGGCGGGGCGAGCGGGTCGCGGACTGGTTCGACGGCCGGCTCGGCATCCGCACGCTCGGCCGGAAGTATCTGCGCAAGGTCTTCCCGGACCACTGGTCCTTCATGCTCGGCGAGATATGCCTGTACAGCTTCGTCGTGCTGATCCTGACCGGCGTGTATCTGACCCTGTTCTTCCATCCGTCGATGAACGAGGTCACGTACCACGGCAGTTACGTGCCGCTGAACGGCGTCCGGATGTCCGAGGCGTACGCCTCCACACTGGACATCAGCTTCGACGTGCGCGGCGGGCTGCTGATGCGGCAGGTGCACCACTGGGCGGCGCTGGTCTTCGTCGCCGGGATGCTCACGCACATGATGCGGCACTTCTTCACGGGCTCGTTCCGCAAGCCGCGGGAGGTCAACTGGCTGTTCGGCTGGAGCCTGCTGCTGCTCGCCCTGTTCGAGGGCCTGTTCGGCTACTCGCTGCCGGACGACCTGCTGTCGGGGACGGGTATGCGGTTCGTGAACGGGGCGCTGCTGTCCGTCCCGGTGGTCGGGACGTATCTGTCGATGTTCCTGTTCGGCGGCGAGTACCCGGGGCATGACATCGTGGCCCGCTTCTACTCGCTGCACATCCTGGTGATCCCCGGCATCATGGCGGCGCTGGTCGTCGCGCACCTGCTGCTGGTCGTGTACCACAAGCACACGCAGTTCGCGGGCCCCGGGCGCACCGAACGCAACGTCGTGGGCTCGCCGTTCATGCCGGTGTACCTGGCGAAGGCGGGCGGCTTCTTCTTCCTCGTCTTCGGCGCCCTCGCCCTGATGGCGGCCGTGGCGTCCATCAACCCGGTCTGGTCCTACGGCCCCTACCGTGCCGACCAGGTCTCCACCGGCGCCCAGCCGGACTGGTACCTGGGCTTCGCCGAGGGTCTGGTCCGGATCATGCCGGGCTGGGAGATCACCCTGTGGGGTCACACACTCGTCCTGGGGGTGCTGATCCCGATCGTGGTCTTCCCGCTCCTGCTGGTCCTCATCGGCGTCTATCCGTTCGTGGAAGCCCGGGTGACGGGTGACAAGGGCGAGCACCACCTCCTGGACCGCCCCCGCAACCGCCCGGTCCGCACCGGGTTCGGCGCGGCGTGGGTCAGTCTCTATCTGGTGCTGCTGGCGGGCGGCGGCAACGACATCGTGGCGACCCGGCTCCATCTGTCGATCAACACGGTGACCTGGGCCATCCGCATCGCCGTCTTCGTCGTCCCGGTGGCCGTGTTCGTCATCACCCGCCGGATCTGCCTGGGCCTGCAACTCCAGGACTGGGAAAGGGTGTTGCACGGCCGGGAGACCGGTGTCATCAAGCGCCTCCCGCACGGCGAGTACGTCGAGGTGCACGAGCCGCTCAGCCAGGCGAAGCTCCACACGCTCACCGCGCACCGGCGGCCCGGCGAACTCGTGGAGCACGAACCGCGGGGCGACCCACGGTAAAGGGCGTTCGAACGGCGGGTACCGGGGCCGTACCGGCGATGCGGCCCCTGCAACGCGCCAGGATCCGGGACTACGACGACGAGTTCGTGGTCTTCCCGGCCCCGGGGGACCACCGCCTGGCGGGCGCGAGCAAGGACCTGCCGGTCAAGCACGTCACTCCGTGACCGGGGCGCCCGGCACAGGGAGGCCCGCCGCCGCACCGGCCGGCGGCGGGCCTCCCGTCCGTCACGGCCCCTTCCTCACCCCTGGTCGGCGACGAAGGAGGCCATGCGGGTCAGGGCGGAGTTCCAGTTGATCGTGTGCTCGTTCGTCGACCAGGACTGGATGTCGTCGATGTAGCAGAACTGGCCCACACAGCCCTGGAGTCTGCTCTGTGCGTAGGGGTCCTGGATGCTCGAGTTCGGCCCTCCCGCCAGCGTGCCGGCCGGCGGGTTCGGCTGGCTCGGGTCGAGCTGGTGGGCGTACCAACGGGCGTGCTGGTTGTGGGAGCTGACCTCGCCGTAGCCGGTCACGTACGAGATGTTCAGCGCGTTGCGCCCGAAGAGGTAGTCCATGCTCTGCACCGCGCCGTCCCGGTGCTTCGAGGCGCCGGTGATGTCGTACGCGGTGGCGATGACGACGGCGTTGTGCAGGATCTGGTGGTTGGAGCCCCAGTCGTAGAGGCCCCCGTCGGGGGCGTACGGCATCCCGTACGGCTGTGCCTTGAGCGTGGCGAGGTAGCGGTCGGCGCCCCTGACCACGGACTGGCGGACCTTGTCCCTGCCGGGCAGCTTGCTCGGCACGGTCGCCAGGTCCAGTCTGGCCGCGGCGGCCGTCCTGGCCCAGTCGTAGCCCAGGGCGCCGAAGATGTCGGCCGTGTGGACGGGCGAGTGCAGCACGTGGTCCGCGAACTCCCGCTCCCCCGTGCTGAGATACAGCTCGGCCGCGGCCCAGTAGAACTCGTCGGTGACGTTGCTGTCGGCGTAGGTGCCGCCGCCGATGCCGTCGCTCTCCGAGGCGTACCGGTCCGGGTGCGCGAGCGCCGCCGACCAGGCCGTGCGGGCGGCGGCCAGCGCCTTCGCCGCGAACTGCCGGTCGTACGGCTTGTACAGGCGCGCCGCCTGCGCGGCCGTCGCGGCGAGGTTCAGGGTCGCGGCGGTGGACGGCGGGTGCAGTTCACGCTTCTGCGGGTCGTCGCTCGGCAGCAGCGGCAGGCCGGTCCACTGCTCGTCGTGGATCTTGTGGTGCGCCATGCCGGCCAGCGGCTGTCCCGCCGGTACTTGCATCTTGAGCAGGAACTCCAGCTCCCAGCGGACCTCGTCCAGGATGTCGGGGACCTTGTTGCCGCTCTCCGGGATGGCGAGCGTGCCGTCGCCCAGCCGCTCCGGCTCGCCCGTGCGGGCGAGCAGTTCGCGCTCGTAGGTGCTCAGCAGTTCCCACACGGAGATGCCGCCGTTGACGACGTACTTGCCGTGGTCGCCGGCGTCGTACCAGCCGCCGGTCACATCGAGCTCGTAGTCGCACACGCCCGGCCGGCAGGGCACCGCGCCGTCGCCCCGGTTGGGTGCGACGTCCACGTGCCCGGCGGGACGGGCGTAGCCGGGGCGCAGGTCGTCGCGGATCGCGATGCCGCTGCGCTGGGTGTAGTAGTACTTCAGGGCGTCCAGGCGCAGTCGCTCGTAGGCGGCCGTCCCGATGTCGAACGGGCGGCTCGCCTCCCCGTCGGCGACCAGCGTGAAGTCCTTGCCCTGCTTGCGGTAGGCGCCGAAGTCGATGGAGTGGACGCTCTGCGCGGAGGAGGCGTCGGTGCCGCGCGGGACGGTCCAGCCGTGGGCGACGACGGTCCCGGCGGCGTTCTTCAGCTGCCAGGGCAGCTTGCCGCCGGCGTCGGTGACCAGCGTGGCGTTCTTCGGCCCGGCGGGCAGATAGGCGACCTGGTTCACCCGGACCCGCGGCCCGGTGTCGGGCTCGTACACCTCGGGCGGGACGCCGCCCAGCAGCGAGACGTCGTCCATGCAGAACCGCCACGCGTCCGAGCCGCCGCCGACCTGGAAGGCGACCTGGCCCTGCGGGGTGTCGACGGGTGAGGTGAAGGTGTACGAGTAGGAGTTGCCGGAGACGCTCAGCTCCGGGGTGACCTCGAAGTAGGTGTCGTACGGCGCCGCCGACAGTCCGACGACCGCGCGCACGGCATGTCCCTCGGGCGAGCCGTTCGCGGTGAAGGAGAAGCGGTAGGACTCGCCCTTCACCAGCGTGATGTCGTTCTGGCCGACGGCGGCGTCCCAGGGGTTGGCGGTGCCGCCGGGCACGTCGGCGCAGAGCTGCCCCTCGGACAGCCCCGCGGTGACGTTGCCGGTCGTCCACCACGGTTCGGTGGTGCTGTCGAACTTCCCGTTCTTGAGCTGCTCGACCTCTTCGGCGCCGGCTGGGGCGGCCGGGAGGGCGGTCAGGCCTGCGGCCAGCAGGGCCGACAGGGTCAGCAGGGTGGTTCTGCGGCGTTTCACAGCTGGGCTCCTCGGGGGAGGTGCGGGTGGCGCTCGACGGTGGGAGCGCTCCCAGATGCGGACGCGGTTCATGCTTGTTGGCAACATGACAGTACGTCAACGGTCCGGACAGGCGGCTTTCGGCTGCGGCGCCGTTGGCGCTGGTCGCGCCCGCGGCGGAGCCGCTGACCGCCACAGCCCCGCGTACGGACACGCCGGAGAAGGAGGGCACCGTATGAGCAGGCTGCTGGAAGCGGTGTGCGTGCTGACCGTGGGCGTCCTCGTTGCGCTCCTTGTATGGGGTGCTGACCCTGGCGCCGTGCGAGTGGCGTGGCGGGAGGGCGAGCTCGGCGGTGTGACGGTCGTGTTCGTGGCGGCCTGTGCGCTGTGGCTGGCGCTGTGGCGCAGGCGTACCGGGCGCGGCCGGCCGGCACGGCCGCTTGTGGTGCTGCTGTGCGTTGCGGCTCTTGCGCTGGTCGTGGCGGCCATGACCGGTTGACCGGCGCAGGCGGGCAAGTGGGGCTTCCCGTGCTCTGGGCGGGGAGCCCCGCCGGCGGTTTCGGGCCGGGGCTGATGTCAAGGGTCTGGGCGGGAGGGACACGGCCGTCCGGGCACCGGTCGAGCACCGCTTCGCCCCCGTCAGGAACTGACCCGTCCTCGGCGTGCGCACCGACCCCACCTGGCTGACCGCCCCGGTCAGGGCCTTGCTGGTACTCACGAACCGCGAAGTCGGCCGATGACCGACGATCTTCACCGACGTCACCTGCCGGCGACCGGCACGAGCATCCCGATGCCCACGCGCACCAACCCTGTGACCAGCAACTTCAGCTTGCACACCTCCCAATGACGCCGAAGCACTAGGCTGGAACCCGAGTGAGCACGCCTGTTCACCGTGTGTGTGCGCGTTGGAGTGGCGACATGAGCCCGGATTATCCGTTCGACGAGGCCGCGACGGCCCGGGCGGTCATCGACGACAGCGGTGTACTCGTCGAGTGGAACGCAGGCGCGGAGCGGCTGCTCGGCCACCCGGCGGACGAGGTCGTGGGGCGCCCGGCCGCGAGTCTGTTGGTCGGTGAGGCCGACCGCAGGTCCCTCACCCCGGCGGGCGACCGCTGGGACGGCGTCGTCACACTGCGCCATCGCGACGGCGGCACGGTCCCCGTGTGGCTGCTCGCCCACCGCGTACGGCCCCAGGAGGGCGGCCCCGAACACTGGCTCGTGGTCACGCCGATCGAGGGCGACGACCCCCGTCCGCCCGGCGATCCGCTGGAGGACGTGGGGCTGCTGGCGTCCCCGTGCGCCATCGCGATCTACGACGACCGGCTCCGGCTGCGCAGGATCAACCCCGTCATGGCCGAGGTGCTCAGCCTGTCCGAGGAGAACGTGCGCGGGCTGCGGGCGCCCGAGCTGACCGGCCGCCGGCAGAGCTACGACATCGAGCGGCAGCTCCTTCGCGTGCTCACCACGGGCCGGGGCACCGACGTACGGACGTACATCCCGGTCGGCGGTGACAGCACCCATGCGTGGCTGGCCCGGATGGCCCCGATCACCGACGCCAAGGGGCGGGTGCGCGGCGTGTCCGTCGCAGCGCACGACTTCACCGACCAGTACCTGGCCCAGGAGCGGCTCCAGCTGGTCAACGAGGCCAGCGTACGTATCGGCACCACCCTCGACGTGACCCGCACGGCGCAGGAGCTGGCGGACGTCTGTGTCCCGGCCCTGGCCGACTTCGTCAGCGTCGATCTGCTGGACCCTCCCGAGCACGGCGGCGAGGCGCCCACGGGCCGGCTGTCGGCGCCGATCGGGCTGCGCCGGGCCGCGCACAGCTCCGTCAATCCGGGCAGCCCCGAGGCGGTGGTCAAGCCCGGCCGTCTGGATGTGTACCCCACCCCGTCGCCCCAGGCCGACGCGCTGCTGGCCGGCCACACCATCGTGGCCGCCATGTCGACCGGGGACCTGGAGGAGTGGCTCGCCTGGGACCCGATCCGCTCGGAGCGGATCGGCGCGTACGGCATCCACACGTCGATGTCCGTTCCGATCCAGGCCCGTGGCACCACGCTCGGCGTCGCCGTGCTCACCCGGTTCAGGAACCGCCAGCCGTTCACCCCCGACGACGCGCTGCTGGCCGAGGAGGTCACGGCCCGCGCGGCCGTCTGCATCGACAACGCCCGCCGCTACTCGCGCGAACGCGAGACCGCCCTCGCCCTCCAGCGCAGCCTGCTCCCCCGGACCCTGCCGCGCACCGCCGCGGTGGAAGCGGCATCCCGCTACCTGCCGGCGGCCCGCTCCGGGGTGGGCGGCGACTGGTTCGACGTGATCCCGCTGTCCGGGATGCGGGTGGCGATGGTCGTCGGGGACGTCGTCGGGCACGGCATCCAGGCGTCGGCCACCATGGGCCGACTGCGTACGGCCGTGCGCACCCTGGCCGACATCGACCTCGCACCCGACGAGCTGCTCACCCACCTCGACGACCTGGTGGTGCGGTTGTCCGAGGAGGCGGGCACCGAGGCCGGGCCCGGCGAGGTCGGCGCCACCTGTCTGTACGCCGTGTACGACCCGGTCTCCCGGCGCTGCACGCTGGCCAGGGCCGGGCACCCCTCGCCCGTCATGGTCCCGCCCGGCGGCGAGCCGCACGAGATCGAACTGCCGGCCGGGCCGCCGCTGGGCCTGGGCGGCCTGCCGTTCGAGTCCGCCGAGATCGAGCTGCGCGAGGGCACGGTGCTCGCCCTCTACACCGACGGCCTGATCGAGACCCGCGAGCGCGACGTCGACGCCAGTCACGCGCTGCTGTGCGACGCGCTGTCCTCCTCGTCCCGCTCGCTGGACGAGACCTGCGACCACGTCCTGCACGCCCTTCTCCCGCCCGGCGGCGTCGCGGACGACGTGGCCCTGCTGCTGGCCCGCACCCAGGGCCTGCCCACCTCCCGGGTGGCGACCTGGCACATCCCGGCGGACCCGGCGCTCGTCGCGCCCATCCGCAAGCAGGTCGTCGAGCAGCTGGAGGTCTGGGACCTGAGCGTGGCGTCGTTCACCGCGGAGCTGGTGGTGAGCGAGCTGGTCACGAACGCCATCCGCTACGGCACCCACCCCATCCGGCTGCGTCTGATCCACGACGCGGCGACGCTGATCTGCGAGGTGTCCGACACCAGCCACACCGCACCGCATCTGCGCCGCGCCAAGACCTTCGACGAGGGCGGCCGCGGACTGCTGCTGGTCGCCCAGCTGACCCAGCGCTGGGGCAGCCGGCACACCACGGACGGCAAGACCATCTGGGCGGAGATCGGACTGCTCGCCGAGGAGTGAGTAGCCGCCCTCAAAACGGGGAGTCGTGAATCATGGGACCTGCACGGGTTTTCCCCTCATTACACCGAGCAACTCCCCTCGTCGGCGCCGTAGCGCTCCTGGGACTGCTCACGGCGTGCGGCGGGGGCGGTGACTCCACGGGCGCAGTACAGACCCCGGCCGGCACCGGCGGCACGGCGACTTCACCCGCCGCGACCGACGCCGGAAGCCCGCCCACCGGACCGCCGTCCGGCGAGCCGGGGACGACCGGGCCGCCGTCCGTCGACACCACCAGCCCCGCGACGCAGTCGGGCGGACCCGGCACCCGCTGCCACACCTCGCAGCTGCGCGCGTCCATCGGCCGTCCCAGTCCCGGCGCGGGACAGCGCAACTTCCCGATCGTGCTGACCAACACCGGCGACCACACCTGCACCGTGCGCGGCTATCCCGGTGCCGCGTTCGTGGACGCCGCCGGCAAGCAGCTCGGCCCGGACCCGAAGCGCTCCCCCGACACACCCACGACCGTGACGCTGACGCCGGGCGGCAGCGCCTGGGCGGGGCTGACCTTCGCCAGTCCCGAGATCAGCGGGGCCCGTACGGCGCTGCCCCGGTCGCTGCTCGTGACGCCGCCCGACGAGCGGGATTCGCTGAAGGTGGCGTGGACGGCCGGTGAGGTGCCCGTGGCCGGGAACGAGTCGTCGGTGTTCCTGACGGTGGTGCAGCCGGGCACCGGGGGCTGATCCGTCCGCTCAGTGGTGGCCGCCGCGCCCGTGACCGCCGCCGTAGCCGCCCCCGTACCCACCGCCGGACCAGCCGTCGCCGTCGTCGTCCCACGAGCAGGAGTAGGGGTTGTCGTAGCAGGAGTCCTCGGACGGCGACGCGCTCACGGACCCCGGCTGCGACGTCGACGGCGTCGCGGAGGGGGTCGGCGTGGCCTTGGGGGTCTTGGACGCCTGGGGAGTGGGAGTCGGGGCAGGCGTGGCCGTCTTCGGTGTCTCGGCGGCCGAGTCCCAGTTCACGACCGCGAGTTGGAGCTCCGTCTGCGACGTGTCGATGACCCAGTGCTGGGCGTCGCCCTCGTCCTCGCGGGTCTTGACGACCAGGGCGCCGGAGCCGTCGGTGGCGGCCGGGCTGAGGGCCAGGTCCTGGTCGAAGCGCGGCACCAGGGTGCCCTGGAGGGTGAAGTCGTAGCGGATGTTGTCCGCCTCCGAGTCGGGGATGCCCGTGCAGCGGGCGAGCCGGACCGAGTAGCCGAGGCGGGAGTCGAGACAGAGGCCGGGGTCGGCGCCGCTGCGCAGCAGTCCGTCGGTCTCGTACGACCACTGCTGGCCCGGTGCCGAGGAGCACTTGGCGAGTTCGGTCTCGGCGCCCTCGACGGCCTTCCCGTCGGCGATGCCGACGCACAGTCCCGAACCGATGTTGTGCAGCCGGCCCCGCAGATCGCCCTTCGCCGCCTCGGCGGCGCCCGCCCAGGAGGGGTTCTTGGTGGCGGTGCCCGCACCGGAGTCGGGCGCCTCGGAGGGCCGCCCGCCGCCCGCCGGCGGAGAGTCGTCGCCGGATCCGCCGACGGACCAGATGACCAACGGCAGGACCACCAGGGCGCTCACGGTCGCGACCGCGGCGGTGAGATTGCGGCGCCGGGCGGCCCGGCGGGCGGCCTTGAGGGCCGCGCGACCGGTACAGGTGCGGGCGGTACCGGGGGCCGGACCGGCGGGCGTACCGGCCTCGGTTCGACGGGCCCGGCGGGACCTGCGCGGGCCTGGCTCGGCGGGCGGGGCGAGGCGGTCGGCAGCGGCGGCGAAGGGCCGTTTCGCGGGGCCCGGGTCGACGGGAGCGGACAAGGCCTGGTCCGCGGAGGCGGCGAAGGACCGGCTCGTGGCGGCGGACGCCTCTCCCGCGGGCGCGAACGCCTCGGCGGCGAAAGCGTCCGCCGTGGAAGCGAAGGACTCCCCGGCGGGGCTGAAGTTCTCCGCCGCGGGAGCGAAAGGCTCGGCTGTGGGGGCGAAGGCATCGCCCGCAGGAGCGAAGTCCGTGGCCGCAGACGCAAAGGACTCGGCCGCCGGAGCGGGCGCGTGGCGCGGCCGTGCGGGGGCGTCGGCGAAGAAGGACTCGCCCGCGATCATCGTCGTCGCAGCCGCTGCCGACGACGGAGCCGGCGGCGCCACCGACTCGGCGTCGGCGGTCCCGTCCGCGAGACTGGATCTCTTCACGAGGTAGTCCCTCGCACCCCAGCCGAGCACCGCTTCTGCCAGCGCGACGCCGAGCCCCTCGTTGAAGAAGGTGAGCTGGCGGGCGGTGTCACTGCAGTGCGCGCAGCGGTTGAGGTGCCCGCGCAGATCGGGGTCGATGTCGATGCCGCCGCGCCGGTAGGTCACGTCCAGCATCCGCAGGTACTGGCGGCACTCCTGCTCGGGGGCGAGCTCGCGGTGGAGCTGGAGGCACTCCTCGCGCAACCGGTCGCAGGCGCGGGCGAGTTCGAGACGCGCGGACTCCTCGTCGAGGCCGAGCAGGCCGGCCGGCACCGACAGCGGTTCGGCTTCGACCTCGGTGTGCCAGAGCAGGCAGCGGGCCGCCTGGGGAAGCCGCTGGAAGGCACCCGACAGCAGCCTGCGGTCCGCCGGCGGCAGCAGTCGGGCGGCGACGCGCTCCGCGCCCTCTCCCTCGGATCGCAGCGCGGGGTGGAGCAGCTCCCGTCTGCGGTCGTTGTCCCACTCCGCCGCGATACGGCGCACGGTGACGAGCAGTCGGGGGCGCCAGGCGGCCGTCGGGCCGGTCTGCCGCAGGGTCTCTCCGAAGAGCCTGGTGAATGCCGCGGTGGTGAGCATGCCCGCCGACCGGGCGTCCGCCGTGCACAGCCGCGCGTAGGCGAAGCCCGCTTCCCAGTGCCGGTCGAGAAGTTCACCGACCGGGTGCAGCGCCGGCGACACCCCCGTCCACTTCTTGAGTTCGGCGCTCAGTTGAGCGTCCGTGACTTCAAAGATGCGGGCGTCGTTCGGGGAATTCGACAGGCCTGCGTCATGCACGGCGGCATTCCTCCGGAGGGCATGCGGCATTAAAGGTCCGTACCAAGGGGTATGCTCCGGACACAGCTTGCGTGAAGCTTGGGGCTTAAGGGAGCGAGGCACACCTTTGCACAGGTCAGGGGCAGAGAACAAGCGGCTCCGGTTTTTGCGCATTGCGTGCGCGCCGATCGCTATTTGACGACTGGTCAATAGTGCGCCTCGATCATTACGAAATACCGCCGCAGCAATTGGAAACGGTATTCACTCATCACGCCTCGAACCCCGGCACAAACCATTGGACAGCCGCGTTTCCGCTTTCACGCCTGGTCATGCGGGCCCGCCCGCCTTCACCAGACCTTCACAAGTCACCCGCCAACCATTGGCCCGCCCGACCGGTACGCCCCCGGCGGCCTTCCGTACCGTTCCCGGAACACCCGGTTGAAGTGATAGGGGCTGGCGAATCCGGAAGCGGCGGCGACGCGGTCCACGGAGAGTCCGGTGGTCTCCAGCAGGCGGGCGGCGTGCCGCAGTCGTGCCTCGCGCAGCGCGCGCATCGGCGACCGGCCGACCTGCCCGGTGAAGAGGTGGGCGAACCGCGAGGGCGAGAGCGTCACGTGTTCCGCGAGCGAGCGGACGGTGTGCGGGGCGGCCGGGTCGGCGTCGATCAGCGCCTGCGCCCGGCGCACTCGGGCGTCGACTCCGGGGTGGACCGGCGCGGTCCGCGCGGTGCCGGCGGTGAGCAGGACGACCTCCTCCAGTGAGCACAGGGCGAGTTCGCGGGCCGCGCTGCCATGGGCCACGGCGACCGGCTCCTCCCCCGGCGCCGGGGCGGGCGGCGCGTCCGTGCCGGTCCAGCGGGCGTCCGCGAGCATCCGGCAGAACGCGGCTTCCACACGGCCGTGCACGGCGTCCGGCGTCGGCGTGACGACGTACAGCCCCGCACCGATGTCGTACGGGCGCAGCCACGACCGCCAGGTGGGGCGGGCCTGGCAGTGCGCCCACCAGAACTCCCAGTGGGGAGCGCCCTGTTCGACCCCATAGCCGTGCGGTACCCCCGGCGCGAGCACCACGAGGTCCCCCGCCCCGGCCCGCGCCTCGGTGCCGCCGTGCCGCAGCCGCCCCCGGCCGCCGGTGGTCCAGGTGAACAGCCAGCTGTCCGCGCCGCGCGGCCTCTCGACCCGGTACCCCGGCGGCTGGTCGTAGTGCCCGACCACGACCAGGCCGGGCGACGGGGCGGGGTCACCGGGCTCTGCAGCAGTGTCGGGCAATCCGTCAGCGCCCACGGTCATCCTCCTGGAACGTGCCTCGGCCTAGCGTGACAGGCACAGGACACCCGTTGGAGGAGTGGACGCATGACAGCCACGGACATCGGCGCCGCCGGCGCTCCCATCCTGCCCGAGGCCGGGCTCCACCAGTTCCGGCAGGAGGGCTTCACCGTCGTACGCGGGCTGTTCGGCGACGACGAGATCGACCGGTTGTGCGGGCGGTTCGCGGCGCTGCACGCGGCCGGGCCGGTGGCCGGGCACTTCGAGCCCCGGCCACGGGAGAACGATCCGCTGCGGGTGTATCCGCGAGTGATGCAGCCGCACGAGATCGACGAGCTGTCGCTACGGGTGCTGCTCGATCTCCGGCTGCGCGGCGTACTGGAGGCACTGCTCGGGGAGGAGGTGCTCGCGGCGCAGAGCATGTTCTACTTCAAACCGCCGGGCGCCCGGGGTCAGGCCCTGCACCAGGACAACTTCTATCTGCGGGTCGAGCCGGGCACGTGCGTGGCGGCGTGGATCGCCTGCGATGTGATCGACCGGGACAACGGCGGCCTGGAGGTCGTCCCCGGCACGCACGCGATGGACCTGTTCTGCCCGGAGGTGGCGGACGTCGAGGTGTCCTTCGCGCGGGAGTACGTCGCACCGCCTCCCGGGCTGGAGGCGGTGCCCGTCGACATGCGGCCGGGGGACGTGCTGTTCTTCAACGGCAGCCTGGTGCACGGGTCGCAGCCCAACCGTACGACGGACCGCTTCCGCCGCTCGTTCATCGGTCACTACGTGGGTCGTTCGGCCGAGCGGATCGGGGAGTACTACCGGACGGTGTCGATGAGCGGTGACCGGGTGCCGTTGGCCGAGAGCGAGGGGGCGGGGCCGTGCGGCACCGAATTCGCGCCGACCGGGCCCCACTAGTGTTTCAGTGGCCGATCACCGGATGCGGAGCGTAGGACCGCTCAAGCTCCTCCAACTCCTTCTCGCTCAGCTGCAGTTCGACGGCCGCCGCCGCGTCGTCGATGTGCTGCGGCCGGCCGGCCCCGATGATCGGGGCAGTCACCGTGTCCTGGTGCAGCAGCCAGGCCAGGGCGACCTGGGCGCGCGGCACACCGCGTTCGTTCGCGACACGGGTGACGGCCTCGACGACCACCCGGTCGCTGTCGGCGTACAGGCGGCTGCCGAAGTTGTCATTGGCGCTGCGGTCGGTGACCGTGCCCCAGTCCCGGGTGAGCCGGCCGCGGGCCAGCGGGCTCCACGGCAGGACGCCGACACCCTGGTCCGCGCAGAGCGGCAGCATCTCACGCTCCTCCTCGCGGTAGAGGAGGTTGTAGTAGTTCTGCATCGAGACGAACTTGGTCCAGCCGTGCCGCTCGGCGGTGTACTGCATCTTGGAGAACTGCCAGGCGTACATCGAACTCGCCCCGATGTAGCGGACCTTGCCGGCCTTCACCAGGTCGTGCAGCGCCTCCATCGTCTCCTCGACCGGGGTGTGCGGGTCGAAGCGGTGGATCTGGTACAGGTCGACGTGGTCGGTGCCGAGGCGGGCGAGGCTGTGGTCGATCTGCGTCATGACGGCCTTGCGGGAGAGCCCGGCGCCGTTGGGGCCCGGCCGCATCCGGCCGTTGACCTTGGTCGCCAGCACGATCTCGTCCCGGCTGGCGAAGTCGCGCAGCGCCTTGCCGACGATCTCCTCGCTGGTGCCGTCGGAGTAGACGTTGGCGGTGTCGAAGAAGTTGACCCCGGCTTCCAGCGCCTGGCGGATCAGCGGCCGCGACGCCTCCTCGTCGAGGGTCCACTCGTGCGTGCCGCGGTCGGGGAGCCCGTAGGTCATGCAACCCAGACAGATCCGCGAGACGTCCAGGCCCGTCGAACCGAGCTTCACGTACTGCATCGTTGCTGCTCCTGCCTTCGGGGTGGGGTACCAGGGGAGCGTACGTCGCGGTGCGCGCTCGGGGCCGGTTCGCTGCCCGGGGCCACGCGGGTTCTCGTCAGCCGGCGTCCGCGCCGCCGCGCTCCAGCAGGTCCAGCGCCCGTTCCCAGCCGAACTCCGGTCGCCTGCCGTCCTCCCCGGCCTCGCCGGTGTACGGGTCCCCGAAGCGCACGCCCATTCCGCGCAGCCGTATCAGGCTGTCGCCGTAGGCGGGGTGGGCGGCGAGGGCGTCGGCGATGCAGGGCAGGACGGCGATCGGGACGCCGAGGCCGTGCGCCTCGCACAGGGTGCCCAGGGCGAGCGTGTCGGAGATGCCGGCGGCCCACTTGTTGATCGTGTTGAAGGTGGCCGGGGCGACGACGACGGCGTCCGGCGGCGGGAAGGGTCGCGGCTCGGCCGGGGTGCGCCATGCCGAGCGGATCGGGCGGCCGGTCAGGGCCTCGACGGCGGCGGTGTCGAAGAAGCCGTTCATGGCGACCGGGGTCGCGATGACCCCGGTCTCCCAGTCCCGCTCCTGCGCGGCGCTGATCAGCTTGCTGACGTCCGCGGCGATCCCGGCGGCGCAGACGACGACGTAGAGGAAGGGTTTCCGGGCCTGTTCGGTCACCCGGGAACCCTACTCAACCGGCCTACCGCACCGGGAAGGTGAGCCCGCGGTCGTTCTCCGGCCGGGGACCGAGGATGCGGCGCTCCCTCTCCTCGATCGGCACGTCGTCGATGCTCGCCTCGCGGCGGGTCATCAGGCCGTGCTCGTCGAACTCCCACAGCTCGTTGCCGTACGAGCGCCACCACTGGCCGTCGGTGTCCCGGCACTCGTACTGGAAGCGGACTGCGATGCGGTTGCCGTCGAAGGCCCACAGGTCCTTGCGCAGCGCGTACTGCTGCTCGCGCGCCCACTTCGCGGTGAGGAGCTCGACGATCTCGGCGCGGCCGGTGACGAAGGTGTCGCGGTTGCGCCACACCGAGTCCTGCGCGTAGGCGAGCGAGACCTTGTGCGGGTCGCGGGTGTTCCAGGCGTCCTCGGCGGCCTGCACCTTCTGCGCGGCGGTCGCGTGGGTGAACGGGGGCAGGGGCGGGCGGTCGGTCATGTCTTCCTCCGGGCCGTATCAGCGGTGAGCGCGCGGGAGAACGTACGTTCTCCAGCTGGCTGCTACCGTAGGAGAACGCACGTTCTCACGTCAAGGAGAGGCCGCACATGGACAGCGCAACCGCCCGGGAGCAGGCACTGGACGCAGCGGAGGGGCTGTTCTACGGGCGCGGCATCCAGTCCGTCGGCATGGACGACATCCGGGGCGCGTCCGGGGTCTCGCTCAAGCGCCTCTATCAGCTCTTCCCGGCGAAGGAGCAGCTGGTCGAGGCGTATCTGGAGCGGCGCGACGTGCGCTGGCGCGGCGGGCTCGCCGCCCGCACGGAGCAGGAGCCGGACCCCGAGCGGCGGATCCTCGCCGTCTTCGACTGGCTGGAGGAGTGGTTCGCCGAGGAGGACTTCCGCGGCTGCGCCTGGATCAACTCCTACGGCGAGCTCGGCGCGCGCTCGGAGCGGGTGGCGCACCAGGTCCGGGCGCACAAGCGGGCGTTCCGGGACCACCTCGCCTCGCTGGTGGCCGACGCCGGACTGCCCGGCGCGCTGACCGGGCCGCTGTATCTGCTGGCCGAGGGCGCGATGGTCACGGCCGGGATAACGGGTGACACGCGACCGGCGGGCGAGGCGCGGGAGGCGGCGCGGACTCTGCTGACGGCGGCGCGCTGACCGGCCGGCCGCGCATCCCCGGGCGAGCCCGCGGCATCCGCCGGCGGGCGGGCCCGGGTGCGGACCCGCCCACGGGTGCGGGCGTTCGACGGGGTCGCCCGGCGTCAGCTCCCCTCTGCGGACACGGTGATGGCGCTGACCGGGCAGGCCCGGGCCGCCTCCCGCACCATGGGGTCGCCGCCGCCGTCCTCCCGGCCGGGGAGCAGGGCGCTGAAGCCGTCGTCGTCCTGGGTGAACACGGACGGGGCGGCCAGGGCGCACTGACCGGCGCCTACGCAGACGTCATGATCGATGTCGATGTGGATATGGCCTGATTCGTGCGTTTCGTTGTCCATGACCGGAGCCTCTTACCAGCTCACGGGGAGTTCCAGCATCCCCTGGATCGTGTCGCCGGGTTTGAAGGGGATTTCCTCCGCAGGGACGGCAAGCCGCAGGGTGGGCAGGCGCTCGAACAGGGTGTGCAGGGCGATCTCCATCTCGGCGCGGGCCAGGTTCTGGCCGAGGCACTGGTGGATGCCGAACCCGAAGGCGACGTGATGGCGGGTGGGGCGGTGCCAGTCCAGGGCGTCGGGGTCGGGGTAGACGGACTCGTCGCGGTTGATGACCGAGGTCGAGAAGACCACTCCCTCGCCCGCCCGGATCGTGCCGCCCTCGGTGCCGATGTCCTCGACGGCGACGCGCAGCAACCCGTCGGCGATCGACAGCATCCGCATGAGCTCCTCGACCGAGGCGGGCAACAGCCCGGGGTCGGCGCGCAGCTCGGCCAGCTGTTCGGGGTGCTGGAGAAGCGCGAAGGTACCCAGCGAGATCATGTTGGCGGTCGTCTCGTGGCCGGCGACCAGCAGGATGGTCGCGAAGGCGACGACCTCCTCGCGATCGAGGTCGCCGTCGCGCAGCTGCCGGTGGACGAGCTCGTCGAGAACGCCGTCGCCGGGCTCCGGCTCCTTCTGCTTGCGGTCGATCAGCTCGTTGAAGTACGCCTCGAGCCGGTCGCGTGCGTCCATCGTGTCGGCGGCCCTCGGACCGCGCAGCAGGCGTCGCGACTGCCCCTCGAAGAAGTCGTGGTCGGCGTAGGGCACGCCCAGCAGGGCGCAGATGACCATCGAGGGCACGGGCAGCGCGAAGGCCGTCACCAGGTCGGCGGTCGGCCCCTGGGCGATCATCGCGTCGAGCCGCTCGTCCACGATCCGCTGGATCTGCGGGCGCAGCTCGGCGGCGCGGCGCAGGGTGAAACTGGGGACCATCATCCGGCGCTGGACCCGGTGTTCGGGGTCGTCGACGCCCAGCAGCGCGGACTTGCGGTCGCGCACGGCCGCGAACCGCTCGGTGGGCGCCGGGAATTCGGGCCGGGAGCGGTCCGAGGACAGCCGCGGGTCGGCGAGCAGGGTGCGGGCGAGGGCGTGTCCGGTGACCAGCCAGGCCGGACGGCCGTCGTAGAGGGTGATGCGGGCCAGGGGGCGAGTGTCGCGCAGGGGGTCGTAGGCCGCGGGCGGGTGGTAGGGGCAGGTGCGGTTCTGTGGGAAGGCGACGGTGGGGGGTTCCGTCATGTCCGTCATCGAAGACCTCGCAGACGAAGAGTGCGTCGTGCCGATCTTTATTAGATGCCTGGGGCATCTAGCTGACGACGCCAAGTTCGGCCAGATCACGCGCGCGGGCAATCTGGCCGGGGATCGTCGCACAGAGCTTCGGTCCGGCCGGCGTCGGACCGGTGCCGCGCGGCCCTCCCGCGAAATTCGCTTGTGGGCGGGCCCCGGCCACCCCCAGAATCCGGCCATGCCTGCGATCCTCGCCTCCCTGCCGCTGACCGCCGCCCCTCGTCCGGTGCGGTCCCAGCAGCAGCCCGGCCGACCGTGGAGGCCCTCGCTTCCCACGTCGTGACCGCCGCGCTCGTCGCGGGGCTGCTCGCGGGCTACGGCATCGCCGTCCCGGTCGGAGCGGTCGCGACCTATCTCGTCTCCCTCACCGCCCGTACGTCCCTGCGGACCGGGGTCTGCTCCGCGCTCGGCGTCGCCACCGCCGACGGGCTCTACGCACTCGTGGCCGCTCTCGGCGGTTCCGCGCTGGCCGCGGCACTGCGTCCGGTGCTGGTGCCGCTGCGCTGGGCCTCCGCCCTGGTGCTGGTGTTCCTCGCGGTACGGGGCGCGGTCACCGCCGTACGCCACTACCGCAACCACCGGCCCGCCACCCGCTCCACGCCTCCTCCCCCGAGCCCGGCGCGCGCCTGTCTGGCGCTGCTCGGCATCACGCTGCTCAACCCGACCACCGTGATCTACTTCGCGGCCCTGGTCCTCGGCACTCGCGCCACGGATGCCGTCTCCCCTCTGGAGCAGGGCGTGTTCGTCCTGGCCGCTTTCGCCGCTTCGGCGAGCTGGCAGCTGCTGCTCGCCGGGGGCGGGGCACTGCTGGGACGGCTGCTGACGGGGCTTCGGGGACGGCTGGTGACAGCGCTGGTGTCGAGCGGCGTGATCCTGCTGCTGGCCGTGAGAATGCTGCTGTAGGACCGGCAGGATGAATCACGCACCGGCCGGTGTTGAAGAACGGTGTCAGTCAGCACAGGACACGACGATGGGACCGATGACATGCCTCTTGAGGGCGAGTACGAGCCCAGCCCGACCGATTGGGTCCGCAAGCAGGTGGAGTTGTACGAGAGCTCCGGCGGGACCCAGGGCACGACCCTCATGAACACGGGGATGCCCGTGATCCTGCTCACGACCCGCGGCGCAAAGAGCGGCAAGATCCGCAAGACGCCCCTGATGCGCGTCGAGCACGGGGGCAGCTACGCCGCCGTCGCCTCGCTGGGCGGGGCGCCCAAGCACCCGGTCTGGTACCACAACGTCAAGGCCGACCCCCATGTGGAGCTCAGGGACGGCACTGAGCTGCGCGACATGAGGGCCCGCGAGGTCACCGGGGCGGAGAAGGCCGAGTGGTGGGAGCGGGCCGTCGCGGCGTATCCGCCGTACGCGGAGTACCAGGAGAAGACGGACCGGGTGATCCCGCTGTTCGTCCTGGAGCCCGTCGACGAGGGCTGATCGGGGGCTCCGCGGATATTTTCTCCGGCGGAACGCATGAACCCGCCCCGGTCGGGCACACGTGCGTCAGGCCCCGCCGCGCTCCCCCGTCGCGGCGGGGCTTCCGTATGCCTCCCGGGCGGAGCGCTCGGTCACGTCGAGGAAGACCTGGTCGGCCTCGTCCACCGCGTCACCGACGGCCCGCTTGATGCGGACGGCGACCTCCTCGACCTGTTCGCTGTCGAGTCCGGGCACCAGATCGACGCGGGCCGCCACGAGACACGTGTCCAGGCCCGTCTTCATGGTGAACAGGGCCTCCACGCTGTCGATCTCCGGCTGCGCCGCCAGCAGCGCACGGATCCTGGCGTCGGCCTCGGGGTCGGCGGCCTCCCCGATCAGCTGGTCGCGGGCGTCGCGGCCGAGTCGATAGGCCACGTACACGAGCAGCGCGCCGATCGCGAGCGAGGCGGACGCCTCCCACACCACCTGCCCGGTGATCATGTGCAGCGCCATGCCCGCGAAGGCGAGCGTCACACCGAACACCGCCGTGGCGTCCTCGGCGACGACCGTGCGCAGGGCCGGGTCGCGCATACCGCCGGCGAGGCCGCCCTGCCGGCGCACCTGGTGCAGGGCCCGTACCAGCGACAGTCCCTCGGCGACGAAGGCGACCCCCAGCACGATCATGCCTGCCACATAGCCGCTGAACTTCTCCTCGCCCCCGCCGCCGCGCAGCGCCTCGACGCCCTGGAAGAACGAGAAGCAGCCGCCCATGACGAAGATTCCGACGGCCGCGAGCAGCGACCAGAAGAAGCGCTCCTTGCCGTAGCCGAAGGGGTGGCGGGCGTCGGCGGGTCGGCGGCTGCGGCGCAGCGCGGCCAGCAGGAAGACCTCGTTGAGGGTGTCCGCCACGGAGTGCGCCGCCTCCGAGAGCAGTGCGGGTGAGTGGGCGAAGATCCCGCCGACGGCCTTGGCGACGGCGATGACGAGATTGGCGGTGAGCGCCACCAGCACGGTGACCCGGGTCCTGCGGTCCGTGTTCGGCGCCTCGTTGTCCCTGCTCATCTATCGCCGAATCCCCAGATCGATCTGCCTCACACCGTGCCGTCGACGGAAATCGGGGGACTCGGTGGGACCGGGGAACCCGGGGTACTGCGGCAGGGACGCAGGGCAGAGAGGAGCGCCGGTATGAGCGGCGGGGGCAACACCGCGTACGGGAGGAAACGGTTCCAGCGGTCGAGGGCCCACTTCACGGACCGGATCACGGCGGACGGGCGGGACGGCTGGCCGGTGGAGGCGGGCCGCTACCGTCTGGTGGTCAGCCGTGCCTGTCCATGGGCGAGCCGTTCCCTGGTGTCGCGACGGCTGCTGGGGCTGGAGGACTCCCTCTCCCTGGCGATCGCCGACCCGATCCAGGACGACCGCAGCTGGCGCTTCACACTGGACCCCGGCGACCGCGACCCGGTCCTCGGCATCCGCTTCCTCAGCGAGGCGTACGACCTGCGGGAGACCGGCTACCCCGGCGGCGTCAGCGTCCCCGCGATCGTGGACGTGCCCAGCGGCCGGCTCGTCACCAACGACTACCAGCGGATCACCCTCGACCTCGCCACCGAGTGGACGGCACTGCACCGCGACGGCGCGCCGGACCTGTACCCGAAGGCGCTGCGGGGCGAGATCGACGCCGTGATGGCGGACGTCTACGAGGATGTCAACAACGGTGTGTACCGGGCGGGCTTCGCCACCGGCCAGGCACAGTACGAGGAGGCGTACGCCCGGCTCTTCCGGCGGCTGGAGCTGCTCGCGGAGCGGCTGGCCGGGCAGCGCTATCTGGTCGGTGACACCATCACCGAGGCGGACATCCGGCTGTTCACCACGCTGGTCCGCTTCGACGCCGTCTATCACGGCCACTTCAAGTGCAACCGCTGGAAGCTGACGGAGAATCGGGTCCTGTGGGCGTACGTCCGCGATCTCCACCAGACGCCGGGATTCGGTGACACCGTCGACTTCGATCACATCAAACGGCACTACTACCAGGTTCACAGCGGCATCAACCCGACCGGAATCGTGCCCGCCGGGCCCGGCCTGGCGGGCTGGGCGGCACCGCACCACCGCGAGGAGCTGGGCGGCAGGCCGTTCGGCGACGGGACGCCGCCCGGGCCGGTGCCCGAGGGCGAGCGGGTCCCGGCGAGCGGACGACCCTGATCGACGAAGGAGGCGCAGGCGCGCATGGCGAAGAAGAACAGCAAGCAGAAGAAACTGAAGCTCCCGCTGGCCTACAAGCCGCTGGGATTCGCCCTGGGCTGGGCGAGCGGGGCGCTGGCGGGACTCGCCTTCCGCAAGACCTGGATGGCGATCCGGAAGGAGGAGGACGCCCCCGACGCGCTGGACCGGGAGCGCGGCTGGGGCGAGATCCTGCTCGCGGCCGCGGTCCAGGGCGCTCTCTTCGCGGTGGCCCGGAGCCTGGCGGACCGCACGGGAGCCAAGGCGATCGAACGCAGGACGGGCGTGTGGCCGGTCGCCGACCAGGGCGGCCGGGACTGAGAATCCGCCCGCCCGGGGGCACCGGGCGGGCGGAACGCTCAGCCCTGCTTCGGCGCCATCGCATGCACGCGGCGCAGGGTGAAGGAGTGGCCGGCCGGATCGGCGCAGCCGCGTTCCTCGTACGGGCCCGTCGGCTCCTTCGTCTCCACGGGGCGGCCACCGAGGCCCACGATCCGGCGCTCGGCCTCGTCCAGGTCCTCCACCACGAAGTCCAGATGGGCCTGGAGGGAGTTCTCGGGGCGCGGCCAGCTCGGCGGGGTCGCGTTCATGTCGCGACGGAACGCGAGGCGGGTCCCGTCGGCGCCCCTGATCTCGACACGGTTGGCGGTCGCCTCCGTCTGCTCACCTTCGAGGAGTTCCGTGTAAAAGACGGCGAGCTTCTCGGGCTCGGCGCAGTCGAGCACCACGAAGCCCGCTTTCACCACTGGCATGGTTCCTCCGCAGGAGTCCTGGCCGCGGGACGTCCTGCCCCGCCACCCTGTCCCCGACGGGTGTCCAGGTCAGCGCGTTTCAGTCCGTCACCAGCCACTTCCCGTCCCGCATCAGCTCGCGCCCGTCCAGCTCGTTCGCCTCGCGCCAGGCCTGGATCCGGGTCGGCCGGACGCGGAAGTACCGGTAGGGCGTGCTCAGCCGGCGCGGGTCGAAGCCGGTCTTCGCCGCGAAGCGGTCGCCCTCGCCCTCGGCCAGCTCGTCCTGCGTGACCGTCTCGACGGTGCCCTCGATCATGACGACGTCGCGGGTCGGACCGATGCCGAGGCGCGTTCTGCCGGTCGCGCTGAGGTTGCGGCCCGTGGGGCTGGTCGCGGGCGTCGCCAGCAGCAGGGTCGAGCCGTCCCAGAGGAAGGAGAGCGGCACGAGGAACGGCACTCCCCCACCCGCGTCGGCGGTGGCGACCCACACGTCCTCGTCGTTCTCCAATCGGTGCAGGGTGTCCTGCCTGCGCTGCTCGGCGGGGCGTGCGGGCGACGGGGCCATCGGCGGGCTCTCTCCTCAGGACGCGGCTGTGACGGACGGGTCCAGTGTGGCCGCCGGGTCCCCGGACCGGGACCGGATTTCCGTGAGCCGGCTCGCCGCGGCGCTGAGCAGCAGGTCCAGGGCCGCCGGATAGGAGCTGCGGGCCATGTCGGCCACCAGATGCCGGGCGGTGGCCGCGATGTGCGGGTGGGTGTCGGCGGGCAGCCGTGCGTAGGTGGCCCGCCAGACGGCGGCCTCCGCGTCCCGCGCGGCCTTCGGCATCGCGACGCTCGCCGAGTCGAGGGCGCCGTGCGCGAGGGCCTGGTCGACGAAGACGTGGTAGATGCGCACCGCGTCGGGATCGGGGAAACCGGCGCGGCGCAGCACGCCCAGGATGGTCTCGACGGCCTGGATCTCGTACGCCCGCCCGGTCACCCGGTACGAGCTGAGCACCGCCGCCCGGGGGTGCGCCAGGGCCCCCGCGTGCATGCGCAGGCCCAGGTCCCGCAGGTCGGCGCGCCAGTCCCCGGTGGGTCGCCAGGTGCGCAGGGTACGGCCGATGAGTTCGTCGGCGATGGCGAGCATCAGGTCGTCCGTGGTCCGGAAGTACCGGTACAGCGAGCTGGGGTCGGCGCCGAGGGCCCGGCCCAGGCGGCGCACCGACAGGGCGTCGGCGCCGTGCTCCTCGATGAGCCGCAGGGCGGTCTCGACGATCAGGTCCTGAGACAGGACCACGCCCTGCTTGGTGGGGCGCCTGCGCCGGCGGGCGGCGGGCGGGACGACGCGCTCGCTCATGGTCTGCCTCCCTCGGTCCGGTGCCCCGCACCTTACGACAACACCGTTGACCTGTTAAGCCCCCGTTCAGTTTCATGTCCGCTCATCGGGGCCGACCGGGCCCCTGATGCGAGCGGAGATCCGGCCATGTCCGATCAGCAGTCCCCCAGCGTCGTCGACCCTCCGGCGCGGCCCGAGCTGCGCAAGTCCCTCGGTGTCCTGGACGGCATCGCCATCGCCGCGTCCAGCACCGCCGCGACCACCAGCATCGGCATCGGCCTCGGGGTCACCGCCGGCGTGGTCGGACTGCATCTGCCGGCGATCATGCTGCTGGCGTTCCTGCCGGTCCTCGGCATCGCGGGCGCCTACTCCCGGCTGAACAAGGTCGAGCCCAACGCGGGCAACGGCTATGTGTGGGTGGGCCGTTCGCTCACCCCGTGGCTGGGCTTCATGGTCGGCTGGGTGAACATCGTGGCCGTGGTGGCGTTCCTCGCGTACACCACCGCGGTCACCGGCTCGGCCCTGCTGCAACTGGCGGGCGACGCCGGCCTGCACCGGGTGGGCGGCCTCGCGCTGGACCCCGGTTCG
Source organism: Streptomyces sp. bgisy027 (assembly GCF_057710365.1). NCBI lineage: Bacteria > Bacillati > Actinomycetota > Actinomycetes > Kitasatosporales > Streptomycetaceae > Streptomyces > Streptomyces sp. bgisy027. Next base: position 69,465 of record NZ_JBYIVZ010000051.1, read on the forward strand.
ACCGCGCAGACCACGGCCGTCGGCATCGTCGTCCTGGTGGCGGTCACGCTGACCGCCGTGACCGGCATCCGCACCGCCGCGCGGCTCCAGGCCGGACTGCTGGTCTTCGAGTACGTCGTCCTGCTCGGCTTCTGCGGCTACGGCATCGTCACCGGCCCGCACGACTTCAGCCTCGGCTGGTTCGACCCGTTCGAGATCCCGTCGGCGACCGCGCTGGCGCAGGGGCTGCTGCTGTCGGTGTTCTGTTACTGGGGCTTCGAGTCGGCGTTCACCGTCAACGAGGAGGTGCGCGACCCGCGCGACGCGTCCCGGGCCGGCACCATCACCCTGTTCACCATGCTCGGGCTGTTCCTGCTCGGCTCCGTCGCCTTCCAACGTGTCCTGTCCGAGGAGGAGTTGGTCGGCCACGGACCCGAGGGTCTCGCCTTCTTCGGTGAGCGGCTGGCCTCCCAGCCGTGGGCGGCGCTCCCCCTGATCGCGCTGATGTTCTCGGCCGTCGCCTCGCTCCAGGCCGGGGTGATCCCCACGGCCCGCGGGATGTTCGCGATGAGCCGCGACCGTACGCTCGGGCCGGTGTGGTCCAAGGTCAGCCCGCGGTACGGGACTCCGGCCGCCGGCACGATGCTGATCGGCGCGCTGGCCGTGGCGGTCGCGGTGCTCGCACTGGTCATCCCGCGGCTCGCCGACATGATCATGGCAACGGTGAACGCGGTGGGCATCGTGGTCGCCCTGTCGTACGCCCTCACCGCCCTCGCGGCCGCCGTCCGCTTCCGTGCCCTGCTGCGCGAGGATCTCCGGCAGGGGGTGCGCGCGGTGGTCCTGCCCACGCTGAGCGCGCTCGCGCTGCTCGGTCTCGGCGGCTATCTCGGCTGGTCGTTCTACACCTCCGCCGACCACTTCGAAGTCAGCGCGGACAACGGATGGTTCCTGCTCGTCACCCCCCTGGTGATGATCGCGTCCGGCTTCGTGGCCGCCGCGTGGGCCAGGTGGGTGCGCAGGTCGCCGTACTTCCGCACCGGCCGGGGCACCGACGCCGACGCGCCCCAGCTGCTCGTCACCTCCCGATAACCCCCGACCAGGAAACGGAACATGTACGCAGATCTCCTCTTCACCGGCGGCCCCGTCCTCACCCCCGGGGGCCGCACCGCGACCGCCGTGGCCGTCACCGGCGACCGCATCACGGCCGTAGGGCGCGAGGAGGTGCACGATCTCGCCGGACCGCGGACCGAGGTGGTGGACCTCGCCGGGCGGCTGCTGCTGCCCGGGTTCCAGGACGCGCACGTGCATCCGGTGCCGGCCGGGCTGGAGCTCACCCAGTGCGATCTGACGGGCACGAGGACGGCGGACGAGACCCTCGCGGCGGTGCGGGCCTACGCCGGCGCGCATCCCGAGCGGGAGTGGATCACCGGCGGCGGCTGGTCGATGGAGGCCTTCGAGGGCGGTACGCCGACGAAGGAGCTGCTGGACTCGGTGGTGCCGGACCGGCCGGTGTATCTGCCGAACCGGGACCATCACGGGGCCTGGGTCAACAGCCGTGCCCTCACGCTCGCCGGGATCACCCGGGACACGCCCGACCCGGCCGACGGGCGGATCGAACGGGACGCCTCCGGCGAGCCGAGCGGGACGCTCCAGGAGGGCGCGATGCAGTTGGTGGGCCGGCTGACGCCGCCCGCCACGGGGGCCGACCGGGTGGCGGCCCTGCTGCACGCCCAGCGGCATCTGCACGCGCTCGGCGTCACCGCCTGGCAGGACGCGCTGGTCGGGGACTTCCTCGGGATGGACAACCCGGCGCAGGCGTATCTGGCGGCCGCGCGGGACGGCTCGCTCACCGCGCGGGTGGTCGGCGCGCTGTGGTGGGACCGGGAGCGCGGCTCGGAGCAGATCTCCGAACTGGCCGAGCGACGGGAGGCGTTGAGTCACGGACGGTTCCGCGCGACCAGCGTCAAGCTGATGCTGGACGGCGTCGCCGAGACCGGCACCGCCGCGCTGGTGGACCCCTACCTCGACAAGTGCGGCTGCGCCACCGCCAACCGGGGCACCAGCTTCATCGATCCGGAGCAACTGCCCAAGTTCGTCACCGAGTTGGACGCACTCGGCTTCCAGTGCCACTTCCATGCCCTGGGCGACCGGGCCGTACGCGACGCGCTGGACGCGATCGAGGCCGCGCGCGCCGCCAACGGGCCCAGCGACACACGGCCTCATCTGGCCCATCTCCAGGTGGTCCAGCCCGCCGACGTGCCGCGTTTCGCGCGGCTCGGGGCGATCGCGAACATCCAGCCGCTGTGGGCCGCGCACGAGCCGCAGATGGACGAGCTGACGATTCCCTTCCTCGGTCCCGAACGGGCCGCGTGGCAGTACCCGTTCGGCGCCCTGCTGCGCTCGGGCGCCCGGCTCGCGGCGGGCAGCGACTGGCCGGTGAGCAGCCCCGATCCGCTGCACGGCGTCCATGTGGCGGTCAACCGCGTGACGCCGGACGCCGCCGGCGCGCCGGTGTTCCTGCCCGGCGAGCGGATCGGGCTCGCCGAGGCGCTCGCCGCGTACACGGCGGGCTCGGCGTACGTGAACCACCTCGACGACACCGGTGAGGTGCGGGTGGGAGCGCTGGCCGATCTCGTCGTCCTGGACCGCGACCCGTTCGACGGGCCGGCGGAGGCGATCGCGCAGACCCGGGTGGCGCGGACCTATGTGGGAGGTGCACAGGTGTACGCGGCTGAGGGAGCCTGAGCCGCGTACCGCGCCGCTGGGGCCTGGTGCAAACGTGACGTCGTCGCCCGGAGGGCGGCCGCGCGGCGTTCGGTGCGTCCTCTCGGCGTGCCGCC
>NZ_JBYIVZ010000052.1:0-72208 GCF_057710365.1 Streptomyces sp. bgisy027
CTTGCCTGCCGCGGCACTAGCCCCGTTTCAGGCCGAGCACCTCGGCCGCCGCGAACGTCTCGCCCGCCGGCCGCTGCGCGAAGTGCGCGGTCAGCAGCGCGTCGAGTTCGTCGTGGGTGAAGGTGTCCTGCTTGCTGTCGAACTTGGCGGCCACCCGAGGCCGTTCGACGACGGCGACCATGCCGCCGTGCACGACGAGCAGCTGCCCGTTGACGCGGGCGGCGGCCGGGGAGGCCAGGTAGCCGACGAGCGGGGCGACATGCTCGGGGGCGAGCGGATCGAGCCCGCTCTCGGGCTGTTCCAGGCCCGCGAAGACGTCCTCGGTCATCCGGGTGCGGGCGCGCGGGCAGATGGCGTTGGCGGTGACGCCGTACTTGGCGAGCGCGAGGGCGGTGGAGGTGGTGAGGCCGACGATGCCGCCCTTGGCCGCCGCGTAGTTGGGCTGCCCGGCCGATCCGGCGAGGAACGCCTCCGAGGAGGTGTTCACGATCCGCCCGTACACCGGCCCTCCCGCAGCTTTGGAGCGCTCGCGCCAGTGCGCGGCGGCGAAGTGGGTCGTGTTGAAGTGGCCCTTGAGGTGGACCCGGATCACCGAGTCCCACTCCTCCTCGGTCATGGAGAAGACCATGCGGTCGCGCAGGATGCCCGCGTTGTTGACGAGGACGTCCAGCTTGCCGAACTCGGCGATGGCCAGCCGGACCAGTTCCCCGGCCTGCCGGAAGTCCGCCACGTCGCCGGTGTGCGACAGCGCCTTCCCGCCCGCCGCGCGGATCTCGGCGGCGACCTCTTCGGCGGGTCCCGCGGATGCCTCGCCGGAACCGTCCCGGCCCGGCTGCCCGAAGTCGTTGACGACCACGGCGGCGCCGAGCCGGGCGAGTTCGAGCGCCTCGGCCCGGCCCAGGCCCCGGCCGGCACCGGTGACGACGGCGGACAGTCCTTCCAGTGGCAGCGACACGAATACCCCCGTCAGATCTCGATGCAGGTACGCAGCGCGGTGCCCGTGCGCATCTGGTCCAGAGCCTCGTTGATCTCGGTCAGCGGCACCCGGTGGGTGATCAGGCCGTCCAGGTCGATACGGCCCGCGCGCCAGAGCGCGATCGTCCGCTCGTAGGAGCGCAGCACGTCGCCGCCGCCGTACATGGACGGCAGGATGCGCTTCTCGTCGAAGAACAGCTCGAACATGTTGAGCTGGAGGAAGTCGTCCATGGCGCCGGCGCCCACGACGACGAGGGTGCCGCCGCGCCGGGTGTTCTCGTAGGCCGTGCGGGCGGTGGCGGACCTGCCGACGACCTCGAAGACGTAGTCGAAGCCCTCGCCCGCGGTGACCTGCTGCTTGGCGTCGGCCAGCTCGTCCGGGGAGACGGCCCTGGTGGCGCCGAACTTCAGCGCGGCCTCGCGGCGGGAGGCGACCGGGTCGACGGCGACGATCTCGGCGGCGCCCCTGAGCCTGGCGCCCTGGATCACCGAGATGCCGACGCCCCCGCAGCCGATGACGGCGACCGACGAACCGGCCTCCAGATCGGCGGTGTTGAGGGCCGCGCCGAGCCCGGTGGTGACGCCGCAGCCGATCAGGGCCGCGATGTCGAAGGGCACGTCGTCGGGGATCGGCACCGCGCAGCCCGCGTCGACGACGACCTCCTCGGTGAAGGTGCCGGTGCCGGCGAAGCCGAACAGGTCACCGCCGGGGCGCTTGAAGTTGGGGGTGCCGGCGTTCATGAACCCGGCCAGGCACAGCTCGGTCTGGCCGCGCCTGCACGCGGGACAGGCACCGCAGGCGGGCAGCCAGCACAGCACGACCCGGTCGCCGGGCTTGAGGTTCCGTACGCCCTCCCCGACGTCGAGGATCTCGCCCGCGCCCTCGTGTCCGGGGACGAAGGGCGCGGGCTGCGGCAGGACGCCGTTCATCGCGGACAGGTCGGAGTGACACAGCCCGGTGGCCCGCACCCGGACCCTGACCTTCCCGGGGCCGAAGCCCACCGCCTCGACGTCGTCGAGGACCTCCAGCTTGTCCTGGCCGATCTCGTGCAGTACGGCTGCGCGCATGGTGCGGCTCCCCTCCAGGGCGTACGGACTCAGGTGTGTTCGACCACGGTGTCGACGAGGACGGGCGCGTCGTCCCTTTCGACCGCGCTCACGGCCACCCGCACGGAGCCCTCGCCGGGCCACATGCGGATCCGCAGGGTCTCCCCCGGGTAGACGACCCCGGCGAACCGGGTGACGTACGAGCGCACCCGGGTCACATCGCCGCCGAGCAGCGTGTCGACGACCGCCTTGAGCGTCATGCCGTAGGTGCACAGACCGTGCAGGATGGGCCGCTCGAAGCCGGCGACCTTGGCGAACTCCGGGTCGGCGTGCAGCGGGTTCCAGTCGCCGGAGAGGCGGTAGAGCAGGGCCTGGTCCTCGCGCACGGAGCGCTCGACGGTCCGCTCGGGTTCGCCGGCCGGCGGGTCGAGGCGGGCCGAGGGGCCCCGGTCGCCGCCCCAGCCGCCCTCGCCCTTGATGAAGATCTGGGAGTCGTTCGTCCACAGCGGGCCGTCGCCGTCGGACACTTCGGTGCGCAGCACCAGGACGGCCGCCTTGCCCTTGTCGTGGACGGCGGCGATCCGGTTGGTCGCGGTGGCGGTGCCCGTCGCGGGGATGGGCCGGTGCAGCACGATGCTCTGGCCGCCGTGCAGGACACGGGCGAGGTCGACCTCGATGCCGGGCATGGACAGGCCGCTGATCACGCCGGGCGCCCCGGAGCCCGCGACGGTGGCGAAGCTCGGCAGGACGTGCAGCCGGGACTCCAGGGTGTAGCGCAGTTCGTCGGGGTCGGTGGCGGGCAGGCCGGCGCCGATGCCGAGGTGGTAGAGCTGGACGTCCTTGGAGTTCCAGGAGATCTCGCCGCTCCGGGGTTCGGCGGCGAGGGCCTTGGCTGCGTCGATGGGCATACGGCTCCTGACATGGGCAGAGTTCCGGCGAGTGGCGGAGCAAGACCTCGGTACGGCCGTCCGCACCGTCGGCCGCACCGAGGTCGTCGCGGGCCGTTCTAGAACGCGTTCCAGTCCGGCGACCTCTGTATAGCCGAGCGCACCGCAGTTGTGAAGGCTCCTGACGCGGCATCAGATCGGGTTCGCCGGATCGGCGCGCGGTGACATTTGTCCTGCCGTATCGCGTACGGCCGCCACTGCCGCGCGGGGCCCCGGGTCCGTACCGTCGATGCCATCGGTTCTCACCCGGATCGGTTCCCATCCGACAGGGGGCAGGGGCATGGCCTGGTTGCGCAGGACCCACGGGACCTCGTGCGAGACGTTCAGGGACGAGCGGAGCCCCAACGGCTTCAGCCTGCTGCCCTGGCTGCTGATGGGCATGGGCGCCTTCTCCAACCTGTTCCAGGGCGAGACCCCGGAGCCGTGGATCGGCGGGCTCGGGCTGCTGACCTTCAACTCGCTCTACGTCTACGTGTCGTTCCGCTCCTTCCTGAAGGAGACGCGGGAGACGACCTCGACCCGGGTGGCACTGGTGCTGCTGGGCCTGGTCACCTGCGCGCTGGCGCTGGCGTACGGCGGCAACTGGCTGCTGTTCTTCCCGCTGCTGGGGCTGGCCACGGGCGCGGCCGTGCGGATGCCGCGGCTGCGTCCGGTCGGTCTGGTCGTCGGGGTGCTGGCCGGGGCGGTCTCCGTGTTCCACGACGGCTGGGGCGGCCTCGACATCGCCTACGCCACCTGGATCTCGACGATGGTGACGGCGGCGATCCTGTCCCTGTCGGAGGCGGTACGGCAGCTGCGCACGGCCCGTGAGGAGCTGGCCCGGCGTGCCGTGGAGGAGGAGCGGCTGCGGTTCTCCCGGGATCTGCACGACCTGCTCGGCCACACACTGTCGGTGATCGTGGTGAAGTCGGAGGCGGCGCGGCGGCTCGCCGCGGGGGACGTGGCGGCGGCTCAGGCCCAGCTCAACGACATCGAGGCGGTCGGCCGTCAGGCCCTGACCGAGATCCGCGAGGCCGTCACGGGGTACCGGCAGGGCACCTTGCGCGACGAGCTGGACCGCGCGGTGTCGGCCCTGCGGGCCGCCGGCGTCGAGCCCGTCGTAGGCCGCTCGGGCCCGCCCCTCGTACCGCAGACCGAGGCCCTGCTGGGGTGGGTGGTGCGGGAGGCGGTGACGAATGTCGTTCGGCACAGTGGTGCGCGGCAGTGCGAGATCGTCGTGGCGGGCAGTGGCGGGGAGCGGGTTCGGCTGACCGTGACGGACGACGGGGGCGGCGGTGGGCAGCCGGGCGCCGGGGCCGGTACGGGGCTGAAGGGCCTGACGGAGCGCCTGACGACGGCCGGGGGCACGCTGACTGCGGGGCCGGGGCCGCGTCAGGGGTTCGTGGTGACGGCGGAACTGCCGGTGGAGGCACGGGGGTTGGTGGAGGAGCGGATCGAGGTGGGTGTGGCAGGGCCGGTGGGCTGAGCGGGCGGCCGAGGTTGCGTATGAAAGCCTCGCGGGGCGAGCAGGCGACGCGGGAGCCGGCCCGAGGAGCACGGGGAACTGCGCGACCGGCCCCACGACCCGCATCCGCCGCTCCCGAGTTCCCTGGCCCGTACAGCGACCCGTCCACCGGCCGGACCGCCCCGCTCCACCACGGGACGAAGCGGCCCGACCGGGCAGCCGGTCACCTCGGTGTGCACCCCCATTTCATTCGGGGCGAGCAGCCGCTTTGTGCCGTGACCGGGCGGTCCGCAAAAGTCCCATACGCCCTACGCTTGCCCCGTGAACGAGATGCCGCGGGACCATCGGCCCACCAAGTCCATTCGGGTTCTGCTGGCCGAGGACCAGGGGATGATGCGCGGAGCACTCGCCTTACTGCTCGGCATGGAGCCGGACATCGAGGTGGTGGCGCAGGTATCGGCCGGTGACACCATCGTGGACGCCGCTCTCGCCCACCGCCCCGACGTCGCCCTCCTCGACATCGAACTCCCCGGTCTCAGCGGCCTCGACGCGGCCACCGAGCTGCGCGACCAGGTCCCCGACTGCCGGGTGCTGATCCTGACGACGTTCGGCCGCCCCGGCTATCTGCGCCGGGCCATGGAGGCGGGCGCCGCCGGATTCCTGGTCAAGGACGGCCCGGTCGAGGAACTCGCCGTCGCCGTACGCCGGGTGCTCACCGGTGAGACGGTGATCGACCCCGCCCTCGCCGCGGCCGCCCTGAGCGCCGGCCCCAATCCGCTCACCGCCCGTGAACGCGACGTCCTCAACGCCTCGACGGAGGGCGCGACGGTCGCCGACATCGCCGGCAAGCTCCATCTGTCCGAGTCCACCGTCCGCAACTACCTCTCCTCCGCCATCGGCAAGACGGGCACCCGCAACCGGATGGAGGCACTGCGGGAGGCCCGCCGGCAGGGGTGGCTCTGACCGGGGTCCACCGCGAGCGGGCCGAGTCGAGCCGGGCCCACGAGCTCGTCACCGCCCAGACTCATCACCCCCGGCTCGTCGCCGTCGTCTATTTCGTCACCGCCACCGACTTGTACGCCGACCCCTGGGGGGCCAGGCACACGAACCAGTTCACCGGGGAGCCGTCCGCCGGGCGGATCACGAAGTCGTCGCTGTTGTGGTCACCCGCCTCGGACACGACGGGGACCTCGGTCTTCGAGCCGTCCTGCCAGGTGCAGGTGACGCTGCGGGCGGTCACGGCGACCCGGCCGACGACCAGACGCTCCGGGCCGCTCCCGGAACCCGCCTCCAGGGGTACCGCGACGGCCTCGATGTCCTTGCCGGACATGTTGTCCTCGGCGGTGAACGTGTCCTCGATCAGCACCTGGTCGCTCGTCGAGTCGTCGTATTCGCGCCGCACGAAGTACGAGCTCCTGCCGATCAGGTCGGACGCCTCGCGCAGGTCCGAGGGGATGTGCCCGAACTCGGCCATCGCACCCCGCTCGGCCCGCGCCTCGCGCTCGTTGCGCGGCGCCTCCCAGACGTCGAGGTACACCCGCCAGTCCTTGCCGGCGTCGGTGCCCACCGCCAGCAGGGTCCGCGCGGGCGTGCGCACGTCCGGCGCCGGTTCGGTGGGCGGGCTGGTCGCCACCGAGGAGCCCCGGTCGCCGTGCCCGCCCGGCATGCCCGCCACCGCCAGGGTGCCCGCCGAGCCCACCAGCACCAGGGCCGTCGCCGTGGCCACGGCCCAGCGGCGGGCCCTGCGGCGGCGGCCGCCCCGAAGGACCGCGTCGTAGGGGGCTATACCGATCTCGACCTCGTCCGCGGCGTCGGCCAGCAGCAGGGCGATGTCCGTGTGGGTCATGTCGTGGCTGGTCATGCCGTGGTTCGTCTCCCGGTCCGCGCTCATCGGCTGCGTCCTTTCTGCGTCACCGTCTCGGCCAGTCCCGGTATGGCACGGAGTTTCGCGATCCCCTTGGCCGCGTTGCTCTTGACCGCGCCGACGGAACAGCCCATCGCCTCCGCCGTCTGTGTCTCGGTCAGGTCCTCCCAGTAGCGAAGGACCACCGCCTCCCGCTGCCGTGGCGGCAGTTGGGCCAGCGCCGAGAGCAGCGCGTCGCGGTCCTCGGCCTGGGCGATGCGGTCGCCGGTGTCCGCGACCTCGCGCGCCAGTCCCGAGTCGTCCTTGGGCGCCAGGAACTCCCTGAGCCTTCTGCGGTGCTTGCGCGCGTGCGCGTTGATCATCACGCGCCGTACATAAGCCTCCGGGTCGTCGGCCGAGCCGACCCTGCGCCAGGCCACATAGACCTGCTCCAGCGTCGACTGGACCAGGTCCTCCGCGGCGTGCTGTTCCCCCGTGAGGAGAAATGCCGTCCGCAGCAGGCGTGGCCAGCGGCCGATGACAAAGCTCTGGAACTCCGAGTCCCGAGCCGCCTTGCGATCCCCCATGGGCACCTCCCTAGATATTCAAAGGAGTCCATGGAGCGCCCGGATCGTTGCCTCGGATGCCGCCTCAGTTCGCGGAGGAGGTGGAGGAAGTCACGGAAGAGGTACTGGGCGAGGCCGCGGCGCTCTTCCTCGGCAGCCACACCAGCATCAGCACCGCCCCCACCAGCAGCACCACGGTGGACGTACGGAACACCAGCGCGTACCCCTCGGTCAGCGCCCCGGGCGCCCCGCTCCCCTGCGAACGGGCCGCCGCGATCGTCGACATGACCGCGAGCCCGAGGGAACCGCCCATCGTGCGCGAGGTGTTGACCAGCCCCGACACCAGTCCCGCCTCCTCGGGCCGTGCCCCGGACGTGGCCAGGGACGCGAGCGGGGTCGCCGCCAGGCCCGCGCCCAGCATCATCAGGATCCCCGGCACCATGATCGAGGTGACGTATCCGCCGTGGACGCCCAGCATCGACTGCCCGCCGAAGCCGACGGCCGCCACCAGCGTCCCCGCCACCGCCACGGTGCGCGGCCCGGCCCCTCGCATGAGCCGCGGCGCGAGCTTGGATCCGAGGATCACCGCGAGCGAGCTCGGCACCAGCGCCAGGCCGGCCTCCAGCGGGGTGTAGTGGAGCACGTTCTGGGCGTACAGCGTCATGAAGAACCACATGCAGAACATCGCCGACCCGCACAGGAACATCGCCGCGTTCGCCGACGCCACCGCCCGCACCCTGAGCAGCGCGAGCGGCATCAGCGGGGCCGCCGTACGTGCCTCGACGGCGAGGAAGGCGCCGATCAGCGCGAGACCGGCGACCAGCGGCACGACCGTGTCCGGGGCCGTCCAGCCCGCGGCCTCCGTCTGTGAGATGCCGAACGCCAGGGTCGCGAGCCCGGCCGTCACCAGCACGGCTCCCGGGAGGTCCAGCCGCCGCCCCTCCCCCGCGCGGCTCTCGGCCAGCCAGAGCACCGCGCCTGCCAGCACCACCGCGCCCACCGGCACATTGATCAGCAGGACCCAGCGCCAGGACAGCAGGTCCACCAGGACCCCGCCGACCAGTCCGCCCGCGGCGCCGCCGCCCGCGCCGACGGCGGTCCACGTCCCTATCGCCCGCGCCCGGGCCGCCCCCTCCGGCACCGCCGCCGTCAGGATCGTCAGCGTCGAGGGCGCCAGCACCGCGGCGCCCAGGCCCTGCACGCCCCGCGCGGCCAGCAGTTGCCAGTCCTGCTGGGCCAGCCCGCCGGCCAGCGAGGCCAGGGTGAACAGGCCGAGCCCGACGAGGAACATCCGCTTGCGGCCGTACAGGTCCCCGGCCCGCCCGCCCAGCAGCATGAACCCGGCGAAGGCGATGGCGTAGGCGTTCACCACCCACTGCAGGCCCTGCGCGTTCAGTCCCAGATCGGCCCGCATCGACGGCAGCGCCACGTTCACGACGGCCACGTCGAGCACGACGAGGAACTGTCCGGCGCACGCCAGCGTCACCACCAGCCAGGTGGGAGGCGCGGATCGGCGAGGGGCACGGGTGACGTCGGCGGCTTCGAGCATGGGTGTCATGCTCTCAACGACCGACGCTCCTGGCATCAGGAATTCGGCCTAGGTCCCCCCGGGGTGGACCTAGGACCACGCAAAGGGGAGCGGCCCGGCCGGGCTCGGATCCCGGCACTCATGCAGCCCTCTCCCCCAAGAGAAGGTCAAGAATTCGTTAGTGACCCAAAGCATCGGAATAGTTGCCCAGGCAGACGGAGTTCGATGTACACATGACACGAACGACGAACGAACAGCCCACCGGCAGAGCGGACACCGGCACCCCGGGCCCCTCCGGCGCCCTCGTCCCGGTCCTCGCCTTCGCGGGCATCGTTGTCGCGGTGATGCAGACCCTGCTCGTCCCGGTCATCAAGGACCTGCCGCAGCTGCTGAGCACCGCGCCCAGCAACGCCACCTGGGTCCTGACCTCCACCCTGCTCTCCGGCGCCGTGGCCACCCCGATCATGGGCCGCCTCGGTGACCTGTACGGCAAGCGGCGCATGCTGACAGCCAGCCTGTCGGTGATGGTGGTCGGCGCCCTGATCAGCGCGTTCACCAGCACGCTCCTGCCCATGATCGTCGGCCGTACCCTCCAGGGCTTCGCCATGGGCGCGATCCCGCTCGGCATCGGCCTGATGCGCGACATGCTGCCCCGCGAGAAGCTCGGCTCGGCGATGGCGCTGATGAGCTCCTCGATCGGCGTCGGCGGCGGCCTCGCACTGCCCGCCGCGGCCCTGGTCGCCCAGCACAGCGACTGGCACGCCCTCTTCTACGGCGCCGCCGGCCTCGGCATCCTGTCCATCGCCCTCACCCTCCTCGTCGTACCGGAGTCCAAGGTCCGCGCGGAAGGCACCTTCGACGGCCTCGGCGCGCTCGGCCTCTCCGCCGGCCTCGTCCTCTTCCTCCTGCCGATCACCAAGGGCAGCGACTGGGGCTGGACGTCGGCCACCACGCTCGGCATGTTCGCCGGCTCGGCGATCGTCCTGCTCCTCTGGGGCGTCTACGAGCTGCGCGCGAAGGCCCCGCTGGTCGACCTGCGCACCACCGCCCGCCCCGCCGTCCTCTTCACCAACCTCGCGTCGATCATGGTCGGCGTCAGCTTCTACGTCGTCTCCCTGGTCCTGCCCCAGCTGCTCCAGCTGCCCAAGGAGACCGGCTACGGCCTCGGCCAGTCGATGGTCGTCGCGGGCCTGCTCGTCGCCCCGCTCGGCCTGACGATGATGTTCACCGCCCCCGTCTACGCCCGCCTCTCGGCGAAGTACGGCCCCAAGACCACCCTGATCCTCGGCATGCTGATCATCGCGATCGGCTACGGCGCCGGCCTCGGCCTGATGAGCGCGCCCTGGCAGAGCCTGGTCATCGCCGTCGTCCTCGGCGCGGGCATCGGCCTCGCCTACTCCTCCCTGCCCGCCCTGATCATCGGCGCGGTCCCCGCCTCGGAGACGGGCGCGGCGAACGGCCTCAACACCCTGATGCGTTCCATCGGTACGTCGGTCTCCAGCGCCGTCATCGGCATGGTCCTGGCCAACACCGCGAACAACGTGGGCGGCGTGGCGATCCCGACCATGCACGGCTTCCGCGTCTCCTTCCTGATCGCGACCGCCGCCGTCGCCGTCGGCCTCCTCCTCGCCCTCTTCCTGCCCAAGCAGCGCCCGGCCGCCCACACGCAGCTGCGCGCCAGCAGCGAGGAGGACGCCAACCTGGAGCTCGCCGAGGAAGCACGAGGGGGGTCCCGCCTGCTCGACGAGCGAAGCCGAGAGCTTGGGGGAGGCTTCCGCGGCCGGGTCCTGGACGCCGGGGGCATCCCGGTCGCCCGCGCCAGGGTCACCCTGATCGACCGGCGGGGCCGCCAGGCCGGCGCCACCCTCTCCGCCGACGACGGCAGCTACGCGCTCGCCGTCCCCGCCCAGGGCGCCTACGTCCTGGCCGCGCGGGCCGACGGCCACGCCCCGCTCGCCTCGTCGGCCACCCACACGGGCGACGACAGTCCGGTCGACCTGGACCTGTCGCTGCCGGGAGAAACGGTCACCGCCTGACGCACCGGCCGCCCGCCCACGCCCCCCGTCGTCCACATGACGGGGGCGTGGTGCACGATGGGCGCCCGGAAAGTCGTACGACCGGACCCACCGCCGTCGCACGACCGGACCCACCGCCCCCGTGTGCAACCGGAAGGACCCCCATGGCCCCGGCCCCCGAGCCCGAGATCCTGGCCGCGTTCGAGGCGGCGAAGGGCTTCATGCCCACGGGCGAGGGGCTCGCGCTCCATTCGGCGGCGGTCGAGGCCGGCCGTCTCGGGATGCCTCTCCTGGAGGTCGGCACCTACTGCGGCCGCTCCACGATCCTGCTCGCCGACGCCGCCCGCGGGGCCGGTGTGACAGCTCTCACGGTCGACCACCACCGCGGCAGCGAGGAGCAGCAGCCGGGCTGGGAGTACCACGACCCGGCGACCGTCGACCCGGCGATCGGCCTCATGGACACGCTGCCGGCCTTCCGCCGCACGCTGCACGCGGCGGGCCTGGAGGAGCACGTGATCGCCCTGGTCGGCCGTTCCCCGCAGGTCGCGAAGGTCTGGGGCACGCCGCTCGGCCTGGTCTTCATCGACGGCGGCCACACCGACGAGCACGCGAACGCCGACTACGAGGGGTGGGCCCCGCATGTCGCCGAGGGCGGGCTGCTGGTCATCCACGACGTGTTCCCCGAGCCGGAGGACGAGTTCACGGGGCAGGCCCCGTACCGGGTCTACCTCCGGGCGCTTCAGTCCGGCGCGTTCACGGAGGTGTCGGTGACGGACTCGCTGCGCGTGCTGAAGCGGACGGGCACGGGAATCTGAACGGCGGCGCGGCTCGGCCGTGGCCTGCCCGCGCGGGCCGCGGTCGGCCCGTAAGGTGTCAGACGTGTCGTACGCAGGTCCGGACTTCGATCCTCCCCAGCCCCGCCGCGGCCGCCGCCGTGTCCTCACCGTGGGCCTCGCCGCGCTGGTGCCCGGGGCCCTCCTCGGCTGGGTGATGTACGAGGCGGTGGGCGGCGGCGGAGGCGGCTCCGGCAACGCGGCCGTACGGCCGTCGCAGGCGCCCTCGGACACGACGCCGACGGACTCCACCACGAGCGACGACAAGCCGCCGGGCCCCACGCCGACGACGGACTCCACCTCCGCGCCTGCCGCCTCCGGCTCCCTGGAGGGCAAGGTCGTCGTCATCGACCCGGGCCACAACCCGGACAACTTCCGGCACACGTCCGAGATCAACCGCAAGGTGAACATCGGCACGAACTGGAAGGAGTGCGACACGACGGGTACGTCGACGAACGACGGCTACTCCGAAGCCGAGTTCACGCTCGACCTCGCCCATCGCATGCGCACGCTGCTGGAGAAGCAAGGCGCCACGGTCAAGTTCACGCAGGACGGCGACCGTTCCTGGGGGCCGTGCGTCGACGAGCGGGCCGAGATCGGCAACAGGGCGAACGCCGACGCGGCCGTCTCCCTCCACGCCGACGGCGCGGGCTCCGGCCAACGGGGCTTCCACGTCATCCTTCCCGGCAAGGTGCACGAGGGCGCCGCGAACACCGGCCCCATCGTCGCCCCTTCCCGTGCCCTCGGCGAACGCATCGCGGGCTCCTTCGTCCGCGTCACGGGCGACGCCCCCTCCAACTACATCGGCGGCGGCACCGGTCTCGTCACGCGTAAGGACCTCGGCGGTCTCAATCTGTCAACGGTTCCCAAGGTGTTCATCGAGTGCGGCAACATGCGCGATAGCAAGGACGCGGCACAGCTCACCAGCGGAGCCTGGCGGCAGAAGGCGGCGCGAGGGATCTCTGAGGGAATCGTGAGTTTCCTGCGGGGGTAGTGGTCCACGGGCTGATCCCGGCGGACAGCCTCGTCGGTCGGACGATAAGGTCGTCCGTACGATGAGGGGCCACCCCCGCGCTTCACACCGGGGCCTGACGGCGACATGGTGACAGCGACGCCTCCAGCGATGCCGATGTTGAGACGACTGACGAAGGACCTGAAGTGAATATCCGCTCCCTCACTCGAGGCGACGGCGTGGTGATCGGAGCAGCGGTATTGCTGTTCATCGCGTCGTTCCTCCAGCTCTACTCCGCCTCCGGCTTCAACGTTGACATCAACGGGTGGGAAAACCTCGGAGTCGGTTTCGGCACCTACCTGGGCGGGGTCATCGGTGCTGCCCTGATCGTCGTCAACCGCATCCTGCCCCAGCCGCGCAAGGTCGCCGGGCTGGACCTCGGGACGGTCGGTGTGTCATTCACGATCCTGGCCGCGTGGAGCATGTTCTGGACCCTGGTGGATGTCCCGGAGGGCGGCAGCGCCGCCGCCGGCCTGATCCTGGGCTTCATCGCCGCCCTCGTCCTCGCCGCCGCCGCCATCGCCACCCCCCTCGTCCCGGCCCTTCAGGCCGCCCTTCTCCCGGCCCCCAGCCCCTCCGCCCCCCAGCCCTACGGCGGGCAGCCGCAGGGTGGTTACGGCTACCCCGGGGCCCAGCAGCCGCAGCCCTACGGTGGGCAGCCGCAGGCCGGGCAGCCGTTCGGGGGTGGGCAGCCGCAGGCTCCCGCGCCGACCGCCGGCGGGGACTTCTCGCCATTCTGGTTCGCCGTGCCCGTGCCGCGGCCGCTGTTCGCGGAGGACGGCTCGCCGACGCCGATCGCCGAACTGGCGCCGGGCACCTGGTACCTGGCCGTCGAGCAGCGTGGCGCCTCGCTGGTCGCGCAGACGCAGGACGGTCGTCGCGGTGTGCTTCAGGACACCTCGGGTATTCAGCGCGGCTGAGTCGCACAGCAAGCCGGGCCGCGGCCCCTCACCCTTCCCGGTGAGGGGCCGTTGTCGTACAGTCGCCCTCCGGCCCAAATATCTGACGTACTGTCAGCAGGAGGCAGGCTTATGCGGCTCGGGCTCGCACTCGGGTACTGGGGGCGCGGCCCCTCCCCGGACCACGTACCGCTCGCCCAGGAGGCCGAGCGGCTCGGCTACGACTCCGTGTGGACCGCCGAGTCCTGGGGCTCGGACGCGTTCACCGCGCTGACCTGGATCGCCGCGAAGACGTCGACGATCAGGCTGGGGACCGCCGTCGCGCAGATGGCCGCCCGCTCCCCCACGACCACCGCCATGCACGCCCTCACCCTCGACCACCTCTCCGGCGGGCGCATGATGCTGGGGCTCGGGCTGTCCGGGCCGCAGGTGGTGGAGGGGTGGTACGGGCGGCCGTTCCCGAAGTCGCCGCTCACCGCGACGAGGGAGTACGTCGACGTCGTACGCCAAGTGCTGCGGCGCGAGGCGCCGGTGGCGCTGGACGGGCGTTTCCACTCCCACCCGTACAGCGGGCCGGACGGGACGGGCATCGGGAAGGCGCTGAAGCCGATCACCCATCCGCTGCGGGCGGACCTTCCCGTTCTGCTGGGTGCCGAGGGGCCCAGGAACGTCGCCCAGACGATCCGGATCGCCGACGGCTGGCTGCCGTTGTACTGGTCGCCGAGCCGGCCCGATGTGTACGGGGAGGCCGTGAGCGAGTTGCCGGAGGGGTTTGTCGTCGCGCCGATGGCCCGGGTCCAGGTCTGCGACGACGTCTCCGAAGGGCTGCTGCCCGTCAAGGCCATGCTCGGCTTCTACATCGGCGGCATGGGCCACGCGGCCCGCAACTTCCACGCCGACCTCATGGCACGCATGGGGTACGAGGAGGAGGCGCGGCGGATCCAGGAGCTGTTCCTCGGCGGCCGTAGGCAGGAGGCCGTGCTGGCTGTGCCGGACGCGTTCGCCGACGAGATCTCGCTCGTCGGGCCGCGTGAACGCATCGCCGAGCGGCTGGAGTCGTGGCGCAAGGGGCCGGTGACCGATCTGCTGGTCCTCTCGCCCGACCGGCCCACGCTGCGTCTGCTCGCCGAGCTCAACTCATAGACGGTCAACGGAAGTTCACCGGAAGACCGAGACCGGGCCCAGGGTGAGTCCGCCCGGCGGGCCACCACGTACCGCGCCACCACGGCAGGTCCGTCCGCTTCGGACGCCGGCTCTCCCGCCCTTGCCGGGAGGAGGATCGTCGGTGATCACGACGGCCGACAGGTTTCGTTCACGCATCAAGGGCAACCCGCAGGGCATGTCCCCTCGATATGGCGCCAACCAGGCCGGCCGGGTCATCGCGATCGTCGCCGATGTCATGGCCCTCATTCTGGGCCTGTGGATTCTGATGTACCTGCTGGACGCGAACCCGGCGAACGACTTCGTCCAGTTCGTCCATGACGCGGCCCGCTGGCTGGCCGGCTGGTCGCACGACCTGTTCACGTTCGACGAGGAGTGGGCGAGGGTGGTCGCCGGTTACGGGCTGGCCGCGGTCGTGTACCTGTTCGTGGGTCACGCCATCGCCGGTCGAGTGCACCGTCACTGAGGCGACCGGGTTCTCAGCCGCAGCAGTCCGGGTCCAGCCCCGCGGGCAGACGGTCCCCGCCGAACACGGCGCAGGTCGCCTCGTGCCCGCCGAGCGCCGCGACGGCCAGCAGCAGGGAACCGGCGGTCCAGGTCGTGAGTTCGCGGGGCCAGACGGCCGCGTCCTCGAAGACGTACCCGGTCCAGTACAGCCCGCTCTCGGCATCCCGCAGATGCTGGATCGACTGCAGGATGTCCAGCGCCCGGTCGGACTCGCCCATCGCCCACAGGGCCAGGGCGAGTTCGGCCGACTCGCCGCCCGTCACCCACGGGTTCGGTACGACGCACCGGACCCCGAGTCCGGGCACGACGAAACGCTCCCAGCCCTCCTCCACACGGGACTTGGCCTCGGTGCCCGTCAGCGCGCCGCCCAGCACGGGGTAGTACCAGTCCATGGAGTAGCGGTCCTTGTCCAGGAACCGCTCCGGGTGCCGGCGTATCGCGTGCCGCAGCGCGCCCGCGGCCAACTCCCAGTCCGGTTGCGGCTCTTCACGCTGCTCGGCGATGGCCAGGGCGCACCGCAGGGCGTGGTGGATCGAGGAGGAACCGGTGAGCAGCGCGTCCGGGTTCGCCGTGCCGTCCTCGTCGCGCCGCCAGCCGATCTGCCCGCCGGGCTGCTGGAGTTGCAGGACGAACTCGACGGCGGCGTAGACGGACGGCCACATGCGGTCGAGGAAGGTGTCGTCGCCGGTGGAGAGGTAGTGATGCCACACGCCCACCGCGATGTAGGCGACGAAGTTGGTCTCGCGCCCGGTGTCGGTGACGTCGTCGAAGGCGCCGTCCGCGTAGGCCGCGTACCAGGACCCGTCGTCGTTCTGATGGGTCGCCAGCCAGGTGTACGCCCGCTCGGCCGCCGTGTGTTCGCCGGCGGTGTCCAGCGCCATCGCGGCCTCGACGTGGTCCCAGGGGTCGAGGTGGTGCCCGCGGAACCACGGGATCGCCCCGTCCTCCCGCTGTACCGCGAGGATGCCGGCCACGGTCGCCGCGGCCTCCTCGGCGGTGAGGACCCCGGGCAGGACGAGGTGTTCTGTCCGGGGGGTGGTCACTGGGCGGCCGCCTCGGAGGTCTCGGACAGCCGCGGCAGGTGCGGCTTGGTCGCGTACGCCACGAAGCTCTTGCCGATCAACGGGTTCAGCGCCTGCTCGGCGACCCGGGTGGCCAGCGGCTTCTTCATGATGTCCCAGACCAGCAGCTTGTGGTACGCCCGCACCGGCAGGGCCTTGTCGTTGTCGACGCCGAACGCGCACTTCAGCCACCAGTACGGCGAGTGCAGCGCGTGGGCGTGGTGGGTGCCGTACGGCTTGAGGCCCGCCCCGCGTATCTTCGCGAGCAGTTCGTCCGCCTTGTAGATGCGGATGTGGCCGCCCTCGACCTCGTGGTACTCGTCGGACAGCGCCCAGCACACCTTCTCGGGGCCGTAGCGCGGGACGGTGATGGCGATCCGGCCGCCCGGCTTGAGCACCCGCACCATCTCGGCGAGGACGCCCTTGTCGTCGGGGATGTGCTCCATGACCTCGGAGATGATCACGACGTCGAAGGACTCGTCGGGGAAGGGCAGCGCGAGCGCGTCGCCCTCCATCGCCGTGGCGGTGGCGCCCTCGGGGGCCTCCCCCGCCTCCTTCATCGCCGCGAACCACTTCGCGACCTCGCGGATCTCCTCACCGTTCTGGTCCAGGGCCACGACCTGGGCGCCGCGCCGGTAGCACTCGAACGCGTGCCGCCCCGCCCCGCAGCCGAGGTCCAGGACGCGGTCGCCCGGGGCGAGCGGGAACCGGGAGAAGTCGACGGTCAGCACGAGGCCCTGCCTTCGGGGTTGGATGCGGCGAGTTGCTTGGTGGCGAAGTCCTGCGGGGCCGTGGAGCGGCCCGGTGTCGTGCTCGCGGTGGGTGTCCCGCCGTCCGGCCGCTTCCGGGAGCCGGCGATCGCCTCGCGGTACCGGGCCACCGTCCCCTCGGCGGCCCGCGCCCAGGTGAAGTGGCGCAGCACCCGCTCACGTCCGGCGGAGCCGAGTCGGGCCCGCAGTTCCGACTCGCCCAGCAGTCGGCTCAACCCGGCGGCCAGTGCACCGGCGTCGCCCGGCGGCACCGCCAGACAGGTCTCGCCGTCGCGTCCGGCGACCTCGGGAATCGCCCCGCCGGTCGTGGCGACGAGCGGCGTCCCGGTGGCCATGGCCTCGGCGGCGGGCAGGGAGAAGCCCTCGTACAGCGAGGGCACGCAGGCGACCTCGGCCGAGCGGACCAGGTCGACGAGTTCGGCGTCGGAGATGCCCTTGACGAACTCGACGGCGCCTTCGAGGCCGTAGCGCTCGACGGCCTGCGCGACCGGTCCCTCGGTGGGCCGTTTGCCGACGACGACGAGGTGGGCGTCGGGGTGCTCGGTGCGGACCTTGGCGAGCGCCTCGACGAGGAAGACCAGGCCCTTGAGCGGGACGTCGGCGCTGGAGGTCGTGACGATGCGGCCGGGGATCCGCCGGACCGAGGGATCCGGCGAGAAAAGGTCGGTGTCGGCGCCGATGTGCACCACGTGGACGCGGTCCTGGGCGACGCCGAGGTGGTCGACGATCTCCTGGCGCGACGTGCCGGAGACGGTGAGGACGGACGGCAGGCGGCGCGCCACGCGCTTCTGCATCCGGGTGAAGGCGTACCAGCGCCGCACCGACATCCGCCGGCGCCACCCGTCCGCCGCGTCCAGCTCCAACTGGCGGTCCACGGTGATGGGGTGGTGGATGGTGGTGACGAGGGGCGCGCCGACGTCGCCCAACAGGCCGTATCCCAGGGTCTGGTTGTCGTGCACGACGTCGAAGTCACCGCTGCGGGCGCGCAGCAGGCGGCGGGCACGGAGCGAGAAGGTGAGCGGCTCGGGGAAGCCGCCGGTCCACATCGTCCCCACTTCCAGCGCGTCGATCCAGTCGCGGTACTCGTCGCGTCCGGGTGTGCGGAAGGGGTCGGGCTGGCGGTAGAGGTCGAGGCTGGGGAGCTCGGTGAGGGTCAGCCGGCCGGCGTACTCCGCGCCCTCGTCGAGGACGGGGTAGGGCTGGGAGCCGATGACCTCGACGCGGTGGCCGAGGCGGGCCAGCTCGCGGGAGAGGTGACGTACGTAGACGCCCTGGCCGCCGCAGAACGGGTTCCCTTTATAGGTGAGAAGCGCGATGCCGAGCGGTCGCTCGCCGTCGGCGGCAAGGTCCTCGGGGGACCCGGCCTCCCTGGCCCCAGCGGTCACTCCGGACCCCCTTCTCCCTGCACTGTCCCGCGAGATTACGCCGGGACGCTAATCTAGAACAAGTTTCAGACTTGATCGTTCAAGAGGCTCTGAATCTACCGGCAGGTAGCGCCGCTGTGAGCGATGGATCAGGTGATTCACGCCACGGCCGAGGCCCTGGCATGCTCTGTCCGGTCACTCACCCTCACCGACTGTCACGGAACGGGATCCATGCCTGCGGAAGCCAGTAGCGCGAGCCCCTCCTCACCGCCTCTCACCGAGCGGCAGGAGGCCCGTCGCCGACGCATCCTGCACGCCAGCGCGCAGCTCGCCAGCCGGGGCGGCTTCGACGCCGTCCAGATGCGCGAGGTCGCGGAGTCCTCGCAGGTGGCGCTCGGCACGCTGTACCGCTACTTCCCGTCCAAGGTGCATCTGCTGGTCGCCACGATGCAGGACCAGTTGGAGCACATGCACGGCACGCTCCGGAAGAAGCCGCCGCAGGGCGCGACCGCCGCCGAGCGGGTCGCGGAGACCCTGATGCGGGCGTTCCGCGCCCTGCAGCGCGAGCCGCATCTGGCCGACGCGATGGTCCGTGCGCTGACCTTCGCCGACCGCAGCGTCTCGCCCGAGGTCGACCAGGTCTCCCGCCAGACGACGGTGATCATCCTGGACGCGATGGGTCTGGAGAACCCGACGCCCGAGCAGCTCTCCGCCGTCCGGGTCATCGAGCACACCTGGCACTCGGCCCTGATCACCTGGCTGTCCGGCCGCGCCTCGATCGCCCAGGTGAAGATCGACATCGAGACGGTGTGCCGCTTGATCGACCTGACGAGCCCGGAAGGGCGCTGACGAGCCCCGGTGGCACGAGCAGGACCTGCGCGAGGGCGGGGCCCCGCCGCGGCGCGAGAAGGACCTACGAGACGGGTTCCCTTCGCCGGCATGGTCCGGATCAGGTGATGGGGGTCGCCTTCCGGCCGTACGCCGCGTACGGCCTTCCGGCCTCTCAGCCCGACCGTCGACGTCGGCACCGGCGGAAACCCTGTGTCTCTCGCCAGAGTCGGCTACTCCGGTCGGACTCCCTCACTCGCCTCGTAGGCCGACTTCCAGAATAGAACGAATGCCCGGAAATGAACCCCCCGAAAGGGAAAATTTCTGGCGCTATTCCTCGGGCGGGAACACCGGCTCGCCGCTCCCGAGCAGCGTGATCACGATCGCCTCGACGGGGCAGCTCTCCGCCGCCGCCAGGATCTGCTCGTGCGCGTCGGTCTCCGGGTCGGCCGGGTGGGACTGGCGGCCGGTGTCGAGGCGGAAGGCGTCGGGGGCGTGGTGGACGCACTGGGCCGAGCCGATGCACACCGACCGGTCGACCTCGACGTGCCAGCGGTCACCCATCCCCTACGCCTCCCAGCCGGCCGGGAGGTGGATCATCTTGTGCTCCAGGTACTCGCCGAAGCCCTCGGGCCCGAACTCCCGCCCCAGTCCGGAGTTCTTGTAGCCGCCGAACGGGCCCAGCATGTCCAGGCTGAAGGTGTTCACCGAGTACGTCCCGGTACGGACCTGCCGCGCGATCTCGATCCCGTGCCCGGTGTCGGCGGTCCAGACGCTGCCGCTGAGGCCGTAGTCGGAGTCGTTGGCGATCTTCACGGCCTCGGACTCGTCGCCGTAGGGAAGGAGGCAGATCACCGGCCCGAAGATCTCCTCACGGGCGATCCGCATGGAGTTCTCGACGTCCCCGAAGAGCGTCGGCTCGACGTACCAGCCCTTGTCCCGCCCCGCCGGGCGCCCGCCGCCGACCAGGATCTTCGCGCCTTCCTCCTGCCCGATGCGGATGTAGTCGAGGTTGCGGCGCTGCTGCCGCTGAGCGACCAGCGGGCCCACCTGGGTCGCCGGGTCGAGCGGGTCGCCGACCACCAGCGCGCCGGCCGCCGCGGCGAAGGCCTCGGCGAACTCGTCGTAGCGGGAGCGCGGGAGCAGGATGCGGGTCTGGGCGACGCACGCCTGGCCGTTGTTCATCCAGGCCGCCGGCACGACACCGGCGACGGTCGCCTCGACGTCCGCGTCCGGCAGGACGACGGCCGCCGACTTGCCGCCCAGCTCCAGCGTCACACGGGTGAGATTGCGGGCCGCGACCTCCATGACGCGCTTGCCGGCGGCCACCGAGCCGGTGAAGGAGACCTTGTCGATCGAGGGGTGCCCGACGAGATACTCACTCACCTCACGGTCCGCAGGCAGGATCGACAGAACCCCCTCCGGCAGCCCGGCGTCCTTCGCGATCTCGGCGAGGAGACAGGCGTCGAGCGGCGACTCGGGCGACGGCTTGAGGACGACCGTGCAGCCGGTGAGCAGCGCCGGTGCGAGCTTGGCGGCGGCGACGAACTGCGGGACGTTCCAGGGGACCACGGCCGCCACGACCCCGACCGGCTCGCGTCGCACGAGGATCTTGCCGAGCACCCCGTCGCGCGTCTCCTCGTAGGTGAAGTTCCGCGCGACCGTGATCGCCGCGTCCCAGACCATCATCGCGCCAAGCGCCTGGGCGAGGACGCTCCAGGAGTACGGGGAGCCGTTCTCGGAGGAGATGACCCGCGCGATCTCCTCGTGCCGAACGGCGATCCCGTCCTTGATGCGGGTGACGACCTCGATCCGCTCGTCGAGGCTCATCCGTGGCCAGGGCCCCTCGTCGAACGCCTTGCGGGCCACGGCGACGGCCCGGTCGACGTCGGCCGGGGAGGCGTGCGGCACGCGTCCGATGACCTCCTCCGTGTGCGGCGAGATCACCTCGATGACGTCCTTGCCCAGGGGGTCGGTCAACTCCCCGCCGATGAACAGCTGTCCGTGTTCCACGAGCTCGGTCATGGCCGACTGCCTCTCCGGAGCGCGACTCTGACGATCCATCAGATCTACGCACTGATACCAGTTCCGTCCGGAGTAGTCCACGGACCGCACGTAGATGACTCGGGCTCCCATCGGAACCTGTTCTAGTTATAGTGATCCGGTCGGCCGGAACGTGTCGCGGCGATTGGGGAACCCATGGCGCAGATGTACGACCACGGCGGCGGCGTGAAGTCGATCCGGGTCCCCATCCCCGACAACCCTCTCGGCCACACCCTGGTGTACGTCGTCGACACCGACCGGGGCCCGGTGCTCGTCGACACCGGCTGGGACGACCCGACGTCCTGGGACACCCTCACCGAGGGCCTCCGGGCGTGCGGCACCGCGCCCGGCGCGATCCACGGTGTGGTGATCACCCATCACCACCCCGACCACCACGGCCTGTCGGGCAGGGTGCGCGAGGCCTCGGGCGCCTGGATCGCGATGCACGCGGCGGACGCGGCGATCGTACGGCGCACCCGCACGACCCGCCCCGACCGCTGGTTCACCTACATGGCGGCCAAACTCACGGCGGTCGGCGCCCCCGAGGACCACGTGGCCCCGCTGCGCACGGCCCGCCGCCCCGGCACGATGCCCGGCTTCACCCCGGCCGACCCCGACCGCGAGATCGTCCCCGGCGAACTCCTCGACCTTCCCGGCCGCCGCCTGCGCGCGATCTGGACGCCGGGCCACACCCCCGGCCACGTCTGCCTCCACCTGGAGGAGGACCACCCCGCCCGACTCCGCGGCCACGGCCGCCTCTTCTCCGGCGACCACCTGCTCCCCGGGATCACCCCGCACATCGGCCTGTACGAGGACCCCGACGACCATGGGGGTCCCCCCGCGCGAGGGCATTCGAGCGTGGCGGACGTCACGGACCCGCTGGGCGACTACCTGGCCTCCCTGGAACGCGTCGCCGCCCTGACCCCGGCGGAGGTACTCCCGGCCCACCAGCACACCTTCACCGACGCACCCGCCCGTGTCGGCGAGTTGCTCACCCACCACGAGGACCGCCTCACCGGCCTCCTGACCCTCCTCGCCACTCCCCTCACCCCCTGGCAACTCGCCGAACGCATGGAGTGGAACCGCCCCTGGGCCCAGATCCCGTACCCCTCCCGCAACATCGCGATCGCGGAGGCCGAGGCGCATCTGAGGCGGCTGGTGAAGCTGGGGAGGGCGGAGGCGGTGGCGGGGAGTAAGCCGGTGGCTTATGTGGCGGTGTGAGAACAGAAGGTCTGCCGGGTACCAGGACCGCTGTGCTCATGTCGCACAGCAGTGCTCTTACCTGCGCTCACAAGGCCGTTCTCCTCGAACGGGGTTGGCCGGAGGTCGTCTTGTCATGGGCCTTGCGCGAATGCAGCATGAAGGTGTCGAGTTGCCGACGCCGCTGCCGGAATACCCAGTACGGGACGCGACACAATTGCGGGTTCTAGGTGCTCCGGGGCGCATCACCCGAGGGGAACTGTCATGCACAGCGACGTAGAGAACCGCGCCGCCGCACGCGCAGTGGGTGAAGCCCCTCATGCCGCGGGCAAGGCAGACCACCCCAGTCGCGAGCAGCTCACGAAACTGAGTCTCCGAAGTGAGTCGGTCGTCATGCGCGCCACGTCGATCGGCGACAACGCCTCCGCAGGATTCAACTCCCACATCTGAAACGGAGCGGAACGACGTGCCGGCGCCAATGGCAGCACGGCCCTTCCGGCAGTTCGTAGTGAAGGTTCACAGTCGGTGCGACCTGGCCTGTGACCACTGTTATGTCTACAAACACGCAGATCAGAGCTGGCGCCGCCGTCCCCGGGTAATGGCGCCGCACGTCGTCAGGGCCACCGCCGAGCGCATCGCCGAGCACGCCCGGGCGCACCGGCTCAAGCGGGTCACCGTCGTGTTGCACGGCGGGGAACCATTGCTCGCCGGTCCCGAACGACTGGCTGCCCTGGCACGCGAACTGCGCCGTTCGCTGGACGGCATCACGGTGCTCGACCTCCGTATGCAGACCAACGGACTGCTCCTCGACGACGAATTCTGCGCGCTCCTGGTACGTGAGCGCATCCACGCGGGCGTCTCCCTGGACGGAGACAGGGTCTCCCACGACCGTCACCGGGTGCGGGCCGACGGGTCCGGGAGCTACGACGACACGGTGCGGGCACTTCGACTGCTCGGACAGCCCGCCCACCGTCCGGCGTTCGCGGGCCTGTTGTGCACCGTGGACGTGAACAACGACCCGGACGACGTCTATGACGCGTTGGCCGAAGTACGGCCTCCGCGCGTGGACTTCCTCCTTCCCCATGCAACATGGGACCACCCGCCGGCCCGACCGCGCGGCGGCACGGACTATGCGGACTGGCTGATCACCTCGTACGAGCGGTGGAACGCGGACGGCCGGCCGTTCAGCGTCCGCCTGTTCGAGTCGGTGGAGGCCGCGGCGGCGGGCGAACCCGGCTTCACCGAGGCCCTCGGGCTCGGGAGTCCCGACCTCCTGGTGATAGAGACGGACGGGGCGATCGAACAGGCCGACTGGCTCAAGACGGTGGCCGAGGGCGCCCCGGAGACCGGCTATCACGTCCTGGTCAACAGCTTCGACGAGGCCGCTCGACACACCGGCTTCCAGGCCCGGAGCCTGGGCCTGGACGGGCTGTCCGCGCAGTGCCGGGCATGCCCGGTGGTGAACATCTGCGGCGGCGGTCTCTACGGGCACCGGTTCAGAACCGGTGCCGGATTCGTCAACCCCTCCGTGTATTGCGCCGACTTGCTCAAGCTCATCCAGCACATACAGTCGACCGCCCCCAAGACACAACGACACTCCGTGCCCTCGGCCGACATCGGCGCGCTCACCGGCGGCGGTGCGCTGGAGCACGCGGCCGTACTGCGGCTGTCGGAAGCACAGCTGGACTTGCGCCGCGCGATGCTGGCCTATCTTCTCCGCGCCGGCGTCGGCTCGGAGGACACCTGGCAAGCCTTGCTGGAGTTGGACGGCCCAGACCTGGACGTCGTACTCGCGGACCCCGCGGTTCATGCCTGGGCGGTGGCGGCATGCTCCTCCGACGCACACGGACAGGCGGTACCGGACACCCAACTCCTCGAAGGGCTGGCTCTGGCGACAGCCGTCCGCGCACGGTGTCGTCTGGAGCTCACGGTTCGAGTCGGCGCGGATGGCGTCGTGCCTCTGCCGTCGGTCGGCCGACTGCGTCTGCTACCCGCCCGCGGGTCCCTCGTGGCCGGAGACAGAGTCCGGTTGGGCACGAACAGCGGGCGCGTGTGGCGGGCCGACGGCGGCACGGCGAGCTGGGAACCCGTGCAACGCCTGTCGAGCGAGGGGTTGGAGGTGAGACTGCAGCGAAACGATTCCCGCACGACGGACACCGGCACTCCGGCCGGCCTCACAGCGACTTGGCGAGGGTCTCTGGCAGCTGCTTGGGGCGCTCTTGCCCGTCGGCACCCACACCAAGCCGCCGCGCTGGCGGCCGGGGTGAACACGCTGGTGCTGCTCGACAGCGCTCCGTCGGAGGACGCCTCCCGCCCGCCTTTCGGCGCTCTGGCGCTGGCGCCGACCGACACCGAGCAGGACCTCGTCGCGGCCATGCTCCGAGAGTGGCAATACGCGAAGTTCGCAGCCCTCCGCGACCTGCTCGACCTGGGCGGCACAGGCCAGGAGGCGGCACTGCGACGGGCATACGCCCGACTGGCCGTGGCCCGAGCATGGCACGCCCGTCAGGGACGGGCCGCCCGGGCCGAGACGGAACTCTGGGGGAAGCAGACCCTCGCCGCGCTGGACGCCTTCGCGGCAGAGACGGACGCCCCCACCTCAGCCGGCCTCCGCATGGCAACAGACATCAGGACAGCCGCTCACTCGCTGATGACCGGCCCATGACGACGCCGTACACGGGTCCCGGGCTGGCCGACGACCTACAGGCACTCGGACTGCGGTCGGGCGACATCGTCCTGGTGCATTCCTCGCTGCGCCGCATCGGCCGTACCGAACACGGAGCGGCGACGGTCGTCGAAGGCTTGCGAGCCGTCATCGGCCCTGCGGGCACCGTCGTCGTGCCGACGTTCACGGCGGCCAACTCGCTGTCCTCCTCCACCTACCGCAGACAAATCCAGGGCATGACTCAGTCGGAGATCGCCGCGTTCCGGGACACGATGCCCGGGTTCGACGCGGCCACCACGCCCAGCGATGGCATGGGAGCGGTCGCCGAGTGGGTGCGCCGTACGCCGGGGGCGCGGCGCAGTACTCACCCCCAGACGTCGCTGGCCGCGTCGGGCCCACTTGCCGCTGCCCTGACTCGGGACCACCCGCTCACCTGTCACCTCGGGGAGTCCTCTCCGCTGGGACGCCTCTATAGGCTCGACGCCCGCATCTTGTTGCTGGGCGTGGGCTTCGAGTCGTGCACGGCCTTTCACCTCGGCGAATACCGATTGCCCGACCCTCCCCTGCGGCGCTACGACTGTGTGGTCGCCCACGGACGGCAGGCGGGCGGGGAACCAGGGCGGCAATGGCTGTCCTTCGAGGATGTGGCCTTGGACGACGGGGACTTCGCATACCTTGGGGCCTGGCTGGAGCACCGACGCTCGGACACTGGGGCGCACATCGTGCGGTGCGGTCGAGTGGGCGGAGGAATTGCCCGGCTCCTCCCTATGGCTCATTCGGTGGACTTGGCTGTGGAATGGTTCAAGGAACACCGCACGGCTGGAGGGGGCAGCGCAGGTGACCGAATCCCACTTATCGGGCCGCCCGGCTGACAGCCAGGATCTGTACTTTTTCCATAGCTACGCGCAGGTGCCCGGCGCCGCCGGCCTGCGTGCGCCGGACGAGCGGCAGGAGGCATTCCATCAACTGCTGTGCCAGTTCGTCCTGCAACTGACCACGCACGACGGAGAAACTCCGATCGGCTTCCTCGACAAGCGCATGCCCCTGGGCGGCGAGTGGGAGAAGCACCTGAAGGAGGCGCTGGCGACCTGCCGGGTCTTCATGCCGGTGTATTCGCCTCGCTATTTCGCCAGTGACTGGTGCGGGGTCGAGTTCGACGGCTTCCTCCGACGGCAGGCCGAGCACCACCGCAGTGAGCGCTACACCGTCAGCGCGATCCTCCCGGTGCTGTGGACGTCTCCCGGCAGGATCGTGATGCCCGAGGTCGTCGAGGCGTTCCAGTGGTACAACCTCGATCTCGGAGACGACTACCGGCGCATGGGGCTGCTGGGTCTGATGGAGGCGGGCAAGTGGCGCGTCTACCGGCGAACCGTGTGGCGGCTCGCCGAGCGGATCGTCGACGTCGCCACGGCGGCCCGGCTCAAATCCTGCGACGTCAAGCTGTTCGACGATCTGAGCAACGTTTTCGCGCCACGTACTCAGGGGGACTCATGACGGACTCGACTCCGGTCTTCTTCCTCAGCTACGCCCGCACGCCGGGTCCTCAGGGGGCCGCCGCCGACCAGCCGGTCTTCTCCTTCTTCGAGGAACTCGGTGAGCAGGTGGCCCGCCTTACCGGCGTGCCCGCGGAGCAGGCCGGTCACGTGGACCGTCCCGACACCGCGTCCCATGGATGGCTCTCGAAGCTGACAGCCAGCAGTGTCTTCGTCCCGCTGTACGCGCCGCGCTACTTCACCGATCCGCTCTGCGGGCGCCAATGGACGGCTTTCAAGCGACGCGTCGGCCCCGACTACGGCCGGGCCGTGGTCCCCGTCCTGTGGATCCCGCACCGGCAGGGCACCACGCTGCCGATGGCCGTCCTGGACATCCCTCCCCATCTGCCGCGCGAGGGCGGGGCCGAGGAACAGCACGCCCAGGACCGCTACGCCGAGTCCGGCCTCTTCCAGCTCATGGAGATGGAGGAAGACGACCAGCGCGCCTACCGCGCGGTCCTGGGACGGCTGGCGCAGCGCATCACGCGGGCGTGGGAGGACACTCCTCCGCGACCCGTCAGCATCGAGCGGCTGACTGATCGGCGTGGCCTGGTGGACGCGTTCGCGGCCCAACCGTCGAAGCCAACCCTGCAGATCACGGTCGTCGCGCCGACCGCCAGCCGACTCCCGCCGGGGCGTGAGGCAGCCCCCTACGGACCGGATACCGAGTCATGGCGGCCCTATCGCACAGCGCACGGAACGCTGACCCAGCAGGCCTTCGCTCTCGCCCGCAATCTCGGATTCGAGCCGGAGCTGGTCCCCATCGAGAAGGCCTACGAGAGCATTGCCCACGAAGGCTCCGCGCGAGAACCCGCCAGGCCCATCGCTCCCTCAGTCCTCGTGGTCGACGCGTGGGTGTTGGGCGATCTCCGGATCGCTGAGCAGGTACAGCACATCGTCCGGGCCAACCGGCCCTGGCTGGCGGTGATGGCAGTGCTGGCCGAGGACGACCCACAGACCCAGCGCGACGAGGCGCGGCTGCAGTCACTGCTGGAGACGACTCTGTCCCGGCACCGGCATCTACGGGAGATGCCCCGCACCGCTCGCGGTACCGCCGCACGAGGCATCCGGAAGGCCGATGCCTTCGGCGGGCTATTCGCGGAGTTGGCGAAAAGCTGCTATTTGCGGTATCTCGATTCCATCCAGGATGTTTCCCCGCGCCAGTCGTCCGATCCGGCGCGGAGTCACGGGGTTCGGAGGCCAACCAGTGACTGACGAGAACGGCGCAGGTGAAGTGGCGGGGATGCGTACTTCGGGTCCGGAGGAAACGACCCGAGGAAAGGTCATCACCTTCTATTCGTACAAGGGCGGCACCGGCCGCACCATGTCCCTCGCCAACACCGCCTGGATCCTGGCATCGGGGGGCAAGCGGGTACTGGTCGTCGACTGGGACCTGGACGCACCCGGCCTCGACCGCTTTCTGCACCCCTTCCTCGACCAGGACCGGTTACGGACCGCGCAAGGCATCATCGACCTCTTCCTGCACTTCAACCAGACGGTGATGGAACAGCGCAGGCAGCCTGAGACACACGCACAGGACGAGTGGGAGACCGCCGAAGCGGCCTGGGTGGCCACACAGGCCCACTTCAATCACTGCGTCATCCCGATCGACTGGGCATTCCCCAACGGCGGCCGGCTGGATTACGTCTCGCCCGGCACGCAGAACAAGGAGTACCTGTCGGCGTACTCGCAGTTCGACTGGATGCGCTTCCTGGACCACACCTGGCACGGACCCGTCTTCGTCGAAGCCCTGAAGCAGGAACTCACCCAGAACTACGACTACGTCCTGATCGACAGCCGCACCGGCCTGAGCGACGTCTCCGACGTGTGCACGGTGCTGCTGCCGGACGCCCTGGTCGTCGCCTTCACCCCAAGCAGCCAGGGAATGGACGGCGCACAGGCCGTGGCGCAGAAGATCGACAGCCTCTACGGATATCGCGGGATCCGTATCATCCCGGTCCCCATGCGCGTGGAGGACGCGAACGGCGAGGCCGACCGGCTGGAGGCGGCGCGGGAGCAGATGCGGGCGAAATTCGCCGACATCGTGCGCCGCCACTGTGCCTGGGACGCCCAGGAGTACTGGGGCAAGGTCGAGATCCCGTACCGGCCCTTCTATGCCTACGAGGAACTACTGGCCCCCTTCAGGGACGCTCCCGGCAGCCCTACCTCCATGCTCGCCGCGTGCGAGCGGCTGACGGAAGTCATCTCCGGCGGCGACGTCACTGCGTTCCCCCGTTTGGACGACGCGGAGCGCAAGCGGGTCCTCGCGCTGTACAAGCGGCCCAGGCCACTGCAGAACACCGACATCCATGTCAGCTTTGTACCAGAGGATCGCACCTGGGCCGACTGGATCGAGTTCACGCTCAAGTCCGTGGGTTTCCAGGTGCATCTGGTGTCCAACGGTACGACTCATCCGTCCGAACGCTCCGCCCCTGGTCCGACAGGGAAGTCGGCCACCCGAACTCTCGCGGTCCTGTCCCACGCCTACCGGGACTCCGCGGAAGCACGAGCGGCATGGGAGACGACCGACGCCGTCGACGGTCTGGGCAATCGGCGCACCCTGGTGACCGTGCGCGTGGACGACGTACGGATGAGCCCTCCGTTCTCCGATCGCGCCGCCGCCGATCTGGCCCGTTGCGGTCCCCATGAGGAGGCGGCGAGACAGGCGCTGCTGAATGCCGTGGAGGCCCCGACACAGCCGCTGTTCAGCCCGGCCGCCGCAAGCGACAGAGGCCCGCGTTTCCCCGGGGCCGAGCCCTTCGTGTTCTCCTTGCCGATCCGCAACCCGTCCTTCACCGGACGCGAGGAGTTGCTCGGACACCTGCGCGATCGGCTGCGGGCCGGTAACGGCACGGTGCTTCTGCGCGGCATGGGTGGCGTGGGCAAGACGATGCTGGCCCTGGAGTTCGCCCACCGCTTCAAGAGCGACTACGACGTCGTCTGGCACATCCAGGCCGATCAGCGAAACCTCGCAGTGGAGCAGTTCGCGGGGCTGGCAGGCCATCTGGAGGTTTCCGAGCGCAAGAACCCGACGGCGACGGCGGCCGCGGTCAAGGATGCGCTGCGTCTGGGTCGGCCCTACAGCCGCTGGCTACTGATCCTCGACAATGTCGAGCACGTGAACGATCTGTCCGATCTGCTGGTGAGCAGCAAGGCAGGCCACGTCCTGATCACCAGTCAGCGCTCCGAGGGCTGGGAACGGTACGCGGAGATCGCCGATGTCGGTGTGTTCGAGCGCGAGGAGAGCGTCGCGCACCTCAAGCGCAGGCTCACCGAGTGCAGCACCGAGGAGGCCGACGAAGTGGCTTCGGCCCTCGGCGATCTGCCGCTGGCCGTCGAGCACGCGGCCGCAGTGCTCAAGGAGAGCGGCCTTCAGACCCAGGAGTACGTCAAACTGCTCGAGCGCCAGCCCGCCGCCGACACGGCCGGTCTGAGCCCTGACGACCGGCTCCTCGACGTCTCCAAGACCTGGAGCGTGGCCATCGGGCAGCTCAACAAGAACTTCCCGCCGGCGGTTCAACTCCTCAAACTGGCCGCCTGGTTCAGCCCCGAGCCGATCTCCATGGATCTGCTGCAGAGCACGCAGATCGCACAGTCCCTCACCGGTCAGGACAGCCCACGCGATCAGGAGTTCCGGCCGCGCGCCTTCGACAGCACGGAAATGATCGCGCGCGCGTTCCAGGAGCTGAGTCGACTCTCGCTCGCGACGGTGGACCGCAAGTCACGCAGTCTCCGCGTGCACCGCCTGGTGCAGATGTCGGTGCGCCTGAACATGACGGAGGAAGATCAGGAGGCCACGCGGGACGTCGTCTTCCGCACCTTGGTGGCCGCCCGTCCCGAACAGGACGACCCCGAGGACCACAACACCTGGGAGCGCTACCGCATCATCTGGCCTCACCTGGGAACTTCTTGGGCCCTGACAGCACCCGACTACGGCATCCGGAAGCTGATCGTGGACCGAGTTCGCCAGTTGCGCCGCCGCGGCGAGCTGAAGCAGGCGTACGACCTGAGCACGCGCGTGCATCAGGGCTGGCTCGAACACAGCGGACCCGACGAACGCTGGGTGCTGCACATGGGCTTCCAGATCGCCAACATCCTTCGTGCCCAGGGCAGATACCAAGAGGCCCTGGAGCTGGACATGGACGTACTGCACCGCCAGGAAGCGGCCTTGGACAGCCCGCACGACCTCCACATCCTCATGACGTCCGGCGGTGTGGCTGCCGACCTGCGCGGTCTGGGCCGCTACAGCGAGGCACTGGAACGCGACCGGCTCAACCACGAGCAGTTCCTGGAGTTGTTCGGCGAAGACCATCCGCGCAGCCTCATGGCCGCCAACAATTACGCGGTATGCCTACGGGTGTTGGGGCAGTACACGGACGCTCTGCGGCTGGACCGCAAGACTATGGAGACTCGCAACAAGATCCTCGGCCCGGAACATGCCTACACCCGGGCATCAACCATCAGTTACGCCCGCGATCTGCTCGACTGCGGCGACTACGCCGGATCCGAGCTTCCGTTGCGGCGCACCTACGACCAATGCCTCTCCCATCAGCAGTTCGGCCCGTCCGCTCCCACCACCATCAACGCGGGCAAAGCGCTGTCGGGTGCCCTGCACCAGATGGGCCGGGCCCAGGAAGCGGAAGACCTGACACGCACGGTGCTGTCCAACCTTCCCTCCGAGGAAGGGTCGGCCTCGCCCAACCGGTTGCTGCTCCACCTGGGCCTGGCCGGGATCCTGGGCGCGCAGGGTCGTACCGAAGAGGCCGTCGAGCTGGCCCGCCGGGTCCTGGACGACTGCCGTCGGTTCTTCCAAGACCAACACCCCTACACAGCAGCCTGCTACGCGAACCTGGCCGTGCTGCTCTACACGGCCAACGAGGCGGCTTCCTCACTGGCACACGCCGAGCAAGCCGCAAGGGTTTTCGCGGCAATCTTCGACGACGACCACCCGTTCACCCTGATGTGCCGGGTGAACCTGGCCAATGCCCAGGCCGCACTGGGGCAGCGTGGACGGGCCCGCGCTACCTACGAGGAGGTACTGGACCGGCTTCGCGATGTCCTCAACGACGACCAGCACCCCGCCCCACTGGTCTGCGCGGCCAACCTCGCGGTGGTCCTGAACGAGTTGGGAGAGAGCGAGGCGGCCGACCGGCTGCGTGAGGAAGTGCTGGGCGCGATCACTGCGCGACTCGGGGCCGATCATCCCCGCGCTCTGGCCCTGCGCGATTGGAGTCGGTCGGGCTGGGAGTTCGACCCGCACCCGATCTGATCTGCGATGTGCTCGCCCACGTCGGCGAGCACATCGCAACGAACCACTTTCGCGGGCGCGGACGGGCTGCCGGCACCCGCTACACGGCGGCCCCGAAGCGCTCGCGAGCACGGTCACGTAGCCAAGCGAGTATTTCCGGTACGGCCGGCAGCGCGGCGAAGTGAGCCGCCCCCGGCTTCAGCACGGCAGTCGCTGAGGGAATGCGTTCGGCAAGCCATCGGAAGTGGCCGACGGGCGAGAAGGTGTCGTGCTCACCGTGCCACAGCAGCAGCGGGACTTCGACGATCTTGCCTGGCTCGAAGCCCCAGTCCAGCCGGAAGGACAGCACGTCGTCGAGCCACCCGAACGAGGAACGCACCACACTGGTCTCGTAGTTGGCGAGGAGTAGGCCTCGGATCCCACCATGTCCCACCACGGCCTTGTCTGCCGTGGGCATCTCCGGAGTGAGTAACCCCAGCAGTGATTCCGGCTTGTCACGAATGGCATCCGCATTGCTGGCCAGGTTGGCCTTGAGCCTTTCCAAGCACTCCTCGGAACCATCGCGGAGAGCCGCCCGGGCGGCCTTGTAGGCGATGACGTTGGACGGGGCCATCCCCTCGAACCAGTCGAGCCCATCTGCATCGGGGGGAGCGATGCTGACCAGAACGGCAGCACTGGCGACCCTGTCCGGAAGCAGCGCCGCACACGCCAACGCATGCGGCCCGCCGCCGGAACGGCCGAGCACGGAGAACGGTCCAAGATTCAGCTGGTCTGCGATGGCCGCCACATCCGCGGCGGCGTGACGCACGGCGCGGCCTTTTAACCGCTGCGACTCCCCGTACCCCGGCCGGTCATAGGAGATGAGCCGGATGCCGA
This sequence comes from Streptomyces sp. bgisy027, assembly GCF_057710365.1. Lineage (NCBI taxonomy): Bacteria > Bacillati > Actinomycetota > Actinomycetes > Kitasatosporales > Streptomycetaceae > Streptomyces > Streptomyces sp. bgisy027. Next base: position 32,365 of record NZ_JBYIVZ010000052.1, read on the forward strand.
GTTTGTAGAGAACGCTGGTCCGTGGACGCGGCCCCACCCTGCTGCCCGGAGTGCCATGCAGCAAGAACACCGGGTGGCCCTTCGGGTCCCCCGACGTCTCGAAGAAGAGCAGCCTCTTGCCGTCGCCGCTCTCGACACTTCCCAACACCAGGTGTGCCTCCCGTCGCCAGCGCCGCGGCCGCCCGGAGCAGGACCCGGAGAATCAGCATCCCGCCCGTCAGAGCGCCAGTCGACACACAAACCAGCCGTCATTCGCGACGGACCAAGGGTTTTCCGTAAGACGCAATGCCACGGGGTGACGGTTGCGCGTCCCGAAGGGCCGCTCGCACCGACCAAACGGTAGAGGATTCCCACCCTCCGGCAGGTCATTCCAGCCACACCGATAGCCATTCGGCGCAAAATCCATGTTTGGTTTGACACTTCTGTGATCGCAACGCCCCAGGGCGGCGATCACGCGACCCGAGGGCAGTACCCACATGATGGGGCCACCCGACCCGTCTCGCATCCTGACGTCGGCCGATACCGAACTGTCCGCGAGGAAGGGCCGACGCCGCGGCCGGGATCATGCACACGCCCATCACGAAGCTCGGCAACCCCCTGCAACATCCATGGGCGAAATCCAGCCGAACCGGCCACCCCCGTCCTCCCTCGACACCGGCCCGCCTCCGCCGCCCACAGCCCCCTCTCAGCCCCGGCCTACCCCCGGGTAGAGTGTCGCCGTCGTCATCACACCCGTACGTGGGAAAGCCGGTGCAAATCCGGCGCTGACCCGCAACCGTGAACCGGTCGTCGTCGAAGGCCGGTGAGCCGGATCGCCGCGTACGGGAAGTGACCGGCTCACGCGCCCCGGCAGTCCGCCGGAGTGCGGCACCGTCGAGGTATACGGAGCCGAGCCGCCGGGGGTCTCCCCTGCGCTGCCCGGTTCCCCTTAGGGAAGGGCACCCGCCGATCATGTACGTCCGTCGCAGCGCCGCGGTCCTGGCCGCCGCCGTCGTGATCGGCGCGGCCGCGCCGGCCATAGCCGCCGACTCCTCCCCGTCCGCGTCACCGTCCCCCGCCGGCTCGCCGTCCCCCTCCGCGCCCGCGAAGCCGACGTACCCCGCCGAGCTGTACGGCACCACCGACCCCACCTACGACGGCGTCTGGCGGCAGTCCCTCGCGATGCTCGCGCAGGACACCGTCGGGGTGCAGCCCGCCGAGGGGGCCGTGGACTGGCTGCTCACGCAGCAGTGCGCGAACGGGGCCTTCGCGCCCTACCGTGCCGACGCCGCCGCCGACTGCGATGCCAAGACCCTCGTCGACACCAACAACACGGCCGCCGCCGTCCAGGCGCTCGTCGCGCTCGGCGGGCACGACGCCGCCGCCTCCAAGGCCGTGACCTGGCTGAAGTCCGTCCAGAACAAGGACGGCGGCTGGGGTTACCTGCCGGGCGGGGCCAGCGACACCAACTCGACGTCCGTGGTGATCGGCGCGCTCGCGGCCGCCGGTGAGAAGCCGGCGGACGTCCGCAAGGACGGGAAGACGGCCTACGACGCGCTCGACAAGCTCGTCCTGCCGTGCAAGGGCGACGGCGCAGGCGCCTTCGCCTTCCAGCCCGACAAGAACGGCAAGCTGCTCGCCAACGCCGACGCCACCGCGGCCGGCGTCCTCGGCTCCCTCGGCAAGGGCCTCGTCGTGAGCCCCGGCAAGGACGCGCCGGCCACGCGATGCGTGAGCGACGGTCTCCCGGCCTCGCAGCAGGCCGCCGTCAACGGCGCCGCCTACCTCACCGACGCCCTCGCCAAGGACGGCCACCTCACGTCCGCCCTCCCGGGCGCCGAGGACCAGCCCGACTACGGCAACACCGCCGACGCGGTCGTGGCGCTGGCCGCCCTTTCCGGTGCCGATGCCGCCGAGAAGCCGCTGCGCTGGCTGGAGCGGAACTCCGCGAAGTGGGCGAAGCAGAGCGGCCCGGCTGCCTACGCCCAGCTGATCCTCGCCGCCCACGCCACCGGCACCGACCCCCGCGACTTCGGCGGCGCCGACCTGGTGAAGCAGCTCAACGCCACGGGCCCCGCGCCGCAGGCCGCCACAAAGGCCGCGGACAAGGACGCCGAGAAGGACGAGAAGGGCGACAGTCCCTTCGGTGTCTGGTGGTACGTCGGCATCTTCCTCGTCGTCGGCGTCGGCATCGGCTTCCTGCTGAGCGGCCGCAAGAAGGGCCCCCAGGCGTGATCCGCCGCTTGCTCGCCCCGCTCCTGGCCGCGCTGGTCCTGCTGACCGGCGCGGCCCAGGGCGCGCAGGCGGCCGGCTACCGCTACTGGTCCTTCTGGGAGCGCCAGGGCGACACCTGGATCTACGCCACCCAGGGCCCCTCCCTCGCCCGCCCCTCCGACGGTGACGTCCAGGGCTTCCGATTCGCCGTGAGCGAGGACTCGAAGGACGCGACGCAGCCCAGGGGTGCGGCCGAGTTCGCGGTGATCTGCGCCAGGACGCCCGCCGAGGACGGCAGGAAGCGGGTCGCCCTGATCATCGACTTCGGTACGGCGGCCGACGCCCCGTCCGGCGAGACGCCCCCTGCCCGCCGCACCGCGTGCGCCCGGGTGGCTCCCGACGCGACGACCGCCGAGGCCCTGGCGGCCGTCGCCAAGCCCCTGCGCTACGACACCAACGCCCTGCTGTGCGCGATCACCGGGTATCCGCGGAAGGGCTGCGGCGATCAGGTGTCGGGCGGCGGCCGGGAGACCGGGAAGCCGACCGCGGCCGGGCAGACCGCCACCGCGGCCGAGGACGACTCGGACGGCGGGCTCTCGCTGGGCCTGGTCGCGGGCGCCGCCGTGGTCGTGGTGCTGGGGGCGGCGGCGGTCTGGCAGGCACGGCGGCGCGGGGATGGCTAGCCGAGCGGAGCTTCGCGATGCCTAGCCGTGCGGAGCCGCCCAGGGGTGCGCAGACGCGGCGGGCGGCCCGGCCGGTGCCGTCCGCCGCCGCCCTTCGCCCGAACCACCGCGCCCCTCTCCACCCCGGCGCCTGGTGGCTCTGGGCCCTCGCCCTCGGTACCGCCGCCACCCGCACCACCAACCCCCTCCTGCTCGCCCTCCTCATCGCGACCTCCGCCTACGTCGTGGCGACCTGCCGCCCGAACGCCCCCTGGGCCCGCTCCTACTCCGTCTTCTTCAAGCTGGCCCTGGCCGTCCTCCTCATCCGCCTCGTCTTCGCCGTGGCCCTCGGCTCCCCGCTCCCCGGCACCCACGTGATCGTCGCCCTCCCCGAGATCCCCCTCCCCGACTGGGCGCAGGGGATCCGCCTGGGCGGCAAGGTCACCGTCGAGACCGTGCTCATCGCCCTCTACGACGGCCTGCGCCTGGCGACGCTCCTCATCTGCGTGGGCGCGGCGAACTCCCTCGCCAACCCCACCCGCCTGCTCAAGTCCCTGCCCGGCGCGCTCTACGAGATCGGCGTGGCGGTCGTCGTCGCCCTCACCTACGCCCCCAACCTCATCGCCGACGTCCAGCGGCTGCGCGCCGCCCGCCGGCTGCGCGGCCGGCCCGACAGCGGTGTCCGGGGCCTCCTCCAGGTGGCGCTGCCTGTCCTGGAGGGGGCGTTGGAGCGGTCGGTCGCGCTCGCCGCCGCGATGGACGCGCGCGGCTACGGCCGTACCGCCGACGTCCCGCCCCGCGTCCGCCGTACGACGACCGCGCTCACCCTCGGCGGCCTGCTGGGCGTCTGCGCCGGGACGTACGGGCTCCTCACCGCCGAAGGCGGCACCTACGGCCTCCCGGTCCTCCTCGCCGGAGTCGTCGCCGCCCTCGCGGGCCTGCGCCTGGGCAGTCGGCGTTCCCCGCGCACCCGTTACCGCCCCGACCGCTGGGACACCCACGCCTGGCTGGTCGCCGGTTCCGGCGCGGCGGTCGCCGCCCTGCTGACCCTGGCCGCACACCGTGCCCCGGAAGCCCTGAATCCCGGCGTGATCCCCCTCGTCGCCCCCGCCCTCCCCCTGTGGCCCGCGGCAGCGGTCCTCCTCGGCCTCCTCCCGGCCTTCGTCAGCCCCACGCCCCGCACTCCCGCCGCCCCCAAGGAGCCGTCGTGATCCGCTTCGAGAACGTCTCCGTGACGTACGACGGCGCCGCCGAACCCACCGTCCGTGGCGTGGACTTCGCGGTCCCGGAGGGCGAACTGGTGCTGCTCGCCGGCCCGTCCGGGGTCGGCAAGTCCACCGTGCTCGGCGCGGTGAGCGGGCTCGTGCCGCATTTCACCGGCGGCACCCTGCGCGGCCGCGTGACCGTGGCCGGCCGCGACACCCGTACGCACAAGCCGCGTGAACTCGCCGACGTGGTCGGCACGGTGGGCCAGGATCCCCTGTCCCACTTCGTCACGGACACGGTCGAGGACGAGCTCGCCTACGGCATGGAGTCACTCGGCCTGGCCCCGGCCGTGATGCGCCGCCGCGTCGAGGAGACCCTGGACCTGCTCGGCCTCGCCGATCTGCGCGACCGTTCCATCGCCACCCTCTCCGGCGGCCAGCAGCAGCGCGTGGCGATCGGCTCGGTCCTCACCCCGCACCCGAGCGTCCTGGTCCTGGACGAGCCGACGTCGGCCCTGGACCCGGCCGCCGCGGAAGAGGTCCTGGCAGTCCTCCAACGCCTGGTCCACGACCTCGGCACGACGGTCCTGATGGCCGAGCACCGCCTGGAACGCGTCGTGCAGTACGCCGACCAGATCGCCCTCCTGCCCTCCCCCGGCACGCCCCCGGTTCTGGGCACCCCGCCGGAGATCATGGCCGTCTCCCCCGTCTACCCGCCGGTCGTCGCCCTGGGCCGCCTGGCCGGCTGGAGCCCGCTTCCCCTGACGGTCCGAGACGCCCGCAGAAGGGCAGCAGACCTACGGCAACAGCTCGAGCAACGGCACACCAACGCCGCTCAAGACCGCTGGGAACCGGTCGAGGAACGGCACACCAACGCCGCTCAAGACCGCCGGAAACCGGTCGAGGAACGGCACACCAACGCCGCTCAGGGGCGCGGGGAACTGCGCGACCAGCCACACCAGACCCGCAGCCGCCGACGACCCGCACCCCCCATCCCATCGGCCGCCCCCACCCCCCACCGCTGGTTCCGCCGCAAACAGACCCCCACCGCCCCGGCATCTCCATCTCCCCATGCCGCCGAGGTACAGGCACTCGCCGTGACCCGCGACCGGATCCGCGCCCTGCGCCACGTCGACCTCACCGTCACCCGCGGAGAGACCGTCGCCCTCATGGGCCGCAACGGCGCCGGTAAATCCACCCTGCTCAACACCCTCGTCGGCCTGGTGGAACCCACCACCGGCTCGGTCTCCGTAGGCGGCTCCGTCCCCCACCGCACCCCACCCCGAGACCTGGTCCGCCGCGTCGGACTCGTCCCGCAGGAACCCCGCGACCTCCTCTACGCCGACACGGTCGCCGCCGAGTGCGCGGCCGCCGACGCCGACGCCGGCGCCAGCCCCGGCACCTGCCGCATCCTCGTCTCGGAGCTCCTCCCGGGCATCACAGACGACACCCACCCCCGCGACCTCTCCGAGGGCCAGCGCCTGACGCTCGCCCTGGCCGTCGTCCTGACCGCCCGCCCTCCGCTGCTCCTCCTCGACGAGCCGACCCGCGGCCTGGACTACGCGGCGAAGGCCCGCCTGGTGTCCCTGCTGCGCGACCTCGCCGACCAGGGCCACGCGATCGTGCTGGCCACCCACGACGTGGAGCTCGCCGCCGAGCTCGCGGACCGGGTCGTCCTGCTGGCCGAGGGCGAGGTGATCGCCGACGGCCCGACCGCGGACGTCGTCGTCTCCTCCCCCTCCTTCGCACCGCAGGTCACCAAGATCCTCGCCCCTCAGGAGTGGCTCACGGTCACACAGGTACGGGAGGCCCTGGCATGACCGACACGAAGAGCGCCCGGCGCCGGACGCGCCCTGTTCACCTCGGCCCCCGCTCCGTCGCCGCCCTCGCCCTCGTCAGCGCGGTGGGTGTCGCCGCCCTGATGTGGCCCTTCCTCGCACCGCCCGAGTCGGCCGTCATCGCGCACAGCGAGGACGCCCCCTGGTTCTTCGCCTGCCTGCTCGTGCTGCTCGTCGCGGTGGTGGGGGCGACGATCTCGGAGTCGGGGCTCGGGCCGAAGGCGGTCGCGATGCTCGGGGTGCTGGCCGCGACGGGAGCCGCGCTGCGGCCGATCGGCGCCGGCACCGCCGGTCTGGAGCCGATGTTCTTCCTCATGGTGCTGAGCGGCCGCGTCCTCGGCCCCGGCTTCGGGTTCGTGCTGGGCTCGGTCACGATGTTCGCCTCGGCGCTGCTCACGGGCGGGGTGGGCCCGTGGATGCCGTTCCAGATGCTCGCGATGGGCTGGTTCACCATGGGGGCCGGGCTGCTGCCGGACCGCGACCGGCTGCGCGGCCGGAGCGAACTGCTGCTCCTGTGCGCGTACGGCCTCCCGGCGGCCTTCGCCTATGGCACCGTCACGAATCTGGCGGGCTGGACCTTCATGAAGGGGCAGGCCTCGTCCATCGCGTTCTCCCCGGACGCCTCCGTGTCCCTCAACCTGGCCCGCTTCGTCGCGTACTGCCTGGCCACCTCCCTGGGCTGGGACCTGGGCCGGGCCGTCACCACCGTCGTACTGACCCTGCTCCTCGGGCCGGTGATCCTCCGGGCCCTGCGCCGGGCCACTCGGCGGGCCGCTTTCGAGAGCCCCGTCACGTTCGACGCACCCGCACGGTGAGGGCCCCCGTGCGGACCGTCACACACGCGGTGAACCACCCCACATGACCCACGTCACCTACGATCCGCCTTAGTCGGACAAATCGGATGTCATGTACGCGCCCGCGACACCTCTGACCTGCACATAGAGAGCCACGTCACACAGGCCACCCGACCCCCGCATACGACCACAACTAGCAAAAGGGCTCATTGCGGACACACTCCCGGCCTGTTTCTCTGGATGACGTCGCACGGCGCCGACGTGCCCTCAGGGCCGCGGCGCCGACGCATGCCACCGCCGTGCATCGCATCGCCCGGCTCCGGCACGCACCCGACGCCCTGTCCCCGAAGAAAGGCCCCCCGTGTCCGCTGTTTCTCTCCTCCGCCGCGCCTCCGCCCCGAAGAAGGCCCTCGCCGGTGTCACGCTGGCCGCTGCCGCCGCCGGCACGCTGTTCGCCGCCGCGCCCTCGCAGGCCGCGACGAACGGGTCCTCCTCGGCGCAGGCGATAGCGAAGAAGATGATCGGCGACTCGACCGAGTACCAGTGCTTCTCCAAGATCGTCGACCACGAGAGCGACTGGAACGTCAACGCCACGAACTCCTCGTCCGGCGCCTACGGCCTGGTCCAGGCCCTGCCGGGCAACAAGATGGCCTCCGCCGGCTCCGACTGGAAGACCAACCCGGCCACCCAGATCAAGTGGGGCATGGACTACATGAAGGACCGCTACGGCAGCGCGTGCGGCGCCTGGGGCTTCTGGCAGTCCAACGGCTGGTACTGAGCAGCCCGGCCGACATGAACCGAAGGCGGCGACCCCCGATCCCCGGGGTCGCCGCCTTCGTCATGTCCGCCCACGGCCTGACCCCGTCGCGGGGGAGGCAGGAACGGGGCGTAGGGACAAGGGGTGCTCCTGCCTCCCTCGGGACGGGTCAGCCGCTGCTGACCCGGAGTTCCTTCACTCCGTTGATCCACGCGGAGCGAAGGCGGCGGGGGTCCCCGACCAGGCGCAGGTCGGGCATCGCGTCGGCCACGGCGTTGAAGATCAGGTCGATCTCCAGCACCGCCAGGGACTTGCCCAGGCAGTAGTGCGGGCCCCCGCCGCCGAAGCCGAGGTGGGGGTTGGGGTCGCGGGTGATGTCGAAGGCGTCCGGATTCTCGAAGACCTCGGGGTCGTGGTTCGCCGAGGCATAGAAGATTCCTACCCGGTCACCCTTCCTTATGCGCTTCCCGCCCAGATCCGTGTCCTGGGTCGCCGTGCGCTGGAAGGACACCACCGGCGTCGCCCAGCGGACGATCTCCTCCGCGGCCGTCCCGGGGCGCTCCCTCTTGTACAGCTCCCACTGTTCGGGGTGGGTGAGGAAGGCGTGCATGCCGTGGGTGATGGCGTTGCGGGTGGTCTCGTTGCCCGCCACGGCCAGCATCAGCACGAAGAAGCCGAACTCGTCCGAGCCCAGGTTGCCTTCGTCCTCGGCCGCCACCAGCGTGGTGACGATGTCCTTCGCCGGGCACGCCTTGCGGTCGGCGGCCATGTTCATCGCGTAGGCGATCAGCTCGGTGGCCGACTCCGCGCCCACCTCCTCGGTGATGGCGTACTCGGGGTCGTCGTACGAGATCATCTTGTTGGACCAGTCGAAGATCTTGGCCCGGTCGTCCTGCGGGACGCCGATCAGCTCGGCGATCGCCTGCAGAGGCAGTTCGCAGGCGACCTCGGTGACGAAGTCGAAGGGTCCGGCGTGCTCACGGGCGTTCGCGGCGATGTCGAGCGCCCGTGTGCGCAGGCGTTCCTCCAGGGCGCGGATGGCACGCGGGGTGAACACGCGCTGGACGATCTGGCGGACCCGGGTGTGCTCGGGCGGGTCCATGTTCAACAGGATCAGGCGTTGCGCGTCGATGGCGTCGCGCTCGATGTGCTCGTTGAAACGGATGATCGCGGTGTTGAGGGTCGACGAGAACAACTCCGGGTGCGTCGACACGTACTTGACGTCCGCGTGCCGGGTCACAGCCCAGTAGCCCTCGTCCTGGAATCCGGCCACGTTGGCCGCCTGCGGGATCCAGCGGACCGGTTCCGCCTGGCGCAGCTCGGCGAACTCCGGGAGGGGTACGCGGTGGTGCAGCACATCGGGGTCGGTGAAGTCGAACCCGTCGGGAAGCGCTGGACAGGACATCGGCGGCTCCAGCCATCTGACGGTCCATCAGAACAGGGTTCCCGCGAAGGTAGTAACGGGTTCTACAAGTGGCAAGAGGCGCGACACCCCCAATCCGGTGCGGAATTCGTGCAGATCTCCGCAGATCAAGACTCCGGAGCGTGCACGACCCTTGCGGTGACCGACATCACGTCAGCAGACTGCAAGGGGAACTAGAACACGTACTAGTTCTTGGCGGAAAGCCGAGGAGAGCCGAGAGGACCCCGCACCCATGGCTGCCGAACCCGTGATCGTCGAAGCAGTGCGCACCCCCATCGGCAAGCGCGGCGGCGCGCTCGCCAACCTCCACCCCGCCTATCTCCTGGGCGAGACCTACCGCGAACTCCTGGGCCGTACGGGCATCCCCGCCGACTGCGTCGAGCAGATCGTCGGCGGCACGGTGACCCACGCCGGCGAACAGTCCATGAACCCCGCGCGCACGGCCTGGCTGACCATGGGCCTGCCCTACGAGACGGCGGCGACGACCGTCGACTGCCAGTGCGGCTCCTCCCAGCAGGCCTCGCACATGACGGCCAACATGATCGCCACGGGCGTCATCGACGTCGGCATCAGCTGCGGCGTCGAGGCCATGTCCCGGGTGCCGCTGGGGTCCGGTTCCAAGCACGGGCCCGGCAAGCCGTTCCCCGACGAGTGGAACGTCGACCTGCCCAACCAGTTCGAGGCCGCCGAGCGCATCGCCCGCCACCGGGGGCTGACCCGCGAGAACGTCGACTCCCTCGGGCTCGTCTCGCAGGAGCGGGCCGCCGCCGCCTGGGCGGAGGAGCGGTTCAAGCGGGAGACGTTCGCCGTCCAGGTGCCGACGACCGAGGAGGAGCAGCGCGCCGGGCAGGGCATGTGGCGCCTGGTCGACAGGGACGAGGGTCTGCGCGACACGTCCATGGAGGCGCTGGCGGGCCTCAAGTCCGTGATGCCGACGGCCGTTCACACGGCGGGCAACTCCTCACAGATCAGCGACGGCGCGTCGGCGATCATGTGGGCGTCTAAGCGGATGGCCCGCGCGCTGAAGCTGCGGCCGAGGGCCCGCATCGTGGCGCAGGCCCTCGTGGGTGCCGACCCGCACTTCCACCTCGACGGACCGATCGACGCGACCAAGGCCGTGCTGGGCAAGGCCGGGATGTCCCTGAAGGACATCGACCTGGTCGAGATCAACGAGGCCTTCGCGTCCGTGGTGTTGAGCTGGGCGCAGGTCTTCGAGCAGGACCTGGAGAAGGTCAACGTCAACGGCGGCGCGATCGCCCTCGGGCACCCGGTGGGAGCCACCGGGGCCCGGCTGATCACGACCGCACTTCACGAACTGGAGCGCGCGGACAAGGAGTTCGCGCTGATCACGATGTGCGCGGGCGGCGGACTGGCCACCGGCACGATCATTCAGCGGCTGTAGTCCAGTCCAGGAACGCGGTGAACGCGGTGGGGTCGAGGGTGAGGATCGGCCCCGCCGGGTTCTTGGAGTCGCGAACGGCGACGGACGCGGTCGATTCGGCGATCTCGACGCAATTGCCGCCCTGGTCACCGCTGTAGCTGGACTTACGCCACTGGATCGCCGTCGGCATCTCGGTGCTCCCCATAACGTTCCTCCATCACGCGCCGAATCAGATCCGCCGAGTCCTTGATGGACAGGGCGGCGGCTTGCAGATGATCGTAACGGAGCGAGCAGTCCTTGACGGTGTCCGGGTTGGCGGTCGGATGCCCGCTGCCGTAGCCCTCCGTGTAGACGATGGTCGGATCGCTCTCAAAGCGGTAGACGTCGAACGAGCCTTGTAGTCCCGCATGCGCACCGGCCGAGAACGGCAGCACCTGGATGTTGATCCGGGGGTTACCCTCGAGGGACAGCAGATGGGCCAGTTGCTCCCGCATGGTTTCCCGACCGCCCATCTCCTGGCACAGCGCGGCCTCGCTGAGGATCGCCCAGAAGACCGGGGGCTCCTCCTTCTCGAAGATGCGCTGACGAGCGAGCCTCACGGCCGTGCGGTCGTCGAGGTCGACCTTGTCGAAGACCCCGAGCACAGCGCTCGCGTACGCCCTGGTCTGGAGCAGCCCGTGCACCATGTGCGTCTCGAACGAGCAGATCTCGATGGCCCGCGCCTGCAGCTCCGCCACCTGCTGAAACCAGGCCGGAAGTTGACTGCGCATCACCAGCTCGTGCAGGCGGGACAGCAGTCCGCCCGTGCCCAGTGCGATGTCCGCCCGCTCGCTGAACGGCAGCGTCGGCAACTTTCTCGCCGTTTCGATCTGGCCGACCAGGGAGCCGGTGCAGTAGACGATGTCCCCCAGCTTCTTCTGCGTCAGCCCGGCCTCCTCGCGGTACCGGCGCAGTTCGAAGCCGTAGTAGTCGAGTGGCGAGGCGCCCGGGTCGAGGGTGTTGATGTGGGTCACGCAGAGCTCCCTCTCACGCAACTGGGCCCACTCCGGGACCCGTTGTATCCGTTCCGTAGCCCAAAGTAGTCGTGCGAGGTCAGGCTCGTACCGTGAACGGATACATTCCCCCCACCCACCTGGCGCCCCTCCGCCACCAGTACCGCATGCGCCTGACCGCCGGTGACCACTCGGCCCGGCACATCCGCGCGATCGTGCGCTCGCTGCTCGGCGAGTGGGAGATGCGTGAACTGACCGACGCCGTGGAACTGGGCGTGACCGAGCTGGTCGCCAACGTCGTACGGCATGTTCCGGACCGGCGCTGCGAGGTACTGGTGCTGCGGCAGCGGGACAGTGTGCGGATCGAGGTGTCGGACGGGTGCCCCCGACTACCGGCCACCACGGCGGAGTTGGACCTGGACTCCGAGAACGGGCGGGGGCTCGTGCTGCTGGACGCCGTGGCCGACAAGTGGGGCGTGGACGCCGCCGGGCGACGGGGAGGGAAGACCGTGTGGTTCGAGTGCGGAACCACACGGTCGGGAGTCACCGGCTTGCCGTCAGGCCTTGGCGGGCTCCAGCTTGATGCTGAAGTGGCGGAGGATCGGTGACTGCTCGGTGATGCGGTAGCCGTGCACCGAGCTGGGGTCCTTGGCTATGTCGGCCAGGGTCTGGGCGACGTGGTCGTAGTGGCTGCGGGTGTAGACCCGGCGGGGCAGGGCCAGCCGTACGAGTTCGTAGGGCGCCGACTTGACCGGGTTGCCGTGCTCGTCCTCCTCGCCGAGGTAGAGGGATCCCAGCTCGGCGGAGCGGATGCCGCCGCGCAGGTAGAGCTGGCAGGCCAGCGAGTGGCCGGGGTACTGGTGGGGCGGGATGTGCGGCAGCAGCCGCCCGGCGTTGAGGTACAGGGCGTGCAGGCCGGCCGGCTCGACGATGTCGACGCCCGCGTCCCGGATGCGCTGGGCGAGGTGGGCGGCGATGTCGGCGCGCTCGGCCAGGTAGGAGGGCTCGGTGACCTCCACCAGGCCCTGGGCCATCATGTCCAGGTCGCGCCCGGCGAGACCGCCGTAGGTGGCGAACCCCTCGGTCGCGATGAGGAGGCGCTCGCACTTCTGGGCGAGCTCGGGGTCCTTCAGGCCGATGAAGCCGCCGATGTGGACGATGCCGTCCTTCTTGGCGCTCATGATGCAGCCGTCCGCGAGGCGGAAGGCCTCCTCGGCGACCTGACGCGGGGTGCGGTCCTGGTAGCCGGGCTCGTGACGGGTCACCAGCCAGGCGTTCTCGGCGAATCGTGCGGCGTCGAGGATCATGGGGACGCTGTGGCGTCGGCACAGGTCGGCGGTGCGGCGCAGGTTGTCCATGGAGACCGGCTGTCCGCCGCCGCCGTTGTTGGTGATGGTCATCACCACGGCGGCCACCGGGGACTCCTGCTGGTTCTGGAGGATCTGCTCCAGCGCGTTGAGGTCGATGTTGCCCTTGAAGCGGTGCGGGCTGTCCAGGTCCTTGGCCTCGGGGCAGGGAATGTCCCGGGCCTGGCAGCCGACGAGTTCCACATTGGCGCGGGTGGTGTCGAAGTGCGTGTTGGACACCACGGTGCTGCCCGGGGTGAGCAGCGAGGTGAACAGGATGCGTTCGGCCGCGCGTCCCTGGTGGGCGGGCAGGAGATGCGGATAGCCGGTGAGTTCGCTGACGGTCTCGTGCCAGCGGTAGAACGACCGGGAGCCTGCGTACGACTCGTCGCCGTTCATTCCGGCCGAGAGCTGGGCGGCGGAGATCGCGCCGGTGCCGGAGTCGCTCAGCAGGTCGATGGTGACCTCGTCGGCACGCAGGTCGAACAGGTTGTAGGAGACCCGTCGCAGGGCTTCCTCACGCTGCTGTGGGGTGGTGAGGGGGATGGGCTCGACGACCTTGATCCGGTAGGGCTCCACGGCTCCTTCTTTCTGATGTTGCTCGGGGCATTCCGATACTGCGCGGGCGGCCTTGTGACGCTGCGCGGGCTCTTCTACGACGCGCGGATCACTGCGCGGGGGGACGCACCGCATAGGCCTCCGAGGAGACGTACGCGGTGATGCGGGGGCTGCGGTCGCGCTCGTGCGCCAGTGCCAGGTACGCGATCAGGCCGACGCCGTCGGAGAGTTGCCGCGTACTGAGGGCGGCGAGGGCGCGGCGGAGCATCGAGGGGTCCATGCCGAAGTGGGTCAGCACGGCGGTGGCGCGGGCGAGCGCCTCCTCGTCGTCCCTGACGTAGTCACGGACCGGGACGTGCAGGGTGAACCCGCTGGGCCGGCCGGACGCGGTGTCGGTGAAGGAGTGGCAGGTCAGCGCGGGCCGCCGGTCCAGTCGTGGCTCCGGCCCGCCTCCCGCCCCGGTGGGCGGGCGCCCTTCGGCGGCGAGGTGGAAGAAGGCTTCCACGTCCTCGCGTGCCGGGCCGGGCTGCGCGCGGTTCAGTGCGTACGCCTCGGTTGCCGCGAGGCTCGGATGCGCGGTGTAGACCTTGACCCGGGGGGTGTCCCAGGTGCCGAGGTCCAGTGCGACGAAGGGATACCCGGTCGTGTCGGGCAGGTTCTCGAAAGCCTGCCGGTGACCGAGCCGGTGCAGTGCCTCCCGGACGGTGGCCGTGGCCCGTTCGGGTCCGGTGGCGGAGGGGTTGAGGTAGACCTTGACGCCGGGTACGCCGCCGGGACGTAATTCCAGCGCGTACCAGAGGGCCAGTTGGCCTTCTGGGTTCGAGGGCAGGAACAGGTCTTCGAGGCGGTCGAGCTGGGCGGTGGAGAAGTCCCAGCGACGGGCCATCTCCCGGATGGCGGCGAGCCCTTGGCGGCCGTTGTCCGCCAAGTCGCCGGCCGTGCAGCCGGGTTCGACCAGGACGCGCAGGCCGGGGGCCTTGCCCGGGCGGAAGGCCAGGGAGAACTCGACCGGTGTGTGATCGTCGGAAATGAAACTGGGTGTGGCCGGGGGCTCGGAGAGCGAGCGGCCGCACGCGTCCCCGAGGGACTCCAGGACGATGTGCGCGTACAGCGCCGACTCCGCTGCCGAGGAGCCCACGACCGAGCCCAGACGCAGCAGTTGGCCGACGACGTGATCGGCGAGAGTGGGGGTGTACTCGTAGGTGACCGGTGCGTCGGTGACCGGCGCCGTGCTTGCCGTACTCACCGGACCTCCCCGGCCGGCGCAAAAAGATACCCGCCGGTGAAGGCGGGTATCCGGCCGTAGGGCCATTCTGCTTGGACGCCTATGAGGCCTATGAGGAAGTCCTTCTCCTGAATGAACGTGTGGGACCGGGTGACGGGGCGCAGGGCACGAGTGGCAGCGGGGTTGAACTCCACAGCCCCTCCTTCATCATGTGACGACTCAGATACCCTGCGCAGTCATACCCCGGCGCTTTAACGTTCATGCAGTTGCCAGGGGCAGTTGCCTGTTACCTGTGTCACGATCCGGAACCAGGGGTTACGCCCTGACCCACTTCAGGAAGGAACTCCAGAGCCCTCCACGCTCCTTGTTGGCGTCCGTGTCGGCGGCCGATCCCTGTGCCGTCTGGGACGGCTGGGGCTGCACCGCGCGTCGCGGGGTGGTCGGGGTGAAGCGGGCCGGCAGCTGCGCCAGGGCGCGGTTGAACGGGCCGGGCCGCCAGGTCAGGCTCTCCTCCGGGACGGCGAGTTCGACGTCGGGCAGTTCGTTGAAGAGGTGCTCGATCGCCGCCAGGGTGATGAGGCGGGCCGGCTCCTTGGAGGGACAGGCGTGCGGGCCCGCGCTCCAGGCGAGATGGGCCCGGTTGCTGGACTGCCCCGAGGCGGAGCGCGCCGAGGCGGCGTTGGCGGCCTGGAAGCCGACCAGCACCAGATCGCCGGTGCTGAGCTTGCCGCCGGCGAACTCCATGTCCCTGGCCGGGTAGTGGGGCGCGTAGTTGGAGATGGGCGGGTTGTGCCACAGGGTGTCGTCGAGCGCCTCCTCCAGCAGACCGTTCTGTGCGAACCGGTCGTCGGTCAGCAGCAGGTGCACGGTGTTGGCGATGAGGTTGCGCAGCGGTTCCGCGCCGGCGCCGATCAGCAGCACCAGCTGATGGATCATCTCCGCGTCGTCCAGCTTGGCCGGGTGCTGCATCAGCCAGGAGGTGACGTCGTCACCGGGGCGCGCCCGCTTCAGCGCGACCAGTTCGGCGACCGCCTGGATGAGGACCTCGTTGGCACGCTCGGCGTTGATGCCGTCGAAGATGCCGGAGACGCCGAACATGACCCGGTCGCCGATCTCCGCCGGGCAGCCGAACAGTTCGTTGAAGACGAACAGCGGGAGCTGCTTGGCGTAGTCGTTGAGCAGGTCCGCGGAGCCGCGGGTGCTGAACTGGGCCAGGAGGTAGTGCGCGATCCGGTCGACGTTCACGCTCAGCCGGTGGCTGTCGACCCGGGCGAAGCTCTCGGTGACGGCCTGACGCAGCCGCAGGTGCTCGGCACCGTCGGTGAACATGCAGGTGGGCCGGGGGCCGAGCAGGGGAAGGACCGGGCTGTCCGGGCTGATGCGGCCCTCGTTGAGGTCGCGCCAGCGGCGGGGGTCCTTGCGGAAGTCCCCCGGGTTCTGGAGCAGGTCCAGCGCCGCCGCGTAGTCCGTGACGAGGGTGGCCGGCACGCCCGGGGCCAGCTCGACGGGGGCCGTCGGGCCGTGGTGGCGCATGTAGTCGTAGTAGGCCTGGGGGTCGGCGGCGAACTCCGCCGTGTACATGGGTATCCGTTGCCCGCTGCCGTGCGCCGGGCAGCCGGGCGGCGGTGCGGGGAAGTCTTCGCTGGTCATGCGTGCTCCAGAGCGGCGCGTTCCTGTAGGTAGCGAACGAGAGTGATCAGCGCCTGCGCCGATGAGTTCTCGTCACGTGCGTCCATTACGACGACGGGGGTGTCCGGCAGCAGGTCGAGCGCTTCCCGCAGGGCCGCTTCGGTGCGTTCGGGCGTGTGGTCGAAACGGTTGACGGCGATGGCGTAGGACAGGCCGTACTGCTCGATCAGGTCGATCACGGCGAAGGAGTCCGCCAGCCGTTCGGGGTCCACCAGGACCAGGGCGCCGAGGGCGCCGCGGGCCATGTCCTCCCAGATCTGGATGAACCGCTGCTGACCGGGCGTGCCGAACAGATAGAGCACCACCTGGTCGCTGATCGTCAGCCGCCCGAAGTCCATGGCGACCGTGGTGGTGGTCTTGCTCCGCACGCCCTTGAGGTCGTCGACCGCCTCCGCCACCCGCGTCATGTCCTCCTCGGTGGACAGCGGGGGGATCTCGGAGATGGTGCCGATGAAGGTGGTCTTGCCGACGGCGAAGTGCCCGACGACAAGGATCTTCACCGCCGTCTGAGCCTCGCCGCCCCGGACGTAGGCGTCCTCATCCAAAACGCGCCTGGAGTCCATCCAGCACCTCCTGGAGAAGTTGTTGGTCGACGAGACGCGCCCGCGGCACGGGCGCTCGGGTGATCAGGTATCCCCCCTCTGCCAGCGAGCTGAGCAGGATCTTGAGCACACCCAGGGGGAGTTGGGTGTGCCCGGCGAGCTCGGCGACCGAGAGGTAGCCGCCGGAGCACATGTCCAGGACGTGCTGCTCCTCGGGGGAGAGCCGGGTGGGACGCTGCCGCTCGTCGCTGACCGTCGTCACAAGGGTGATCAGGGAGAACTTGTCCTCGGCGGGCAGCTCGCGCCCGCGTGTGATGACGTACGGCCGTACTAACTCTGCGGCTTCTGACTCTTCGGGGGTGTTGTCAGTCATGAGCGGTGGCCGATGTCCTCACGGGGTGATGTGGCCAGTTCCTTGCCCAACTGGCCGACCAGTTGCTGCATTCGGAAGGTGATGTCCGCCATGTCGATGTCGGGGGCGGCCGAGACCGCGAGGTAGGCGCCCTCGCCTGCGGAGATCAGGAAGACCCAGCCGCCGTCGAACTCCACCAGCGTCTGGCGCCACTGCATGTGCTCGCCGTCGGCGAAGAAGCCCAGGGACCGGCTGAGCGACTGCACACCGCTCATCGCGGCCGCCACCGTGTCCGCCGAGTCCCGCCCGAGGTCCTTGGTGCGGGCCATCAGCAGACCGTCGGCCGAGACCAGGACCGCGTGCAGCGCCCCGGGAATCTCCAGGGCACTGTCCAGCATCCAAGACAGGTCGTTCTTCACGAGGTGGTCTCCGGTCCCTTGCGTCCGTCAGCGTGGCTCCCGCGCATCGCGTCCAGGGGCGCGGCGCGGCCGGTCTGGGTCCCCCGTTGAAAGGCGCTCATGATCGACGCCGTCTCCTCGGTGGAGCGACCCGGTGATCGCGCGGTGCCGGGACTGCTCGGGACGACGGCCATCGGACGCTGCTTGCGCCGGCGCTTGGGCAGCCCGTCGGAGGTCGTCGCCGGGGCGTCGCCGCCGACTTCGTCCGCCCGGGCCCCGGCGTCGACAGCCGCGTTCGGAATCTTGGGCTCCGGCATGCTGGTCAACAGCTCCTCCGGAACGAGTACGACCGCACGGACACCTCCGTAGGGAGAGGTGGAGTCGACGGAGACAGTGAAGCCGTAGCGCTCGCAGAGCGCGCCGATCACCGCGAACCCGAACTGCGGAGGGTTGCCCAGGTCGGACACGCTCGCCGCGCGTTCCCCGGACAGCAGCTCCGCCGCCCTGGCCTTCTCCTCCTCGTTCATGCCGACACCCGCGTCGTCGACCACGATGCAGATGCCCTTGGGCACGGACCGGACGTTGATCTCGACCACGGTCTCGGGCGCCGAGTAGCTGGTGGCGTTGTCGAGCAGCTCCGCGACCGCGAGCGCGATCGATTCGACCGCCCGGCTGGTGACGCCGTAGTCCACCTGCGACAGGATCTCGACCCGCTGGTAGTGGCGGATCCTTCCCTGCGCGCTGCGGATCACGTCGTAGACCGAGGCGGGATCACGCTGCCGGCCGAGCCAGCCCTGGCACAGAACGGCGATGGACTGCGCCCGCCGGCCGAACTGCGAGTTCATGTGGTCGATCTCCAGCAGATCCCGGAGAATCGGTGAATCTCCGTATTTGCTCTGCAACTTGGAGATGACCAGCTGCTGTTCGGCCGCAAGGCCCTGAAGTGTCCGCATCGCGGACTTCAGTACGGTTTTGGTCTCTTCGCCGGCCCGTTCCTCGGCCTGCCGGACGATCGCGTCGTATCCGCCCTCGAGATCGACGTACGAGGACTTGAGCTCGTCGTTCCGCTTGCGTAACTTTCGTATCGCCTTCTGCTGGCGAACAATGATCGTGGCCGCTGCAGGGGCGCCGACAACGAGCCCCCAGATCGCCGGATCCATCACGTATTGCGTCATAAGACTCTCTTCGAGCGACAGAAGCCCCGTTGCTGGAAACCCGCCCGGTCGGCCCGGGGGGCGGCAGTACACACGGGCTTGCCGACAGGGGCCCGCCCTTGCCGCCGAGACGTTTCGCCCCGGTGCCGGTGGCCTGCCTGGCAAGTGCAGGGAGCATATCACCGGAGTTGACTGACGCTTCGTCAGATACCTGGTCAATGCCGTCAGTTGGCGGAGATTCGGGTGTCCTGAGATGAAGAATCTGTGTACTCGCCTGTCGCCTCTGGTCATCCGCGGCCGATGGCGCCGATGAACGAACCGATCCGAAACCGCGTCTTGGCTCACATGGTCCCTGCCGAACTCACCCGTACCAGACCCGCGCCCCCGGCGTCCGAAGCCGGGCAGTCGCTCCCGGGCACCCTGTGGCACCGCCACAGGGTGCCGTTGCTCGCCACGCTCCCGGCGCTCCCCCTGTACGCGCTCTGGTGGGCGTTCCTCGCCACCGGCGGCGGAGACCTCGCGGCGCAGTACGCCTGGGCCGGCTTCGCGGCCCGGCACGGTGATTCCGCTTACAACCTTTTCTGGTACGGAGGCACTCACACCGCCAACTACAGTCTCATATCCCCCTACTTGATGGCCGCCCTCGGTGTGCGGGCCCTCACCGTCGTCTCCGGCATCGCAGCCACCTGGCTCGCGGCCGTCCTCATGGAGCGCGCGGGCCTGCGAAGACCCCTGGGCCCGGCCCTGCTCGCGTCGTTCGCCCTGTGGTGCAACGTGGCCTCCGGCCGCACCACCTTCGCCCTCGGCGTCGCCTTCGGGCTCGCCGCGTGCCTGATGCTCACCCACGACCGGCGGATCGTCCTCGCCGCCGCCTACGCCGCCCTCTCGACCATGGCCAGCCCCGTGGCCGGGCTGTTCCTGGTCGTCGTCGGCGCCGCCTTCCTCGTCACCCGCGACTGGCCCCGCGCCCTCGCCCTGCTCCTGCCGCCCGCCCTCACCGTCGGCCTGACCACCCTGCTGTTCCCCTTCAAGGGCGAGCAGCTGATGTTCGCCGGACGCATATGGCCGCCGTTCCTCCTCGGCCTGGCCGTCACCTTCCTCGCCCCGCGCTCCTGGCGCGTCGCCCGCATCAGCGGTGCCGTGTACGCGGCGGGGACCGTCCTGACGTATCTCATCGCCTCCCCCATAGGCACCAACGTCGAGCGCTTCGCCGAGCTGTTCGCGCCCGCCGCGCTCCTCGCCGTCCTGCTCGCCCAGCCGCAGCTCGCGAAGGTCCGCCGGAACCTGCTGGTCACCGCCCTGGTCCTGTCCGTCGCCTGGGTGGGCAAGAAGACCGCCGACGACCTGTACGTCTCCACCACCGTGCCGGCCTGGGCCGCCGAGACCCACGGCGTGGTCCGCGCCCTGGACCGCCTCGGCGCCGACCGCACCCGCGTCGAGGTCGTCCCCGCCCGCAACCACCGCGAGGCCAGCGGACTCGCCCCGCACGTGAACATGGCCCGCGGCTGGAACCGCCAGCTGGACATGGAGCGGGCCCGGCTGTTCTACGACGGGTCCTTCTCGGCCGCCACCTACCGGGCATGGCTGGACCGCTGGGCCGTCGGGTTCGTGGTGCTGCCGCTGGGCAAGCCCGACGGGTACGCCGAGGCCGAGGCACAGCTCGTGCGCGAGAACCGGCCCGAGTGGCTGGAGCCGGTGTGGCAGGACGCCCACTGGAAGGTGTTCAAGGTGCGCGACGCGCAGCCGCTGGTGAGCGGGCCGGCGACCGTGGAGTCGACGTCCAGCGCCGACGTCGTCGTCCGCATGTCCCGGGCGGGCAGCGCCATCGTGCGCATCGCCTACTCGCAGTGGCTGCGCACCGACGGCGGCGGGTGTCTGAAACCGCAGGGCGAGTTCACCCGGCTCACCGTGTCCGCGCCCGGCGCGTACCGGATCAGCTCGGAGTACGGTCCTTCACCGGAGCCCGGGAGTCGCTGCTGACCTGCTCGGCCCGCGCCGTCACCGCCTTGGCTCGCGGGCCCTGGAACAGGTACGTCACCGCGAAGCCGGCGCCCACCACGGCCGCGCCGCCGACCGCGTCCAGCACCCAGTGGTTGCCGGTGACGACGATCGCGGTGACCGTGAACAGCGGGTGCAGCAGGCCGAGGGCCTTCATCCACCAGCGCGGGGCGAGGATCAGGACGACCAGGCCGCACCACAGGGACCAGCCGAAGTGCAGCGAGGGCATCGCCGCGTACTGGTTGGTGAGCTCGGTCAGGGTGCCGTAGTCGGGCTGGGTGAAGTCCTGCGGGCCGTGGACGGTGTCGATGAAGCCGAGGCCGGGCATCAGACGCGGCGGGGCGAGCGGGTAGAGCCAGAAGCCGATCAGGGCGAAGACGGTGGCGAAGCCGATCGCGGTGCGGGCCCAGCGGTAGTCGACGGGGCGGCGCCAGTACAGGACGGCGAGGATCGCCAGCGGGACGCCGAAGTGGAACGACTCGTAGTAGAAGTCGAAGAAGCTTCGCAGCCAGTCGACCTGCACGACCGCGTGGTTGGCCCAGTGCTCGATGTCGATGCCCAGGGCGCGTTCGACGGAGTGGATCTCCTCGCCGTGCTCCTCGGCGGTGACCCGGCCGGCCGCGTTGGAGCCACCGGCCGCGGCCAGCCGGATCTGGGCGTAGGCGTAGTAGGTGACCCGGATCAGCAGCAGCTCGAAGAGCAGGTTCGGGCGGCTGATCACCCGGCGCAGGAACGGCACCAGCGGGATGTGCCGGAAACGGGAGGGGACCTTGTCCGCGTACCGGGTCGGGATCGGGGTCTGCCAGTACGGCGAGGTGCGCGACAGGAACGGCACGACGGCCGCCGTCGCGATGGCGGCGAGCAGCACGAGGTCGGCGCGCAGCGGATGCAGGATCAGCTTGTCCGGCACCATCATCTTCGCCGGCAGGGTCATCACCAGCACGATGGCGACCGGCCAGACGTACCGGTCGGAGGCCCGTCTGCCGACCTGGCCGACGACCGCCAGCAGCACCCACAGCAGCTGGTGCTGCCAGGCGGTGGGCGACACGACGATCGCCGCGCAGCCGGTGACGGCCACGGCGAGCAGGAGCTGCCCGTCGCGGGCGTAGCGCACGGCACGGCGTACCGCGAGGGCGGCGACGGCGGCGCCCAGCAGCAGGAAGAGGACGATCTCCAGGGGCCCGGCCGGCCCGAGCCGCAGCAGGGCGCCGTGCAGGGACTGGTTGCCGAGGTCGTCGGCACGGCCGCCGAGGCCCACGCCCGCCATGTGGTGCACCCAGTACGTGTACGAGTCGCTCGGCAGCGCCACCCAGGCGATCGCCGTGCACGCGGCGAACGTGGCGCCCGCGGAGAGCGCGGCACGGCGACGGCCGGTGAACCACAGCAGCGGGGTGAACAGCAGCAGGGTCGGCTGGAGGGCGGCGGCGACGCCGATGAGCACGCCGCCGGCCCGCTCGCCGCGCACGGCGAAGCAGCCGAGCAGGACCAGCAGGACCGGCATGATGCTGGTCTGGCCGAGGTAGAGCGTGTTGCGCACCGGCAGCGACAGCATCAGCAGGCTGATCGCGACGGGCGCGGCGAGCAGGGAGGTGCGCCGGCTGACCGGCTGCGGCAGGGCGCGGGCGGCGACCAGGCCGAGGGCGACGACGAGCAGCAGGGTGCCGAAGGTCCAGCCCCAGCCGAGGGCCTGCTCGGCGGCGCGGGTGAGCGGTTTCAGGACAAGTCCGCCGAACGGGGTACCGGTGAACTGCGTCGAGTCGTAGAGCGAACCCTTCACGTGCAGGACGCCGTCCGGTCCGACCCAGGTCTCCAGATCCGTCAGCCGCTCCCCGCGCGGCGTGCCGAGGACGACGGCGACCTCCCGTACGGCGAGGATCGCGACGATCAGCCACAGGCCGAGCCGCGCCACGCGTACGCGCGCCTGGACCGCGCCGACGGCCGTCGCTCCGATGGCCTCCGGTCGCCCACCATGATCCGCATTCGCCACGCCTCGTCGGCCTCCCGCCCCGATTCGTCCCACGCGTCCCATGCGTCAAGATCCTTACGAACCCAGTGGGGCTCGCACCACCCCGGGGAGAGACGCAGGCAACCCCCGATTCACCTGACGTCCGCTCTCCTTTTGTCCGGATGACGATAGTCGGAGCGGGATTCGGATGCCTCCGCTGGGCGCGGCGTGGCTCACACCGGGCGGGCCCGGCCGCGCAGCCGGATCGTCCGCCGTACCGTCTGAAGCCCTGCCGCCGGCGGGGCTTCAGGGGCCGGCCGGTACCGAGGGGGCTGGACGCGATGGCGGAATCACTGCGGCGAGGGGCACGAAGGCGGGCTCTGGCCGTCGTCCTGACGCTGCCGGCCCGCCGGCTCGGCCGGCTCGTGGCGCCCGCGTGGGCGTGCGGCTGCGGCTGCGGCTGCGGCTGCGGCTGCGGCTGCGGCTGCGGCGCCATGGTGCCCGGCGACGCTCGCCGGGTGGCCGTCGCGGCCGGGAGGAGTCCTTGGTCCGCTGGGACGGGGCACGGGAGCAGGTCGTGATGCGCCTGACCGTCGACGGGGACGCCGAGCGCGTCGCGTGGATCATGCCGGTGCCGGGACGGGCGACGGTCCGCCTCGGCGACCCGGAGCTGTTCGACGAGCCGCACGGCGTCACCGCCCCCGTGCACCGCACGCGGTACCACTTCTGGCCGCAGGACGGCGACTGGCCCCTGGTGGCCGGCGACGACACCGCGGGCGCCCCGCCACCCCCCGGCGCCGGACCGCCGGTGGGCGTGGTGGGCCGGCAGCGGCTCGGCCCCTTCGAGGTGGCCCGGCTGACGGCCACCGACCCGGCCGCGCTGGACGGCCGGCTCGACACCAACGGCTTCGCCCTGCCGCCCCGCCTGGCCGGCGCCCTTCGGCCGTACGTCGACCGGCGCTGGGAGTACGTCGCCGTGAAGCCGGCCCCGCGGACCGGCGGGAGGGCCCTCACCGGCGCTCTGGACCCGCTGCACCTGGCCTTCCGCACCGACGAGCCGGTCTCCCCGATGCGCCTGTCGCGGCCGGCCGCCACTCCGCGGTCCCTGGGCCTGTACGTGCTCGCCGGGCACCGCAGGGAACCGGCCGCCCGGATCGGCGGCGAACGCCCCCGGGTCACGTACGCCGGACGGGTGACGGCACGGACCGGGCCGCCAGGGAGCCGGCGGCGGGTATGCCGTTCCTGACGGCGATCGGGCAGGAGTTCCCGTCCCCCGAGCGCATCTCCGGCGACCACGTGCTGCGCCGGGCGGCGGCCGACGGCGTCCGGCAAGCGATCCACGAGGACCGGCGGCGCACGCCGGCCGGCATCCCCCTGTGGCCGCTGACGGTGACCACTGCCCTCGCCGCGGCGCTCGCGACGGCGGCCGTGTTCGCCGTACGACACACCCGGCCCCGCCTCCCCGACGTGTCACGGCCATCTGCGCCGACCGGCTGAATCCACCATCCTGGAATTCCGGACTCCGCACCGGGGAGAGATCGTCGGTAGTGCCACTCAGTGCTTTCCAACCGGCCATACGAAAGGCAAGGCGATGAGCGAGTCGCAGGTCTGGGACGACGTCGACGAGTACTTCTCCGCCCAGCTCTCACCCGACGACGAGATCCTCCGGGCGGCCCTGCGTGACAGTGAGGCCGCCGGACTGCCGGCCATCAGCGTCACCGCGACACAGGGCAAGCTGCTTCACCTCCTCGCTCAGATCCAGGGCGCCCGCAACATCCTGGAGATCGGCACCCTCGGCGGCTACAGCACCATCTGGATGGCCCGCGCCCTGCCCGCCGACGGTCGCCTGATCTCGCTGGAGTACAGCGCCAAGTACGCCGAGGTCGCCTCCCGCAACATCGCGCGGGCCGGCCTGGACAAGATCGTCGAGGTCCGGGTCGGCCCCGCCCTGGAGTCCCTGCCGAAGCTGGCCGACGAGAACCCGGCCCCCTTCGACCTGGTCTTCATCGACGCCGACAAGGCCAACAACCCGCACTACGTCGACTGGGCGCTGCGGCTGACGAGCACGGGCAGCCTGATCGTCGTCGACAACGTGGTGCGCGGCGGCCGGGTCGTGGAGTCCGACAGCGACGCGCCGGACGTGCGGGGCACCCGCGCCGCCATCGAACTGATCGGCAGCCACCCGAGGTTGAGCGGCACGGCGATCCAGACGGTGGGCGGCAAGGGCTACGACGGCTTCGCGCTGGCGCGGGTGCTGGCTTAGGGCCTGTCCGGGCTCAGGCCTCCTGGTAGAAGCCGACGTTGACACTGCGGGGGGCGGTGCGGTCGTGGATGACGATCTCGCCGCTGCCGCCCCTCGGCAGCGGCACGGTGCCGCCGTACGCGATCGGCTGGGCGTACTCCCCCACGGTCAGCCGCACCTCGGACGACGGTTCGGGCTGCGAGCCGCGCAGCCAGCTCACCTGCCACCCACCGTCCGGTCCGCACAGGAACTCCAGGTGCACCCGGGACACGAACAGCCAGTCGTCCGGCGTCGAGAGCCGGCAGACCTGCTTGTCGCGGCCCACCCGCAGCACGGCGCCCGGCTCGCTGGGCGCGTCGGCCATGAGCATGCCGGCCGTGGCACCCTCGTCCGCCGCGGACACGGCGGCCATGGTGAGTTCGAGCACGAGCGCCCCTCCTGAAACGTCCACTACGACGGCCGTTTTGGCCGCCGACGCCGCATGATAAATCGCCCGGCACCGCCGCGTCCGGCACAATGAACTCATGACCGAGCGAAAGCCCCCCGGTGTCCCGTTCGAGTCCTGGGTCGACAAGCAGATTCACGACGCGCAGGTACGCGGCGACTTCGACAGGCTGCCCGGCAGGGGCGAACCGCTGCCGAACGACCTGGAAGCGCCGTACGACGAACTGTGGTGGGTCAAACGCAAGATGGCCCGCGAGGGCCTGTCGGTCCTGCCCCCCGCCCTGGCCCTGCGCAAGGAGGCGGAGGACGCGCTGACGGCGGCGTACGCGGCTCCGTCGGAGCGGGCGGTCCGGAAGATCATCACGGACGTCAACGCCAAGATCCGCGACATGCTGCTGAAGCCGCCGCCCGGCCCTCCCCTGGGCCGCAGACCGTACGACGTCGAAGAGGTCGTACGGCAGTGGCGGGAGCGCCGGGCGACGGCCGGGTCAGATGTGTAGCAGCCGTTCCGCCAGCTCGCGGTAGTCGCGCAGGGCGATCCGGAGCTGCTCGGTGTCGGCCTTCTCCTCGGTGTCCTGCCAGGACGTGCGCAGGGTGCGACGACGCTCGCGGACGGTCTCGGCGAACCGGGCCACGATGGCCTCGACCACCTGATCCGCCTCCTCGACGGCGGCCCGGGGACCGTCGACGAATCCGGAGACGGCGTGCTGGAGCCGGAGCTCGAACTTGTCGGACTCGTCGTTCGGAACGAGCGGAACACCCGCACGCTCGCTCTTCACGGTGCCTGCGCGCGGCGGCGTGCCGCCAGGGGCCGCACCGCCGGTGGGCGCGAGCGCGGGCCCGCTCCCGACCGGGTCCCTGCCGGTCGTGGCGTCGGTCATGTCACTCAACTCCCCTTCGCCTGACGTCCCGTGAACGACCACGGCATATGGCCGGTGCTCCTGCGGGCCTCGTGGGACTCGCGGTGCCGCTCCACGGGGGCCGCCACCAGTTCCTCGAACAGCGCGCGGGCCTCGACCATGGCCTCGCGCAACTCCTCCGTGCCCGACCCGCCCTCGATCCGGGCACGGGCGGCACGGTGCACCCGGCGGTAGCCGTCCACGCGGTTCGCGTGGTGCACGGACAGCGCGGAGAGCTGCTCCTCGTACTGGGCGCCGTCCGGATACCCCCGCGCCTGCGCCAGATCCGCGAGCAGCCGGTCCGCCTCGCCCACGGCGTCCTTCGGCGAGTCGACGAAGCGCTCCTGGGCCGCCGTCCAGCGAGCCTCGTAACGCTCGGCCTCGGTCGTCTCCAGCGTCCGCTCCCGCAGCCCTCCGTGCCGCTCCACCCGCTGGGCGAGTTCACGTTCGGCGGCCTTGGCGTCCCCGTCGTGCCGGGCCACGGTCCGCTCGTACTCGGGCCCGAAGCGCCGCTTCAGGCTCCGACCCCCCTGTGGGCCGCGAGTCCTCAGGGCCATGACGGTCACGCCGAGCACGACGACCGCCGCAATCACGATCAGAATGATCACACCTGTTGACATACGTGGCGAGTTGCCCGCAAAGGGCTCCTCAAACTGCTGCCGACGGCGTGTCGATTCAACGGTTCCCCGATCGACGTCATGGTGAGAGCCACTGAAATGCACAACCGGCACAGGAAGGAATCGCCATGTCACTGGTCCGAGTCCACAACTTCACCATCTCCCTCGACGGCTTCGGCACCGGCGAGGGCCTGAGCCTCGACGCTCCCTTCGGGCACGCCGGCGAACGGCTGCACGAGTGGATGTTCGCCACCCGCTGGTGGCGCGAGCGGACCGGCGAGCCCGGCGGCAACGGCGGCGTCGACGACGTCTTCGCACGGCAGTTCATGCCCGGCATCGGCGCCGAGATCATGGGCGCCGGAAAGTTCGGCTACCCCGGCTGGCACGAGAACCCCGACTGGAAGGGCTGGTGGGGCCCCAATCCGCCCTTCCACACCCCGACGTTCATCGCCACCCGGCACACGCGCCCGTCGATCGAGATGGAGGGCGGCACGACGTTCCACTTCCTGAACGCCTCCCCCGCCGAGGTCCTCGCGGCGGCCCGCAAGGCGGCGGGCGACCAGGACATCCGCATCGGCGGCGGAGTGAGGGTCCTGCGCGACTTCCTCTCCGCCCGCCTCGTCGACCACGCGCACATCGTGGTGGCCCCCGTCCTCCTCAATCGAGGCCAACGCCTCTGGGACGGCCTGGAGGGCCTCGAACACGACTACGGGATCGAGTCCATCGCCTCCCCCAGCGGAGTAACCCACCTGACGCTCACGCTCAGGAACCGAACGATCTGACGGCACCCGCGGACCATGGGGGCTGTTCGCGCAGTTCCCCGCGCCCCTGAAGGCGGGGCGTTGCAGCGGACCCGCGCCGAGCCGTGACCGCCGCCGTCGCAACCCGTTCGCGCAGTTCCCCGCGCCCCTGAAAGACAGGGCGTTGCAGCAGGCCCGCGCCAAGCCGTGACCCCAACCGCCCCAACCGCTCGCGCAGTTCCCCGCGCCCCTGGGGCGTCGCAGTCGCCCACGGCGGCAAGGGGACGTGCCGGGGGGGTGTCCGCCCGCAGCGGCGGGCGTCAAGAAGCAGCACCCTCCTTCATGCCGGGCAACCGCCCGACCGAGGACGGACACCCCCCGGCACGGCCCCGACCCACAACGAACCCGCACGCGCTACCCGCACCCCCCACCCGGCGCGACGGGCCGCCGCAGGCATCACCGCGCCCCACCGCCGGAGGCACCCGGCTGCTCCCGCTCCGCCCCACACAACTCCCCATTCAGCTCCTTCACCAACTGCACCAGATCCGTAGGCCGCTCCGGCCCCCACCAGTCCCCCAGCAACTCCGCCAACGACTCCTCCCGAACCCGGGCCAGCCGCTCAGCCACCGCCCGCCCCTTCTCACTGAGCACCAGATCCACCCCCTCCCGGACAGCCAACCCCCGCCCCTCCACCTGCCGAGCCGCATCCAGAATCACCGGCAACGGCACAGTGCTCTTCTCCGCCAGCACCCCCGGCTCCACCCACCCGTACCTCTTGATCCGCAGCAACAACCAACTCGCGGCCGGCAACAGGTCGTACCCCGCCCGCTCCGTGATCGTCCGGTACACCTCCCGCCGCCCCTCCCGAGTCCCCAGCACCGACAACGTCCGGCACACCTCGTCGTACGACGACCGCTCCACGGGATTACTGGCCAACGTCTCCGTGACATCGGGCGCCGTCACCGACCCCCGCAGCTTGTCCTCCCGCAGGAACCACGCCAGCACGAACCCGACCACCGCGACCGGCGCCGCGTACAGAAAGACATCCGTGATCGAGGACGCGTACGCCTGCAACGCCTCCGGCCGCAGCGCACTCGGCAACTCCGCGATCCCGCGCGGATCCGCCTCCAGCCCCTCCAGCGAGACCCCCTCCGGCAGCCGCACCCCCCGATACGCCTCCACGAGCTTGTCGTCCAGCCGGTTCGCAAAGATCGTCCCGAAGATCGCGACCCCGAACGACGCCCCGATCGACCGGAAGAACGTCGCCCCGGAGGTCGCGACGCCGAGGTCCTTGTACGGCACGGCGTTCTGCACGATCAGCACGAGCACCTGCATGACCAGCCCGAGCCCCAGCCCGAACACGAAGAAGTAGACGCTCATCGCCCAGGTGGAACTGTCCACCTCCAGCTGATGGAGCAGCAGAAGCCCGACCACCGTCACCCCGGTACCGGTGATCGGGAACACCTTCCAGCGCCCGGTACGGCTGACGATCTGCCCGGACCCGGTGGACGCCAGCAGCATGCCCACGACCATCGGCAGCATGTGCACCCCGGACAGGGTCGGGCTGATGCCCTGCACGACCTGAAGGAACGTCGGCAGATAGGTCATCGCGCCGAACATGGCGAACCCGACGATGAAGCTGATGACCGCGGACAGCGTGAAGGTCCGCACCCGGAACAACCGCAGCGGCAGCACAGGCTCGGCTGCCGTCCGCTCCACCACCACGAACGCGGCGGCGAGCACCAGCCCCAGCAGCGCCAGTCCGACGATCTGCACCGACCCCCACGCCCAGGTCGTCCCACCCAGAGAGGCCACCAGCACCAGACACGTGGCGACGGACGCGATGAGGAACGTACCGAGGTAGTCGATGACATGACGGGTCGCCTTGTGCGGGATCCGCAGCACGGCGGCGATGACGACCAGCGCGACGACCCCGACGGGCAGGTTGATGTAGAACACCCACCGCCAGCTCAGATGCTCGGTGAAGACCCCGCCGAGCAGCGGCCCGAGCACACTGCTCGCCCCGAACACGGCACCGAACAGCCCTTGGTACCGCCCTCGTTCACGCGGCGGCACGATGTCCCCGACGATCGCCATGGACAGCACCATCAGCCCGCCGCCCCCGACACCCTGGACGGCCCGGAAGGCGATGAGCTGAGCCATGTCCTGCGCCATGCCGCACAGGGCGGACCCGACGAGAAAGATCACGATCGCGATCTGGAACAGCCGTTTCCGCCCGTACTGGTCACCGAGTTTGCCCCACAGCGGTGTGGCGGCCGTGGACGCGAGCAGATACGCCGTCACCACCCACGACAGATGCTCGAGTCCTCCGAGGTCGCTGACGATGGTGGGCAGCGCGGTGGACACGATCGTCTGGTCGAGCGCGGCGAGCAGCATCCCGAGGAGCAGCGCGCCGATGGACACGAGGACGTTACGGGGCACGTTCTCGTGCGCCGCGGCGCGCCGTTCCGGGGGCTGCGCGTCACGCACATTTCCCGTCATACCGTGCGCGTCCCCGGCCATGAAGACCTCCCGAAGGTCTCGTTACCCCCTCCATCGTGATCGCTGTGCCCCGTTATGGCCTGTCGAGTCCCATTGGAATCGTCCCTTCCGGGGGCTTGGGGAGAGAGCGTGAGGAACGTCTGCATAATCTGGGGAGTTCGCGAGGGAGGGACGAACGCGTGACAGAGCCGAGGGGCACCGGAGGCGCCGGGGATCCACAGGATCCGGGTAGCCCGAACGGTCACCTTTGCCCGGAGTGCGGTACGCCAAGAGCGGCCGACAACACCCCGTCGTGCGGCTGCGGCGAGCGCGCGTCCGAGGCTCTCAGAGACGCCCGTACGGCGGAGGCGGCAGCGGCGGGGGACTTCGATCCGCTGCGCATTCGGCCATACGTGGAGCTGGAGGGCGCCAACGCCGCCGAAACCATGCAGCTGCGCCAGGTGGACCCGCAGCAGCCGGCGCCACCCGCGCCCCCGGCCACCGAGAACGCCCAGACCCTCGCCACCCCGCTGGCGTCCGGGGCCACGACCCCGAGCGCCCAGGACCTGAGCCTGTTCGAGCCGACGCCGACGCCGACGCCGACGACGGCTCCGGCCCTCGCCGACGAGGCCGATTGGGACGACTCACTTACCGCAACCCCCCGGCCCCGGCACCGCCGCACGATCCTGCTGGGCGCGGGCGGAGCGCTCGTGGTGGTGATGACGGCGGCAGGCCTGGCGAGCGGCATGTTCACCTATGACGCACCGTCCCGGAAGACGGCGCTGCCGCGCGACGTACGGGCGAGCGTCCCGGCACCGGCTACCGGCGAGTCCGAGACGACGTCCGCCCCGGCCGAAACGGCGGCCGGTTCGACTCCGCCGCCGGAGTCCCCCTCTCCGACGGAGAGCCCGACCGAGTCCCCCTCCCCCACCCGATCGACGTCGTCGCCGACCGCCACCCCGTCGACGGAGCCGACGCCGTCCCCGTCCACCACGAAGGCGGCGACCGGCCCCGACGAGGAGTCCCCCGCCGCCCGCTGGCCCACGCCCCCGGTCCTGAGCCGTGGCGACCGGGGCCCCGAGGTCACCGAACTCGAACTCCGCCTCACCCAGCTCGGCCTGTACACGCGACAGGCGAGGGGGAACTACAACGAGGGTGTGGAGGACGCGGTCGTCCGGTACCAGTGGGCGCGGGGGATCCAGCCGGACGACTACGGGGTCTACGACCTGGAGACCAGGGAGCGGCTGGAATCGGAAACGACGGAACCGTGACGCTGCGCCGGCCCCACGGGGTGGAGCCCGGGGCCTGAGGTCCGTCGGCGGGTGCGGCCACGGCGGTGGCTGGTCGCGCAGTTCCCCGCGCCCCTGAAGGTCGGCCTCACAGCCGATCCTGAGGCGCAGCCCCCAGCGCATCCGGGAGCCGGCCCGGCCACCGCCAATCCAGAGGCGCAGCCCCCAGCGCATCCGGGAATCGGCCCGGCCACCGCCAATCCTCAGGCGCAGCCCCCAGCGCATCCGGGAATCGGCCTCACGGCCGCCGACTTCAGGGGCGCGGGGAACTGCGCGAACGCCCCCCGCCGGCCCGCACCCGCCGACGGACCGTCCTCCCCACCCCCTCAGGCGATGACGAGCCGGACCCCGCCCCCGTCCACCGCCTCGACCCGAACCTGCCGCAGATCCCTCACCAGCACATCCGGCCCGTGGAACCCGGCCCGAGCGCCGACCCCCACAACCCGCATCCCCGCGGACCGCCCCGCCTCGATGCCGGCCCCGGAGTCCTCGAACACGACACAGTCCGCCGGCGCGACCCCCAGCTCGGCGGCTCCCTTCAGAAAGCCCTCGGGGTCGGGCTTGCTCGCCCCGACCGACTCCGCGGTCACCCGCACATCCGGCAGTTCCAGCCCGGCCGCGGCCATCCGCGCCGTGGACAGCGCGACATCGGCCGAGGTCACCAGCGCGTGCGGCAGCCCCCGCAGCGAGGCCAGGAACTCCGGCGCCCCCGGAATCGGCACGACGCCGTCGACGTCCGCCGTCTCCTCGGCGAGCATGCGCGCGTTGTCCGCGTGGTTCTGCTCCATCGGCCGGTCGGGCAGCAGCAGCGCCATCGAGGCGTACCCCTGACGCCCGTGCACGACCTTCATCACCTCGTCGCCGTCCAGCCCGTGCCGATCGGCCCAGCGACGCCAGATCCGCTCCACGACGGCGTCCGAGTTGACGAGGGTGCCGTCCATGTCGAGCAGGAGGGCACGAGCGGTGATCACGGTGGACTCGGTGGGCGCGGCGGTGGCCGTCATCGGCAACTCCAAGGCGAGGGGCGCGGGGGTACGGGGGTGGCCCCCGGAGGGACAAGGTGGCCCCGCCCGCCGGTCAGGGAAAACGGGCGGGAACCACTTTGTTCCCCTACGGTACAAAACCGGGCCCCGATCGCGCCACCGCCTCCGGAAACCGTTCACCCACAGTTCAGCTCCGGCCGGCCGCCGGCTCAGCCGGCGATGGCCTCGTACAGGCTCCAGACACCCAGGGTCAGCATCACGAGCGCCGCCACCTTGGTGATCAGCTTCAGCGGCACCCGCTTCATCAGGGCCCTGCCGCCGACGATGCCGATCCCGGCCACGGCCCACAGCGCCAGCACCGCGCCGATGCCCACGGACAGCGGATCGTCGTAGCGCGCCGCGAGGTTCGCCGTCATGATCTGCGTCAGATCACCGAACTCGGCGACCAGGATGAGCATGAAACCGGCCCCGGACACCTTCCAGAAGGACTGGTTCTCCGGCTTGCGGATCTCTTCCTCGTCCTCGTCCTTCTTCATGAGCAGCACGGCCGCGCCGCCGAGGAAGAGCACACCGGTGAGCGCGTGCAGGATCTGCTGCGGCAGCAGGGTCAGCACACTGCCGGCCGCCACGGCCAGCGCGACGTGCACCGCGAACGCGGCGGCGACGCCCGCGAAGACGTACGAGGCGCGATAGCGCGTACCGAG
Organism: Streptomyces sp. bgisy027; assembly: GCF_057710365.1. NCBI lineage: Bacteria > Bacillati > Actinomycetota > Actinomycetes > Kitasatosporales > Streptomycetaceae > Streptomyces > Streptomyces sp. bgisy027. The sequence continues at coordinate 65,216 of NZ_JBYIVZ010000052.1, forward strand.
GACGAGCCCGGCGAGCGCGGTCTTGTCGGGCAGTTCGGCGAGGAAGACGACGCCGAAGACGACCGCCGTCACGGTGAAGCTGATCAAGGTTCCTCAATCGGTCGGGCTGCCCCACCGAGAGCGATGTCACTGCGCTACGACACCTCGGCACGGCAGCACACTGAGCACCCGTGCCGTACGACACGGGCGTGCACTGCTTGCCGAAGGTCTCGCCGACCGACCTCGTGGCCGAGGTCCGCCTCCGGGCGCCGGCTCAGACGAGCTGAGCAGTATGTCGACGGTCCGGCGAAGAGCTACTCCCCTTCTGCGCCACCCATCGTACGCGACGGAGTCGAACGGACCAGCGACCGATTCACAGGAAGAAAGTCACAGCCTCAACCTTGTCGTGTCATGAACACGTCACTAATTTCTAACCGGACGCACATCTCCCCGCAATGCGGCGCGGCGAGCATTCCCACGCTCGCTCGCCAACACCCCCACCCCTCAAGGGAGTTCGCATGTCGAAGTTCTACGCGCGTCGACGGGTCAGCATACTCGCGGCCCTCAGCGGCCTCATAGCCTCCGTCGCACTTTTCAACGCTCCGACCGCCTCCGCAGCGCTCCCCACCCCCGTCAGCGCCGCCACCGCCCGCACCTACCTCGCCTCGCTCACCGTGGCCGCCGAGGACCGCACGGGCTACGACCGCGACCTGTTCCCGCACTGGATCACCCAGTCCGGCGCCTGCAACACCCGCGAGGTCGTCCTCAAGCGCGACGGCACGAACGTCGTCCAGAACTCCTCCTGTGCCGCCACGAGCGGCAGCTGGTACTCCGTCTACGACGGCGCCACCTGGTCCGCCGCCTCCGACGTCGACATCGACCACCTCGTCCCGCTGGCCGAGGCCTGGGACTCCGGCGCCGACAGCTGGACCACCTCCCGGCGCCAGTCCTTCGCCAACGACCTGACCCGCCCGCAGCTGATCGCCGTCACGGACAACGTGAACCAGGCCAAGGGCGACCAGGACCCGGCCACCTGGATGCCGTCGCGCACCGCGTACCGCTGCACGTACGTCCGCGCCTGGGTGCAGGTGAAGTACTACTACGGCCTCTCGGTCGACTCGGCGGAGAAGTCCGCCCTCACGAACTACCTCGCGAGCTGCTGACGGGAGCACCGCGGCGCAGTACGCCTGTCCTGGCCGGCCCGGACGGCGAGCCGACCGTGAGCCGGCGGAGTTCGGCAAACCGTGATCTGCGGAACCTCCCCGTTCCCCTCCGTCGTTCCGTACCGTACGGGGCGACGGAGGAGGGTATGCCGTGGCCGAACTGCGCCTTGGTCCGCTGCTGAGGTACGTCGACGGCTCGTCCGCGACCGTGTGGGTCGAGGCGAGCCGTCCGTGCACCGTGCAGGTGCGCGGGGCGGACGGCTCCGGCGGCGAGGCACGTTCTTTCCAGGTCGCCGGACATCACTACGCCCTCGTGCCGGTGACCGGCCTCACGGCGGGGACCACGACGCCGTACGAGGTCCTCCTCGACGGCACCGGCGCGTGGCCGCTTCCCGACTCGCCCTTCCCGCCGTCCGTCATCCGCGCCCCGGCCGACAGCGACCCCGTCCGGCTCGCCTTCGGCTCCTGCCGCTGGGCGGCGCCTCCGGCCGACGAGAAGGACCCGGTCGGGCCGGACGCCCTGGACACGCTGGCCGCCCGGATGGCGGCCGACCCGGACGGCGAGCGGCCGGACGTGCTGGTGCTGCTGGGCGACCAGGTGTACGCCGACGAGACCTCCAAGGCGACCAGGCGCTGGCTGGCCGCCCGCCGCGACCTGAGCGAACCGCCGGGCAACGAGGTCGCGGACTACGAGGAGTACACCCACCTCTACTACGAGTCCTGGCTCGACCCGGAGGTGCGCTGGCTGCTGTCGACCGTGCCCAGCTGCATGATCTTCGACGACCACGACGTCATCGACGACTGGAACACCTCCGCCGCCTGGCTCGCCGACATGCGGGCCACCCCGTGGTGGCGCGAGCGTCTGCTGAGCGGGCTGATGTCGTACTGGGTCCACCAGCACCTGGGGAACCTCACCCCGGCAGAGCTGGCCGCCGACCCGCTCTTCGCCGCCGTGTGCGAGGCCCCCGACGGCACCGACGAGCTGCGCTCCTTCGCCTGCAAGGCGGACGCCGACCCGGCCTCGGTCCGCTGGAGCTACCGGCGCGATTTCGGCCGCGTGCGGCTGCTGATGGTGGACACCCGGGCGGCCCGCGTCCTCGACGAGGAGGCCCGGTCCATGCTCGACCCGGGCGAGGCGCGGTGGCTGCGCGAGCAGGCACTGGACTCCCCCGGCTCCTACGACCACCTCCTCATCGGTACGTCGCTGCCGTGGCTGCTGCCGCATCTGGTGCACGACGCCGAGGCGTGGAACGCGGCCCTGTGCCGGGGCGAGCGCGGGGAGCGCTGGGCGCGGTTCGGCGAGGATCTGCGGCGGCGGGCCGACCTGGAGCACTGGGCGGCGTTCCCGTCGTCCTTCGACGCGCTGACGGAGCTGATCGCCGAGGCCGGCTCGGGGCCGCAGGCGCCGGCGACGGTGTGCGTGCTGTCGGGGGACGTGCATCACGCGTACATCGCCGAGCCGTCCTGGCCGGCCGGCACCGGGCCCGACGCCCGTGTCCTGCAGCTGACCTGTTCGCCGGTGCACAACGCCATCCCGCTCGCGATCCGGCTCGGCTTCCGCTTCGGCTGGAGCGGGCTCGCCCGGGTGCTGGGACGGCGGTTCGCGGGGCACGGGGGCTGCCCGAAGCCGCCGATCGACTGGCGCCGGACGGGTGGGCCGTGGTTCGGCAACCAGTTGATGACGCTGACCCTGGGCAGGCGCTCGGCGCGGCTGCGGCTGGAGCAGGCGCGGGGTGCTGCGGGGCTGGACGTGGTGGCGGAGAGGGAACTGACGCGGGGCGGGTGAGCCGTCGCGCCGGAGAGCTCGGGGCTGTCGGTGCGATGGCGGCTGCGGGTTGTCGTGGGTTGCTCGCGCAGTTCCCCGCGCCGCTGAGTCGGCGACTGCGGGCCGTGTGCGGCTGGTCGCGCAGTTCCCCGCACCCCTGAATCGGCGACTGCGGGCCGTGTGCGGCTGGTCGCGCAGTTCCCCGCGCCCCTGGGTCGGCGGCTGCGGGCCGTGTGCGGCTGGTCGCGCAGTTCCCGCGCCCCTGAAGGTCGGCCTCACCGCCACCGACCCAGGGCACACGGGTCTGTGCCCGGTCGCGCATTCCCCGCACCCCTGAATATCGACCTCACCGCCACGACCCGGGGCACGCGGGTCTGTGCCCGGTCGCGCATTCCCCGCACCCCTGGAGATCGGCCTGGCGGCTGCTGGCCCAGGGGCGCGGGGAACTGCGCGAACGGCCTCCACCGGCCCGCGGTCGACGACGAACCCGCAGGCCCGGAAAATCACCTCGGCGTCCGAACTCGCCCCATATTCAAACCGTTCCGACCGCTTGTGACCGGCGTGGCACGTGATGCTCGTGATGCATCCCACACTCACCGACCCCCGGGCTGAGTTCGCCCCGCCGACGACGGCATGATGAGCCGGACCGTCCGCTTCCGCCCGACGGCTCGCCCGCTCCAACGCGCCCCACACGCCCGGGAGTCACCCCTTTGACCGCACCGCCCCCCGCTCCGACCTCGGTATCCGTCGCCCTGGTCGGCGCCGGCCCCCGCGGCACCAGCGTCCTGGAACGCCTCTGCGCCTGCGTTCCCGAACTCCTGCCGCCCGGCGCGCGCCTCACCGTCCATGTGATCGACCCGGCGCCGCCCGGCCCGGGACGGGTGTGGCGTACCGCGCAGTCACCCGAACTGCTGATGAACACGGTGGCCTCGCAGGTCACCCTGTTCACCGACGAGAGCGTCGACTGCTCGGGCCCGATCCGGCCCGGCCCCAGCCTGTACGACTGGGCGGCGGGCGAGCTGGGCCCGGACGAGTACCCGACCCGCGCCCAGTACGGCCGCTACCTGGAGTGGGTGTTCGCGAAGGTCGTGCGCGAGGCACCGCCGACCGTGCGCGTCGAGACGTACGCGGCGCTTGCGGTACGGCTCGACGACGCGCCCGACGGCCGTCAGACCCTCACCCTGGACGACGGGCGCGTCGTGTCCGGCCTGTCCGCCGTGGTGCTGGCGCAGGGCCACCTCCCGACGGCCGCCGGCACTGCCCAGCGCCACCTCGCCGCCCACGCCGAGCGGCACGGCCTGCGGTACGTGGCGCCCGCCAACCCGGCCGACGTGGACCTGTCCGCCGTATCCCCCGGCGAACCCGTGCTGTTGCGCGGCCTGGGTCTCAACTTCTTCGATCACATGGCCCTGCTGACGACGGGCCGCGGCGGACGCTTCGTCCGGGACGACGAGGGCCTGCGCTATCTCCCCTCCGGCGACGAGCCGCGCCTGTACGCCGGTTCACGGCGCGGCATCCCGTACCAGGCCCGCGGCGACAACGCGAAAGGACCGTACGGCCGCCATCTCCCGCTCGTGCTGACGCCGGAGGTGATCGCCGGCTTCCGCAAGCGCGCCGACTCCGGCGAGGCGCCGGACTTCCTCGCGGAGATATGGCCGTTGGTGGCGAAGGAGGTGGAAACGGTGTACTACGCGGCGCTGATACCGGGGGCCGGGCGGCCGGAGTTCACCGAGCGCTTCCTGGACGTCCCTCATCGCGACCCCCAAGAGGCTTTGCTGCTGGACGAGTTCGGGATACCCGTGAGTGAGCGCTGGAGCTGGGACCGGGTCTCGCGGCCGTACACGGAGCGCGGCTTCCAGGACCGCGGGCGGTGGCGCGACTGGCTGCTGGCGTATCTGCGCGAGGACGCCGCCCAGGCCGCCCGGGGCAATGTCCACGGCCCGCTGAAGTCGGCCCTGGACGTGCTGCGCGACCTGCGCAACGAACTGCGCCTGATCGTCGACCACGCGGGCCTCACCGGCACCTCGCGCCGGGACCATCTGGACCGCTGGTACACCCCGCTCAACGCCTTCCTGTCCATCGGCCCGCCGCGGCGACGCGTCGAGGAGCTGGTGGCCCTGATGGAGGCGGGCGTGGTGGAGGTGCTCGGGCCGCGGCTGGAGGTGCGCGAGGAGGCGGACGCGTGGGTGGCGCGCTCCCTGGAGGTGCCGGGTTCCGTGGTGCGTACGACGACGCTGGTCGAAGCCCGGCTGCCCGAACCGGACTTGCGCCGCACGGCGGACGAACTGCTCGCCCGGCTGCTGAAGACGGGGCAGTGCCGGCCGCACACGGTCGACGGCTACGAGACCGGCGGGCTGGACGTGACCGCGCGACCGTACCGGCTGATCGACCGTCAGGGGCGCGCGCACGCACGGCGGTTCGCGTTCGGCGTGCCGACGGAGGGGGTGCACTGGGTGACGGCTGCGGGGGCCCGGCCGGGTGTGGATTCGGTCACTCTTTCGGATGCGGATGCGGTGGCCAGGGCGGCACTACGTGCCGTTGTCCCCGGGGCGGAAGGGGATGCCGGGGCGCAGGCGTGGCCAAATGTTGAACTTGCAAGCATCGATTAGGCGAGCCTAACGTGGGGCCACCGTTCACTTTCCGTCCCCAGGCCGGTGCTTACCGGGACCGGCCGCAGCCAGACCGAGGGAGCCCCCCACATGACCGGACGCCTCAACAGCGCCCAGCCGTATGCCATCGGCCTGTTCCGTATCGTCGTCGGCCTGCTCTTCGCCTGTCACGGCGCCAACTCGCTCTTCGGCGCCTTCGGCGGCGAGACCCCGGACACCGGTGCCTGGCCCGCCTGGTACGCCGCGGTGATCGAACTCGTCGGCGGCAGCCTGGTCCTGCTCGGCCTCGGCACCCGTGCCGCGGCGTTCCTGTCCTCCGGCGCGATGGCGTACGCGTACTTCAAGGTCCACCAGCCGCAGGCCCTGTGGCCCATCGAGAACAGCGGCGAAGGCGCCGCCATGTACAGCTGGGCGATGTTCCTGCTGATCTTCACCGGCTCCGGCGCCTTCGGCCTGGACCGGCTGTTCAGCAGGCGCTCCGCGGCACAGAGCAGCACGGCGACCGACCAGACGCCGGTCGCGGCCTGACCCGGTCCCGCTGGACGGCGTCCGCGCCCGCACACCTCGCGGGTACGGGCGCCGTCGCGCGTGCTCTCCGTGTTCGCGCGCCCTCGGCCGGGTGAACATGCTGTGCCGAACACACGAGCACCCGATGGATCTCCTGTCACACCCCCGGCGTACGCTGTATGGCTGTCATAGGCCGCCCCTGCCGCTCCCCCAGGACGTCGCGGCACGGGTCTGGCCACGGGGGTAAACGGGGAGTTGCAGTGCTCGAGGGGATCGAGGACGTGGGCGCGTTGACCGCGGTCCCATGGATCTATGCAGTGGTCGCGGTCTCGGTGCTGCTGGACGTGTTCGTGCCCGTCCTGCCCAGCGGCGTTCTGGTCATCACGGCGGCCACGGCGGCGGCCGCGGGTTCGGGTGCCGCCACCGGGGACGTGCCCGGCGAGGTTCCGGACATCCTGGCCCTGACGCTCTGCGCCGCGACGGCCTCCGTCCTCGGCGACCTGGTCGCCTACCGCCTCGCCCGGCGCGGCGGCGCCCGGCTGGACCGCGCGATCGCCCGCTCCCGTCGGCTGAGCGCGGCGCAGGAACGTCTCGGCGCGGCCCTGACCCGGGGCGGCGGCGCCCTGGTGGTGCTGGCCCGCTTCGCTCCGGCCGGTCGCTCGGTGGTCTCGCTCGGCGCGGGCGCCACCCACCGCCGCGTCCGCGAATTCCTCCCCTGGTCCGCCCTGGCGGGCCTGGCCTGGGCCGTCTACAGCGTGGCCCTCGGCTACTTCGGCGCCCAGTGGCTGGGCGCGACCTGGCTGGCGACGGCGGTCTCGGTGGCGGCGCTGTTCGCGGCGGGGGCGGGGGCGACGTATCTGGTGCGGCGGGAGCCTTCGGCGTAGCGGCGGGAGCCTTCGGCGTGGCGGGGGCGCCCAAGAGCTCGGGGCTTCGGGCCCGACGGCGACTGCGGGTTGTCCGTGGCTGGTCG